>JACQGW010000292.1 GCA_016199325.1 Chloroflexota bacterium
CCGGACGCCCCGCCGACGGTGCCCGTTCTCCCTTGTCACGATACCAAGCGTCCGAACATTCCGCGTGAACGGTTACCATCAGTCTTCGGAACAGCCCGTACATGGGCTCCGAAAGCGGGGTTTCCGAAACAAAGTCCACACCGAAGGTAACCTCTACTTCGGCTCTTGTGTCAGATGCCACCTCCACGCGGATTGAGTAGTGGTGGAGGACCCTGAACCCACCCGGTCTTGCTTCCCAGGTGGCCTTGTCAGCAACTCGAACATCGGCAGGCCCCTGGGGCTTCGGTCCGGCGTAATTCGTGACCCGGGCGTCCTTCAACCACACGGAAGCCAGGTTTATCTGTCCCAGAAACCTGAAAAACTCCTCGTAGGTCTTTCGTTGCTCAGCAGATTCCGCAGGATCGCGCGTTTCCTCTACCATCAAACAACTCTCGCCCCTTATGCACGACGACGTTGAGTTGACGCGTGGAGAACATCTACTGGCTCGCCGGCTTGCATGAGCACCGGGATTTCGGAGGCAGATACGCCGCCAACTGCCACGACGTGGTAGATTTGGGACCCAGCAAGGTCCGGGACGCCAAAGCGGTAGCTGAAGCCAGTTCTCTCCGACAGCGCATCAAGTACCACGTCCGTCACCATGCGGGTGATCTCTCGCGCCAACTGCTGTCGCGAGTGACCGCCAGAGAGCAGCATGACAACATACTGGTTGAGACTAATACCATCACGCTTAGCAGATTCGGCCAGCGCCCTATGCAGAGAGCGCGGCAACCGGACGTTGAATCTGCCGCCATAGTCCCCAGAGGATGGTAGAGGGATATCCATTCCCTGTTCGTACGCAGTCCTTATCCAAACGGCGCGAACCTCCTCCACCATCGTCTGGACCTGATCCAAAGTCTCAACTTGGGCCAGGCAGCCGGGCAGGTCCGGGAAAGTGATGACGTATCCACCGTCGGGGTCAGGGATGACGGTGAACGGGTATTCCAGTGAGAGGTACTCGTCCAGAGGCCTTCGCGGCGACACTGCCATGCTAGTCCTCCTCCAAGCCAAGGCGTTCGCAGATTTGCTTCAGATACACACGCTTGACCTTGCGGCCGCTCACCAGGGCAACGGTAATTGGGAACTCTCCCTTCTTTACAAATACGGGATGACCCTTGGTCCGATCGAGTACCCAGCCATGGTGCGCCAGCACCCTGCAAACATCGTCAAAATCCATGCTGGTGGGCCGAGACACGAGTTGCCGGATAAGCTTCTCAATCTGACCCACCGCACCACTCCCGCTACCAATGGTACCACCGGTGATGCCACTTGTCAACACGCGCGCACGCAACGCTATCCACAAGCCACAAGTCCGCCAACCAGGCAATCCTGCCGTTGTTATGCAGTGTTGGCAGCCGATGGCGGATGTTACCCGTCCCCCGCCCGAACTTCCTCAGGCTGCACCGAATGCTGGTCAAGCGCCGCCTTCAGCCGGCGAGTATCGTAGCGCATAGGCGGCCACCGGCTCGCTCTTGCCGCGGACCGAGACGGCCGGCAGCGACGTTCCCTCGATCGACAGAACCGACGCAGCGGACGCGTAGGTCGGTGCGCTGACCAGGACGTCGACGCCGAGATCCTTCGTCAGCGCCTGGAGGCGCGAGGCGAGGTTGACGGTATCGCCGATGACGGTGTACTCGATCCGCTCGCTCCCGCCGACGTTGCCGGCGATGGCCGGCCCCGTCGCGATGCCGACGCCGATCCGCAGCGTCGGTCCGCCGCTCTCGGTCTGCGCTCGATTGAAGTCGGCCAGCGCCCGGCGCATCGCCATTGCGCAGCGGACGGCCCGGGCGGCGTGATCCTCCGCCGGGTTGAGCGGCGTCCCGAAGACGGCCAGCAGCGAATCGCCGCCGAACTTGTTGACCATCCCGCCCTCGGCGACGACGACGGCAACCACGGCGCCCATGTAGCGGTTGAGCAGGGCGATCAGATCGGCGGCGGGCAGCCGCTCGGAGAGGCCGGTGAAGTCGCGGATGTCGCTGAAGAGCACGGAGCACTCGACGAGCCTGCCGCCGAGTCTCGCCCCGTGCTGGACGACCTCCCGGGCCACCTCGGGGCTGACGTACAGGTTGAGCAGGGTCCGCAGCAGCTCGCCCTGGCGCAGTCCGGCGGTCATCGCGTTGAACCGCTCGGCAAGATAGCCGAGCTCGTCGCTGGTTGTTACCGGGACTGCCACGGCAAGGTCGCCCTGCTCGACCCGGGCCATCGCCGCCTGGAGTGTCTGCAGCGGCCCGACGATCGAACGCGTGAGGAAGACCGCCATGCCGACGCCGGCGGCGAGCGCGACACCGACGACGAAGATCTCCAGCGTCACCAGATTGGCGAGGATCGCCTCCGGGTTCGGCGCGCCGGCCAGCGCCCGAGCGCGCTGGATCGAGAGATGGGCGAGCAGCGCCAGCGGCCAGAGCCCGATCAAGAGGAGGACGATCAACAGCCTGCCCAGCACGGGCAGGCGAAAGCCGGGTGTCGAGCTGAGCCTGCCGTCGGCGAAGAAGCATGGGATGGCCCGACGCCAGACCAGGTCGGCGGAGAAGTAGAAGATGGCGGTGGTGAGAACGCCGCCGACGCCGACGACGCCGGCGAGCAGGCGCGGCATCGACGCCGCGAAGCCGCCGAACGACCACGCCCAGAGCACGATCAGGAACGCTGCCAGCAGCCAGATGACAAAGCTGAGCACCGCGTCCTGCCAGGGATAGTCGAGCGCCTGGCGGCGCACGTCGGCCGGGACCTCGGCCGGGTCGGCGCCGCGCGCCAGCCGCTCGGACCAGGTCTCGAGCCGGCCGAAGACGCGCCGGTGGACGAGCGAGCCGACCAGGAACGTCACTGCCATCAACCCGGCGAAGAAGAGCCAGGCCGGCGCCGGCACGGTCCGGACCGAGAGCTCTCCGGCCGGCATCGGGTCGATGGCCTGGAAGTAGAGGAACGTCAGCAGCGCGCCGGCGGTGTTGGCGATCGCCGAGATAAGCCAGATGGTCGACCTGATGGCTCTCAGCGATTCGGGACGCGCGGGGGACAGCAGTATCATCCGCCGCTCACCGCCGGCACGAAGTGAACCTCGCTCGTCTCGCCGACCGGCTGGAGCAGGCCCCGCCGGGTGACCTGGCCGTCGACGGCGACGGCGATGGCCGGGCTGAGCCGGTCGCCCTCGCAGAGCCGCTCCTTGACACCGGGGTAGGCGGCCTCCAGGTTGGCGATCACCTGGCGCACCGTCGCCCCCGGCACGGCGATCCGCTCCTGCCCGCCGGTCAGGTCACGGATGAGTGAGGGAATCCAAATGATAGCCATCCCGCCAGATCTCCTCCATCACCCGGTTCGGCGAAAGCGGCAGGCGGGCCATCCGGACATCCGTCGCCCGAGAGACGGCGTTGGCGACGGTCGCCAGCGGCGGGACGATCGGCACTTCGCCGACGCCGCGGACGCCGAACGGATGGCCGGGGTTCGGCACCTCGACGACCACCGTCTCGATCATCGGCAGGTCGTAGGCCGTCGGCATCCGGTAGTCCAGCAGGCTCGCGTTCGCCATCTGGCCGTCGGCGGTGAAGAAGTACTCCTCATTCAGCGCCCAGCCGATGCCCTGAACGGCGCCGCCCTGCATCTGCCCCTCGACGAAGCTCGGATGCACGGCCTTCCCGACGTCCTGGACGACGGTGTAGCGGAGGAGCTGCGTCTTGCCGGTCTCGGGGTCGACCTCGACGTCGGCGATGTGGACGCCAACCGCAGCAGCGGCGCCCTCGGTCAGCAGCGCCGCGCGACCGACGATGGGGCCGCCCGTGTCGTATTGCTGGCCGGCGACCTCTTTGAACGTCAGACGGCGGTCGGGATCGCCGGACGTGGTAAAGACGCCGCCGGCGTAGGAGACCGCCGCCGGCTCGACCTCGAGAACCTCGGCGGCACGCTCCTTCATCTGACGGACGACGTCCTGGGCGGCCAGGTAGGCGGCCCAACCCGTGCCGAAGGTCGTTCGGCTGCCCCCGGAGACGTCGGCGAACCCGATGGAGTCGGTGTCGGCAACGCTCGGCTTGACGTCCTCGACGGGGATGCCGAGCACCTCGGCCGCCTGCATGGCGATGGTCGTGCGGGTGCCGGAGAGGTCTACCGAGCCGGTGACGACCTGGACCGTTCCGTCGGTGTTGACGTTGATGGTGCAGGCGGAGGCGCCGCCCCAGTTGCCCCAGTAGCCGACGGCGACGCCGCGGCCGCGGTTCGGTCCGCCGAGCGGGGCCGAGTAATGCGGACAGGCCCGCGCCGCGACCAGGGTTTCGACGAGGCCGATGCTCCGATGGGCAGGGCCGTCGATCCGGCGGGTGCCCTGGCGGGCGGCGTTCTTCAGCCGGAACTCGATGGGGTCCATCCCAAGACGCCGGCAGATCTCGTCGACGGCCGACTCGACGGCAAACGCCCCCTGGGGTGCGCCGGGCGCCCGGTAGGCCGACGTCTTCGGCTTGTTGACGACGACGTCGTAGCCGTCGGCCCGGGCGTTCGGGATGTCGTACGGCCCGAAGCCGCAGACGATGCCGCTCGTCACCGACGAGCCCGGAAAGGCGCCGGCTTCGTAGATCAGCTCGGCGGTCGCCGCCGTCAGTCGGCCGTCCCGGGTGGCTCCCATTTTCAGCTTCATAGCGGTGCCGCTCGTCGGGCCGCTCCCCTGGAGCACCTCGGCCCGGCTCATCGCCAGCTTGACCGGCCGGCCGGCCTTGCGGGAGAGGAGCGCGACGATCGGCTCGAGGAGGACCCCGGCCTTGCCGCCGAAGCCGCCGCCGACCTCCATCGGCACCACCTTGATCTTGCCGATGGGATGGTCGAGGAGACCCGCCAGCGATTCCCGGACGGAGAAGGCGCCCTGGGTCGAGCACCAGACCGTGATCTGGCCGTCGGCGGTCCAGTCGGCGGTGGCCGTCTGCGGCTCGATGTAGCCCTGGTGGACCATCGACGTCTCGAACTCCTGCTCGACGACGACGTCGGCCTCGGCAAATCCCCGCTCGACGTCGCCCAGGACGTACTGATGGTGGGCGGCGACGTTGCTCGGCGAATCGGCCCGCCCGCCGAGCGATTTCGTCCGCAGGTCTTCAAGCAGGATCGGGCTGCCCGGCTTCATCGCCTCCCGGACGTCGAGGACCGCCGGCAGCACCTCGTAGTCGACGTCGACGAGCGCGAGCGCCTCCTCGGCGACGTGGGGGCTCACCGCGGCCACCGCCGCGACGGCGTGGCCCTTGTAGAGGGCCTTGTCGTGGGCCAGCGCGTTGGCGGACTGGTACTTCAGGCTGGTCGCGGCCTCGCCGCGGGCGGCGATGGTCTCCGGTGCCAGCGGCAGGTCCGCCGCCGTGACGACGGCGTGGACGCCCGGCAGCGCCGCCGCCCGGCTCGCGTCGATGGAGCGGATACGGGCGTGGGCGTGGGGGCTCCGGAGCACCTTGCCGTGGAGCATGCCGGGCAGGTTGAGGTCGGCGCCAAACTGGGCGCGGCCCGTCACCTTGTCGGGACCGTCGTGCCGGGCCGGCCGCGTCCCGACGACGCTGAACGGCTCGGCCGTGAGGATCTGGGTGGCCTGCTCGTTGGTCGCAACCATTACGCCTTCACCCCCTCCACCCGCTCGGCCGCGTCCAGCACGGCCCGGACGATCTTGTCGTACCCGGTGCATCGACAGAGGTTGCCGGCGAGCCAGAACCGGACCCGCTCTTCCGTCGGCCGCGGCTCGCGGTCGAGGAGCGCCCTGGTGGAGATGATGAACCCCGGCGTGCAGAAGCCGCACTGAAGCCCGGCCTGGTCGAGGAACGCCTGCTGGATCGGATGGAGCTTGTCCGGCGTGGCGATCCCCTCGATCGTCGTGATCTCTCTGCCCTGGACCTCCGGGCCGAGGACGAGGCAGGCGTTGACGGGCCGGTCGTCGAGCAGGACGGAGCAGGCGCCGCAGTTGCCGTCGTTGCACCCCTCCTTCGTCCCGGTCAGGTTGAGCACGTCGCGGAGGCATTCGAGAAGGCTCTGGCGCGGCTCGCAGAGGAACTCGACCTGGTCGCCGTTGATGCGTGCCGATACGTGGACCTTAGTGGACACCGGTAACTCCTCCCTTCGCTCGCTCGACGGCGCCGGCCAGGGCCCGCCTGGTCAGAACGCCAACCAGGTACGTTCGGTACTCGGCCGTCCCGCGCATGTCGGTGATGGGCCTGGCCGCGGCCTGAGCCAGCTCGGCGGCGCGCCGGATGGATTCCTCTGAGATGGGCTGCCCGGCCAGGGCGGCGCCGGCGGCCTCGGCGTAGACGGGCGTCGGCGCAACGGCCGCCAGGGCGACCCGCGCCGAGACGAACTGCCGGTGGTCGGCGTCGAGGACGACGGACGCGCCGACGCCGACGACTGCGATATCCATCTCGTTGCGCGGCGTGAAGCGGAGGTACCGGGCGCCCCCGTTCGGCTGCGGCGGCGGGACGGCGATCTGGACGAGCAGCTCGGCGGGGCCGAGAACGTTCCGGCCGGGGCCGGTGCAGAACGCCTCGACGGGGACCCGCCGCGTCCCGTTCGGACCGGCGATCAGGCAGCTTGCCGATAGGGCGATGAGCGCCGAGATCGCGTCGCCGCTTGGCGAGGAGTTGCAGAGGTTGCCGCCAACGCTGGCCCGCCCCTGGATCTGGATGCCGCCGATCTGGCGGACGGCGTCGATCAGCGCGGGATAGGCCCGGCCAATCGCCGCATCTTCGTAGATGCGGTAGCAGGGGACGGCTGCGCCGAGGGTCAAGCCCTGGTGGGGATCGTATGCGAGCACGTTGACGTCGGGGACCCTCTTGACGTCGACGAGCCAATCGAGGTCGAGCCGGCCGGCCCGCATCTGGACGAGGAGGTCGGTCCCGCCGGCAAAGGGCCGGGCACGCGGTCCCTTCTCCTGGAGCAACGCCACCGCCTCCGCCAACGTGCCGGGGGCGGTGTACTCGAACGCTTTCACCTTCTCACCTCCATCGGGTAAGGTCACCATGAGGGGGTCGCGGAATAGATGCGGAGGTTCATCGGCCCCTACGCAGGAGCATGCACGCTGCGAAAACTCCGGAGCGCGGGGGCTCGTCCCCCGCCCCTTCCCGCGCCAACTGACAGGAAGCGGGGGACGAGCCCCCGCGCTCCGTTGCGACCTCACCGCAGCGGTCAATACAGCGCCGAACAAAACCGTAGAGGCGCGGAGAACGCAGAGACGGATTCCTCGGTTCTTGGAGTACGATTGTACCGTTTCGTCAGGTGGCTGTCCACCAGGCAGCGCCGCAGCCAATCAACTCGCCTTGTGCTCATCGCTCGGTTGTGTCATAGTTGTTGCGCCGCTGAAGGTGATTGGCCCGGCTCCGGGCCAGCATCGCCGCGCCATGGCGCGACCGGGCGATTTCACGGACTGAGCTCATCCGCGTCCCGCTGCCAGCGCACGCCGGGCCACCGGGATCAGATAGAGTCGCCACAGGGCCAGCGGCCCCAGCGTCGCGCCCAGGCCCAGCATGATGAAGGCGGCGGCCCAGCCCAGCAGGTCGACGACGACGCCGAAGAGCGCCGTCGAGACGATGGTGATGCCAAAGCCGAGAACGCTCTGGACGCCCAGCGCCGCGCCGCGATTGGCTGCCGGGGCCAGCTCGGTGATGCCGGTCGAAAAGACCGGCGAATCGCCGACGATGGCGAAGCCGTAGACGACCCCGACGGTCGCCAGGACCCATGCGGGCGCGCCGGTCAGAAAGCCGAACCCGAACGAGCAGAGCGCGCTGGCAACCAGGAAGGCTCCAGCCGTTCGGGTACGGCCAAACCGGTCGGAGAGCCGGCCGGCGACGGCGCAGGCGGCGCCGCCCGCAGCCACGGTGAGAAAGGCGATCTGGCCGCCCTGCACGGCTGCCTCAGCCGTCGGCACGCCCTGACTCGCCAGCGCGAAGGTGACGAACGGCCCGATCCAGCCCCACATCGCGTACAGCTCCCACATGTGGGCGGTATAGGCCAGGTTCATCAGCAACAGCGGCCGGTCGCGCAGGACCGCCGGGTTGAAGCCGCGCGTGGGCGGCGCACTGCGGCTTGGAGCATCGGGGACCAGCAGCCACCAGACGCCGCTCGCCAGCACGGCGGCGACGACCGTGGCGAGCACGAGCGCCTGCCAGCCGATGGCCGCCGCCAGCGGCGCCAGCAGGTAGGGCGACGCCGAGCCCAGGACGAGCGCGCCGACGTAGAGCCCGACGGCCTGGCCGCGGGCCTGCGGACTGAACCAACTGGCGAGCAGCCGGATGCCCGGCGTGTAGACCCCGGCCATGGCGGCGCCGACGAGGAACCGAAGCGCCATCGCCGTCAGGAGGTTCGTCGCCAGCAGGGCAAAGGCCAGGTTCAGAGCGCCGGCCGCCAGGCACGAGAGCGCCAGCACCTTCCGGTCGTTCACGACGTCGGAGAGGTAGCCGACGGCGACGACGGCGACGATGTAGCCGAGCTGAAAGGCCGAGAGGACCAGCCCGACCTGGGCGTTCGAGACCTGCCAACCCTCGGCGACGAGCGGCTTGACGGCCGAGAAGCTGAACCAGACCGTCATCGCCAGCACCTCGGCGAGACACGCCAGCGCCAGCACGCGATACGCACTGGTCCTGATCGGGATACGGGCTGCGCTTGTTCTTTCGATCTCCACTGTGTCTTCCCCGAGGGGTGTTTGGCGACGAACCGATCTGACATCCGGCGGCGAACGGCGCGCTGAATGGCGCATTAGGCTACCGGCTCCTTCATCTGTTCTCCCATCTCTTGCCCCATCGTGTCTCCGACCGCGGCGCCATTGGTCGTTCGCTCCCACCGGCGCGCTCGCATCATGTGGACCAGGACCTCGACCCCGTAGGCAACGACGACCGCCGCGGCGGTGCCGGCGACCCGGTGCTCGCCGGCCACGGCCGAAATGACCACCAGCCCCAGCGCCAGCGCCAGCAGGTTGGCGGTGGTGCCCAGGCGCAGGTCCGGCGTGCGGCGCTCGGCGACTTCCCGGCCCTGGAAATAGAACACCCAGGCCGCGCCGAAGGGCGCCAGCGCGTAGATGAGCAGCGCCGGCCGTCCGAGCGCCTGGAGCGCCGGCGACAGGCCCATCGCTCCGCCGATCACCACCTGGTAGAGCGGCGACAGCGCCACCAGGAACACGACGCCGGTGGCTCCGAGCCCGAGCGCCGCCGTGAACTGCCTGAGCGGTCGCCTGGCGCCAGGGTCTCCGTACCGGGCGATGACGACCTGCTGGATCATCGTGAGCGGAATCAGCAGGAGTCCGACGGTGGCCACGACGACGGCCCAGGTCGCGATCGCCGTGGCCGGCTCGGGCGCGCGCGCCAGCGTGGCGTTGACCAGCGGCCCGATGAGCGTGAACAGCAGCGAGGACATCCCGATGGGCGCGTGCAGCCGCCACAGGGCGGCAAGCGTCGTCTCCCCGCTTTCCGAGCCGACGACTGGCTGCCGCACCAGTGCGTGGCGTGCCAGCCGGTTGATGTACGCCATCTCCACCGCGAGCACGCCGATGTACGCCGTGGCGATCAGCGCGGCGCCATACACCGATGGCCGGCCGACGACGATGGCGACGAGCACAGCCGCCAGCAGGGCCAGCCGAATGGCGGTGCCGCTGGCCACCGGCCGGCTCTGGCCCCGCTTGACGAGGATGCCCTGGCCGACCCGCCGGCTGCCGATGATCAGGGGCGTGCTGGCCAGGATGGCGAACGGCAGTCGAGCCGCCCCGGCGAGGTCCGGCGGGATTCCCAGTAGTTGCCCAACGACCAGATCGTACAGCGGCGTGGTCGCGACGGTCCAGGCAAACGCGACCAGGGCAGCGGCGACGAGCCAGTTGTAGCGGCGGATGACCGCGACCGCCGCGGGCGAGGCCGACACCGCCGTCGAGACCTGGATCATGGAGATGATCGGGCTCTCGGTGAACCAGCTCAGGCTTGCCGCCACCGAGAACGTGGCGAGGGTCAGCTCCGGCTGCGGCAGCCGGGCCAGCGCGGCGTTCAGCACCCAGACCTCGACCGAGACGAGGAACATCCCTATCCCGAGCGGAACAAACAGCCGAAACAGATCGGCGACACTGGGTGGACTCATATGTCGTCATGCCTTACAGGAGGGCCCGCTCCTCGCGTGAATCCGGATCGTCCGGTGGTCCATATCGTTTGATGGCATACGAGCCCGGACGCGGCCCGATGCCTTGGATGGCTGGAAGGATAGCGTCATAGAGACGATCAGCGTCGGGGCCGTACAGGTACAGCGTCCAGTAGCCCATGCCGATCTCGTTGCCGTCGAATTCGCCGACACCCTGTTGACAAACGATTTCCTGCAGACGGTCTTCGAGGGCGGTAATCGCTTCCCACTCGTCCTCATCTCCGAATCCATCGCCCGCAAGCCGCAGCCAGACCAACACCGCATGTTCGCTCATCTTCCTGCTCCGAATCCTTTCACATCCGTGGTTAGCTTATCACATGCGGGACTCCGCGTCAGACTGCATCGATGACGGCCCGGCTCCTCTGGCACATCGGTTGCCTTGCACAACACTCGTGTGGACTCGTTCAGTTCCCCTGCAGGTCGAAGTCTATCGACTCACGCGCGGATTGTCATGCTGAGCCGCGCAGGGGGATTGTCATGCTGAGCCGCGCAGGGGGATTGTCATGCTGAGCCGCAGCGAAGCATCTCCCGGTCGTAGTCGGTTCGGGCCGCAGAGATGCTTCGCTGCGGCTCAGCATGACGGATGCGGAGTTCTCAGGATCAGCAGGTGGAGAGCTCGATGCCCCGGTCACGATCTCCTATCCCTTGGCTGCTCATCAGCCTGGCGCTGCTCGTGATGGCAGGCAGCCTTGCCCACGAGTCCGAGCCGGCCAGGGCCGAAGTGCCGACGGCGGTCACGCCATACCGCCTTGGCTACGGTCCGGGCTGGAATGCCCTGGCGCTGCCCGTGCGCCCGGTTACGGTGACAACGCTCAGCGCGCTGGCGGTGCATCTGAATGGCGATGGCCAGGCCCGGCTGCGGTGGGCGCTGCGTTATCACGACGGGGCCTGGGACGGCGCCGTCGTCAGCGGCACCGCGCTGCTGGGAACGGACTTCCCGGTGCTCCCGGGGGAAGGATACTTCCTCGCCATGGCGGGCCAGGGTACCTGGGAGCTGGCCGGCTACGCCCCGGCCGACCCGCCGACACGCACGCTCCAGACGGGCTGGAATCTCGTCGGCGTGCCCGTTCCAGGGAATCGGCTGCGCGCATCGGGCGTCGTCTCGGCGGCGGGGCAGCAGCCGTCGACCGGCATCGGCCGGCTAGCGGAGATCGACCGCTGGGTCTACGGCAGCTTTGAGGGATACGTCGCCGGCTACCCGTTCAACGACTTCCCCATCGAGCCCGACGCCGCCTACTTCGTCCGAGCGACGGAAACCTTTGAATGGCGGGCGCCGCCGCCGAGCACGGGCAGCCCCACGCCCACCGGCACGCCCACGGGGACGCCGACGGCAACGCTTCCGCCAACGCCGACCGGGACGGCCTCGGCGACGCCGACGAGCTCGGCGGCACCGACGCCGACCGCGACGACCACGCCGACGCCCACCCCCACACCGAAGTTCAACGCCAGCCCGAGCGCGACCTCGACAGGTGTGGGCTCGGCACCGCCTACCGAAACCGCGATGCCGACACCGACCACAGCCTCGGCCGACACTCCCGCGCCGACGCCCACCACCACGCCGACAGCGACGGATACGCCGACGCCGACTGCAACACCGACTGCAACGGACACTCCGACGCCGACCGCAACACCGACTGCAACGGACACGCCGACGCCGACTGCCATGCCGACAGCGGCCGATACGCCGACGCCGACGAGCACCGCCACGCCGACGCCGAGCGCATCGCCAACGCCAACCCTGACCGAGACGCCCACGCCGACGGCGACGAGCTCGCCCACGTTCGTATGGACGAGCACGCCTGCGCCGACCAAAACGCCAACGCCAACCGATACGCCAACGCCGACGGCGACGACAACCCCTGCGGCCGGGGGTAAGAGCCTGGCGCCGTGGGGAATCCCTGCCGGTTCTCCGCTGGAAGGCCCGGTCCCACTGAAAGTGGGTGTGCCCCAGGAAGCGATGGGCAACTTCCAACTGCTCGACTTCCCGATGAGCGATGGAGGTGAGAGCTACGCCTACTATGTCAAGTACGGCTACGACGGCCCCGTGCCCGACCCGGTGGACGCCGATCATCCGTGGATGCTCGACGTCGGTGCAGGCGACTTCACCGGCCCGACCCAGGAGGCCGTGAACGATCTCATCAGCCAGGACCCGGGCGGCACCTGCAATTCGAGCATGGCCTGTCCGCGGGTCGTCCGGGTCGTCCTGCTGCAGGAGACCTGGGATCAGGCCAGGGGCGTGACGACGGTGCATGCCATTGGCTTCGCCGCCTTCTTCATCGACATGATGGAGGAAGATTCCGGAACGGGCACGGTGACCATCTGGGGCCATTTCATCGCTGAGCCGTCGGCGTAGAGCGGCTTGGTGTAGGATGGAGGGGGCGCCGCCCTCACCCCCGGCCCCTCTCCCGCCGGGCGGGCGAGGGGGGACGTTTGGATCACGAACGGGCGCGAAACGGCGCGAAAGACGCGAAAGGGGGAGCGCTGGGCAGCTCGGCGGCAAGCCCTCGATTCGCGCCTTTTCGCGCCGCTTCGCGGGTTTCGTGCTCCGAACGTCCCCTCCTCCACCCAGCGGGCCAGTGGGGACGTTTGGATCACGAAACGGCGCGAAACGGCGCGAAAGACGCGAAAGGGGGAGCGCTGGGCAGCTCGGCGGCAGGCCTCCGATTCGCGCCTTTTCGCGGCGCTTCGCGGGTTTCGTGCTCCGAACGGCCCCTCCTCCACCCAGCGGGCCAGCGGGGACGTTTGGATCACGAAACGGCGCGAAACACCGCGAAGGACGCGAAAGGGGCAGCGCTGGGCAGCTCGGCGGCAGGCCTCCGATTCGCGCCTTTTCGCGGCGCTTCGCGGCTTTCGTGCTCCGAACGGCCCCTCTCCCGCCAAGCGAACGAGAGGGGGACGAGGGGGACGCACGCCCACCCCCGAGCCCTCTCCCGCTCGGCGGGAGAGGGCCGCCCGAAGGGCGGGGTGAGGGCCCGTCCCCCCGCTCGCCCAAGGCCCTCGAAAACCACCATCACCGCCCACCCAGACCTCCGGATGGTCCGGTTTGCGCTCCGGCGTCCGCCCTGCTATCGTATTTGTCCAGACATCTCCCCGCGCAGACGACGAGTGTCCGCATGACGCATGACGCATGACCCGGCCCTCTCCCCGCGCGGGGATCGAGGAGAGCGCGCATCCCTCCGCCACAGGTCGCGCCGTACGGCTCCTGGAAGTCACCAATTACCCCCGACTTGATCGCCGCGGGAACCATTAGCTTCGGGCATGGCGGCCAGATCGCCCTCGACGGCGAGGACATCTACTGGGTCGAGATGCGCCCGGCCGAGAATGGGCGCAGCGTCGTCGTCCGCCGGACGCCCGACGGGCAGACGGCCGACGTGACGCCGCCGCCGTTCAACGCGCGGACGCGGGTCCACGAGTACGGCGGCGGCGCCTTCGCCGTCGCCGGCGGGACGGTGTACTTCTCCAACTTCGACGACCAGCGCCTCTATCGCCAGATCCCGGGCTCATCGCCGGAGCCCCTGACCCCCGCGGCCGACCTGCGTTACGCCGACGCCGTCGTCGACCGCCGCCGGAACCGGCTCATCTGCGTGCGTGAGGACCACACCGCCGGCGGCCACGAGCCGGCCAACACGCTGGTCGGCGTGACGCTGGACGGCGGGGATACTGGCCGAGTGCTCGTCGCCGGCAACGACTTCTTCGCGTCGCCGCGCCTCAGCCCCAACGGATCGCGCCTGGCCTGGCTCACCTGGAATCATCCCAATATGCCGTGGGACGGGACCGAGCTGTGGATCGGGGAGGTGGCGGCGGATGGCTCGGTAGGGCGGGCCGCGCGCATCGCGGGTGGCGTGGCCGAATCGGTCACTCAGCCCGAGTGGTCGCCGGACGGCGCCCTGTCCTTCGTCTCCGACCGGACCGGTTGGTGGAACCTGTACCGGTGGCAGCATGGGAGCGTGGAGCCGCTCTGTGAGATGCCGGCCGAGTTCGCCGTGCCCCAGTGGGTCTTCGGCCTCTCCAGCTACGCCTTTGTGTCGGCGGGCCGGATCGTCTGCACCTACGGCGAGCGAGGGATCTGGCGCCTGGCCTGGCTGGATACCGCAACGCGGCAGATCGACCCGATCGAGACGCCCTTCGACGACATTCGCGCGCTCCGTGCGACGTCGGGGCACGTCGTGTTCAACGGCGCCTCGCCTACGGCAGCCGCGGCCATCGTCCGGCTCGATCTGGCAACGCACCGGATCGACGTGCTGCGCCGCGCTGGCGATGCCCCCATCGACCCGGGCTACCTGTCGGTCCCGCGGGCGATCGAGTTTCCCACAGAGGACGGGCGGACGGCGCACGGGTTCTTCTACCCGCCACAGAATCGGGGCTACGTGGCGCCCGCCGGCGAGCGGCCACCGCTGCTCGTCGTGAGTCACGGCGGGCCGACCTCGGCGACGACGACCGCCCTTCGTCTGGAGATCCAGTACTGGACCAGTCGCGGCATCGCCGTGCTCGACGTGAACTACGGCGGCAGCACTGGCTACGGTCGCGCCTACCGGCAGCGGCTCAACGGCCGTTGGGGCGTCGTCGACGTCGACGACAGCGTGAACGGTGCCCGCTGGCACGTCGAGCGCGGCGAGCTCGACGGCGATCGGTTGGCCATTCGCGGCGGCAGTGCCGGCGGCTACACGACGCTCAGCGCGCTGACCTTCCGCGACGTCTTCGCGGCCGGCGCCAGCCACTTCGGCGTCGCCGACCTCGAGCTGCTGGCAAAGGAGACGCACAAGTTCGAGTCGCGCTACCTGGATACGCTGATCGGCCCCTATCCGGCGCGGCGCGATCTCTACGTGGCGCGTTCGCCGATCCACTTCACCGACCGCCTGACGTGTCCGGTGATCTTCTTCCAGGGGCTCGACGACAAGATCGTGCCGCCCAACCAGGCCGAGCTGATGGTCGCGGCGCTGCGCGCCCAGGGTATCCCAGTCGCGTACCTCCCGTTCGCCGGCGAGAGCCACGGCTTCCGCCGGGCCGACACGATCAAGCGGGCGCTGGAAGCGGAGCTGTATTTCTACGCCAGGGTTTTCGGCTTTGCCCTCGCCGAGCCGGTCGAGCCGGTGCCGATCGAGAACCTCGCGGCGACATGAGCGGAGGCGAGGCCGAGGGGGGCCTGGCCAGGACGAGCGGGAGCCGCGCGGATCGGACAGATCGTGCCGCGTTCAAGCGATGGACGCGCGACCCGAATCACGGCTGGCGGTTCCTTGACCACCGGTGCCAGCGCAGTGTATTCTCGGCCCAGCGGCCACCGGGCAGGGCGTCTGCGGGCCTTTCAGCAGCCCGCCGATGGGTTCACGGACGCCCGTGCGTCACGAGTGGTGGTAAGCGAAGTAGCACACAGAAGGGATGTCCGATGGACGCTACGACTACGCCAGGCACCGATACATCTGCACGAGCGGAACCGCAGCTCAGCCGACCGAACTGCTTCGAGATCGACCTCGACGCGATTGCCGACAACGTGCGCGAGGTGCGTCGGATCACTGGTGGGGCACAGCTCTTTGCGGCGCTCAAGGCCAATGCCTATGGCTACGGCCTCCACGAGGTCGCCGGCGTCGTCCTCGGCGCGGGCGCCGACGGTCTGGCGATGGTAGACGTGCGGGACGCCGTGGATCTGCGCCGGCGCGGCGTCACCGCGCCCCTCCTCCTCTACGGCGGGATGCCGGTGAGCCCGGACGTCGTCGCGGCGGTCGAGCGCGCCGGCATCATGCCGACCCTGAGCGATCTCGGCGACGCTGAAATGTACGCGCGCCACGCCGCGGGCACGATATCGGTCTTCGTGAAGGTCGACGTCGGCCACCACCGGCTCGGCGTTGCCCCCGAAGAGGCCGTCGGTTTCGTCAAGGCCATCACGCAGCTCCCGAAGCTCGCGCTGCGCGGGGTCTACACCCACATGCACGCGCCGGCCGGCGGAGGGGAGGACGTGCAGCCGTACCTGGCCTGGCAGTTCCGCCGGTATACGGGGGTCCTCGCCGAGCTCCAGCGTATCGGGATCCACGTGCCCATCAGGATGGCGGCCTCCAGCGGCGTGATGCGTCACTCGCTCGCCATGAGCCTGGACGCCGTCGACGTCGGCGACCTCCTCTACGGCCACCGCTCCCTGAGCCCGACGGCCGTTGCGCCCGACCTTCGGCCGGCGTTCCACGCCTTCAAGAGCCGGCTGGTTCAGGTGAAGCCGGTCAGTCGGACCGAGTACCGCGATCAGGCGCCGTTCCCGCTGCGGCCGGGCATGCGGATCGGAGTGATTCCCTGCGGGATGGCCGATGGGATGTCCACATTGAACTGCGGCCAGGCGCTGGTGCGGGGCCGGCGTGTCGCGGTGCTGGCGGTTTCGCTCGAGCACACACGGGTCGACCTGACCGACGTCGAGGCGCAGGCCGGCGACGAGGTCGTTTTCATCGGCCGCCAGGGCGACGAGGCGATCCTGCTCCGGGAGATCGCGCTGTACCAGGGATTCAAGCACGAGATGGAGGTGGCGCTCGCCGTCCGCGCGTCGGTCCCCCGCGTCTATTTGCGGCGGACCGGCGACTAGGAACGCCCGACGAAACGAACCGCAGAGACGCGGAGGACGCTGAGAACGAGGTCTATGGTTGGTGGTTGCTGATTTGGTGGTTGGGACGATGCTCCTCGAATCAGAAACTCGAAACCACAAACCAAGAACCCCGTCTCTGCGTTCTCTGCGTTTCTGCGGTTTCGTTGGGCGCTCTCGATGGAGCCGCAGCGGCCTGCTGACCCGTCGATTGTCGTGCTGAGCCGCGGCGGTCTGCTAACCCGTAGTTGTCATGCTGAGCCGCAGCGAAGCATCTCCTCCGAGGGACTGATGGTCCTCCGATTCCCAAGCACGGAGCCAACGCCAACGGCGACTGCGACGTCGACCCCGACGCCGTGCCTGAATCCGACACCGCAAACGGCGTCGCCGGCAGGGCCGACGCCGACTTTCGGCCCGCACCGCGTCTACCTACCGGTCGTCCAGCGGAATCGCTGCGGCTAGACAGTCCAGCAATTACATCACGGCGGCGAGCAGCGGTACTTCGGCCGAGTTATCGAGGAGTCGACCCCATGGAGAGTGTGGGAATCCATCCGCCTCAGCGCGTCGCGCCGCCGACGGGCCGCCGGTGGGCACTGTCCCTTCAGACGTTGCCCTGGCCCGCGCTGGCCTTCCTC
>JACQGW010000293.1 GCA_016199325.1 Chloroflexota bacterium
CGCCAACTACGAACCCGGGACCGGAGCCGGGGGCGTTCTCGTTTGTAGTTGGCGCTTCAGCGCCCGGCCCCGGCCAGGCCGGATTGTTCGGGCAGAGTGCCCCGCGATTGCTCAATCTGGCCGGGCGGACGACGATTCCCGAGCTGGTCGCGCTCCTGGCGCGCTGCCGGCTCGTCGTCTCCGGCGATTCGGCGCCGCTCCATCTGGCGGGCGCGCTCGGCGTGCCGGCCGTCGCCATCCACGGCCCGAGCGATCCCGCCCTCTCCGGCCCCTTTCGAGCGAGCGCCATCGTCGTCCGGCGGCCACTCGGCTGCAGCCCGTGCTATGACCTCTCCGCCCCGGCCGATTGCCCCTACGACAACCCCATCTGCATGACCGATCTCCCAGTCGACGAGGTACTGGCAGCCTGCCGGAAATGGATCGGGGTCCAGGGTTCAAGGTCCAGGGTCCAGGGTTCGGGGGACGAGGTTCAGAGTTCAGGATTCACGGTTCAGAGTTCAGAGTCCAAGACCCAGGGCGCAGCATTGGATGAGCAACAATCCCCGACCCCCGACCCCCGACCCCCGACCCCCGGCGAACGCGTCCTGATCGTGAAGCTGGCGGACATCGGCGACGTCCTGGCGATGACGCCCGCGCTGCGGGCGCTGCGACAATCACATCCGCGATGGCGGCTCACGGCGCTGGTCTCACCCGGTAGCGCGGCCGTGCTGGCCGACTCGCCGCTCGTCGACGAGGTCGTCGTCTTCGACAAGTTCCAGTACGATCGTCTGGGGGACGCCCTGAAGCCCGGCGCACTGCTGAAGAGCGCTCGCTTCCTGCTCGATCTCCGGCGGCGACGCTTCGACCGCGTCGTGCTGTTCCACCATCTGGTCACGCAATGGGGCGCCTGGAAGTTCGCCGCGCTCGCGCTGGCGACCGGCGCCGCGGAGCGGCTGGGCCTCGACAACGGCCGCGGCTGGTTCCTGACCCGCCGCGTTCCCGATGGCGGCTTCGGCGGCCTCCACGAGGTGGAGTACGCCATGGAGCTCGCCCGCGCCTGGGACGCCGGCACGCAGGACCGGACGCTCGACCTGCCGGTCGGCGTCGCCGACCGCGAGCTTGTCGCGCAGGTGCTCGGCTCGGCGATCGCTCCCATCGTCGCCATCCACCCTGGCGCCGGCCCCTACGCGCCGGCGCGGCGGTGGTCGCTCGACGGCTTTGCTGCGGTCGCGCAGTCGCTTGCGGCGGACGGGGCAACGGTGGTCGTGGTCGGCGGGCAGGCCGAGCGCGAACTTGGCGCCCGGGTGGCCGCCGCGGCCGGCGACCGCGCCGTCGATCTCACCGGCATGACGACGCTCGGCCAGCTTGGCGCCGTCCTGGCCCACTGCGATCTCTTCATCGGCGGCGACAGCGGCGTGACGCACGTTGCTACAGCCGTCCGAGCGCCGGTCCTGGCGATCTTCGGCCCGTCCAACCCGGCCGCCTGGGGACCGTGGACGGACGGCCAGAGCTCCGCCCGCGTCCTCGCGGTCGACCTTCCCTGCCGGCCCTGCCTCTACGTCGGCCGCCACCTGGGCCAGCGCCACGGCTGCGAAGCGATGACCTGCCTCCAATCGATCACAGCGGAGACAGTACTGGCCCACGCCAGGGCAATGCTCGGCCGTTCGAGCGGCTGAAGAAACCGCAGAGGCGCAGAGAACGCAGAGAAGATCGCGGAGGAATCGCAGTACTTCTGTCCATCCTCTCTTTACGTCGTCACTGCGTCCTCTGCGTCTCGGCGGTTCGTTCTCCCGGGTGTTCTTCGTCTTGCGGGCGCGCCGGGTTTGTGCCAAACTACATACCCGGCCGGCAGCACTGAGGCATCATCACAGGGGAGTTCCATGATCGTCAATCGCCACCCCAAGCTCGAAATGTTCTCTCCGGAGGACGTCGAGCTGGTTCACCAGGCGTCGCTCGAGATCCTCGCCGAGGTCGGCTTTGCGCTCCACTGCGAGGAGGCGCTCGACATCCTCGAAGCAACGCCGGGCACCAGGGTCGATCGAGACGAGGAGCGGGTCTGGCTCGACCCGCAGCTCGTCGAACGGTCGATCGCCCAGTGCCCGCCGTCGTTCACGCTCCACGCGCGGAACCCCAGGCACAGCCGGACCATCGGCGGCGACAACGTCGTCGTCTTCCCGGCGATGGGCTGCGCCTTTACCCACGATCTGGAGCGCGGCTGGCGAATGGGCAAGCTGGCGGACGTCGTCGAGCTGAACAAGATCATCTACCAGTTGCCCGAGACCGACGGCGGCGGAACCTGGACCGTCGTCATGGAGGACGTGCCGGTGCCGCTGCGGCCGCACGTCACCTCGCTCGTCACCGGCCTGCTGACCGACCGCACCGGCGGGATCGACTGGGTGATGGCCCTGGGGCCGCAGGAGGGCGATCTCCGACGGGACATCCTCGCCGAGTTCAAGGAGGCGGTCGCGGTCACCTTCGGCTCGGACTGGGATTACGTGGCGAAGCCGGTGACGACCGGCTGGGCCAACTCGGTCAGCCCGCTGATGTACGACGACCGGATGGCGATGTCGCTCGTCAACGCGGCCCGGGTCGGCCAGATCGCCATGATCTCGCCGGCGGTCATGGGCGGCATCAGCGGGCCGATGACTTTCGCCGGCATGGTCGCTCAGCAGAACGCCGAGGTCCTGGCCGGCCTCGTCCTCGTCCAGGCCGTCCGCCCCGGCAACCCGGTGTGCTACGGGAACGTCTCCACCATTGCCGACATGAAGGTGGGGGCGCCCGTCTACGGCACGCCGGAGATGGCTCTCTCGATCGCGCTCGGCACCCAGCTCGCCCGACGGTACGGCCTGCCGAACCGGGGCGGCGGCGGCTGGGCGGACTCGAAGCTGCCGGACGCCCAGACCGGCTACGAGCACATGCACACCTTCCTCGTCAGCGTCCTCTCGGGCGTCAACCTGCTGACGCACGCCGCCGGCGCCATCGGCTCGATGCTGGCGAGCTCCTATGAGATGCTGGTGCTCGACCAGGATGTCATCGGAATGGTCAAGCGGATGGTCCAGGGGCCGGCGATCAACCGGGCCGAGCTCGCCGTCGACGTTATCCGCGAGGTCGGACCACAGGGGATGTTCCTAACCCACGAGCACACCTACCACACCTTCCGCACGGCCTATTTCGAGCCGATGCTGGCCGACCGCCAGATCTACGCCGAGTGGGTCAAGCGCGGCGCCAGGAGCGCGGCCGAGCGGGCCACCGAGAAATGGAAGCAACTGCTGGCCGACTACCGGGGGCCGGAGCTGCCGCTGCCGGAGGACGTCGTCAAGCTCTACCACGAACGGATCCGGCGAACGGAGGTGATGATCGAAGAATCCGAGGACTGGCCGCGGCACCTCGTCGGCCTTGGCCCGGCGGCCGCGGTGCGCTGATATGATCTGGAGGTGATTCGTTGGACACGGGGAATCGATCTGTTCTGGCGAGGGCCACGCTCATCGACGGCACGGGCGCCGCGCCGGTGCTGAACGCCACCGTCGTGGTGGAAGGGGACCGCATTGCCATCGTGGCGCAGGGGCGGCCGGAGGAATTGGGTATCCAGGGGGACGCCGTCGACCTGGCCGGCGCCTTCGTGCTGCCGGGGCTAATCGACATGCATTTCCACGCGACCCACTACTACCGCAGGCCCGACGCCGCCAGCTATACGGGGCCGATGATCGCTATGATGGCCGCCTGGCGGCTTCGGAACGCCTTGCAGCAGGGCACGACGACTGCCCGCGACGCGGGCGGAGTCCACAAGCTCCCCTTCGACGTCAAGCGGGGATTGGGGCACGGCTTCTCCATCGGTCCCCGCTACTACGTCTCCGGGAACCTGATTATCCCATCCGGCGGCCACTGCGCCAATCACCAACTGGAGCTGCCCGGTCTCTCGGTGGAGTGGGATGGGCCGTGGGGCGCCCGGCAGGGGGTGCGGGAGCAGATTCGAGCGGGCGCCGACTTCATCAAGCTGGCGAATGCCCTCACGGTGGACTTCACGCTGGAGGAGATGCAGGCCGCCGTCGACGAGGCCCACAGACTGGGCTACCGGGTGGCCTGTCACGCCACCACCCCCTACGGCTGCAAGACGGCGGTGCAGGCGGGCGTCGACACGATCGAGCACGGCTACCACCTGGACGAGGGCGACGTCGAGCAGATGGCGAAGAAGGGCATCGCCCTGGATCCGACGATGCATACTGGCGAGATCACCCAGCGCCATCTGGAGCGGACCGTCGCCGACCCGCGCACGTCGGCCGAGGCGCTCGGACAGGCGAGGCGGGCGCTGGAGCAGCGCCTCCGCGGGAACGAGGGGCGCCGGGCGTCGTTCCATCGAGCCCTCGCTGCGGGCGTCCGCATCACCGCCGGCACCGACTTCAACGCGCCCCCGGAGTGCGACGGCGAGGGGATGGCCGACGAGGTGATCTCGCTGGCCGAGAATGGCTGCCCGGCGATGCGGGCGATCCAGGCGGCGACCGGCAACGCCGCGGCGGCGATGGGCTGGGAGAAGGAGATCGGAACGGTCGCCGTCGGCAAGAAGGCGGATCTGATCGTCGTCGCCGGCGACCCGCTGGCCGACATTCGGAAGCTGAAGCAGGTGACGCAGGTGATGCTCGGGGGCAAGATCGTGTACTCGCCCGGCGGCCAGCTCTCCCAGGCCAGGCGACCGGCCGCGCTGGTCTGAGAGCGTATCCGACTACATATCCCCCGCAGTCCCCCTGTATGGACCGGAGAGGTGGGCAAGAGCTGATCGCTCAAAGGGTGCGCAAGCTGCTCGAAGCGCAGTGCTCCGGGCGCGCCTACCTCCCGGTCCCCGACCCCTGGCCGCCGGCCCCCGCCCCCTCGGCCCGCTTTCGGAGAAAGGAGCGGGTGGCGAACACGTTGCTGAGGACCGCCACGACGACGACGGCTGCGAAGACCAGCGCGACGGTGTCGCCGCCCCAGGCCGCCCGCACCATCGGATAGAACACCGCCAGAGCGGCGATCCCGGAGACCATCATCAGAATCCAACGTCCCATGCCATCCTCCTCCTCCCCCATCATATACCACCTTGAATTCACTTCGCCAGTCTTGGCATAATCACCCCACCACTCAGATGTGCAACTGCACCAGAGGTCTCATGACGCTCAATGACGCTTCTCCGACCCCCGACCCCGGACCAGGGACCCCGGACCAGGGACCCCCGACCCCCGACGCCCTCTCGCTCCGCGTCGGCGTCGACATCGGCGGCACCTTCACCGACCTCCTGCTCGTCGACGACCGCACCGGCGACTCCTGGGTCGCCAAGACGCTCACCACCCCGGACGACCCGTCTATCGGCGTTCGGACCGGCCTCCTCCAGGTCCTCGACCTCGCCGGCCTGCCCGCCAACCGCCTCCAGACGGTCATCCACGGGACCACGCTCGTCACCAACGCCATCATCGAGCGCAAGGGCGACTGCACCGCGCTCGTCACCACCAGGGGCTTCCGGGACGCCGTCGAGATCGCCCGCGAGCACCGCTTCGACATGTACGACATCTTCCTCGACCGGCCCCGGCCCATCGCGC
>JACQGW010000295.1 GCA_016199325.1 Chloroflexota bacterium
TCGGCAGCTCGAACCCGGTCAACGTGACGCGGGCGACCCTGACGGCGCTCACCGCGCTGAAGAACCCCACGGCCGAGCGAGAGCGGCGGGCCGCGCTGAAGGCGGCCGCCGAGCGGACGACCGAGCGACCGGAGCGACCGGAGCGCGGCCAGCGGGATCGCGGGGAGGTACGGGCCGGTGTCTAAGCTCAAGGTGACGTATGTGAAGAGTGCCATCGGCCACCGCCAGCGCCAGAAGGATACCATTCGGGCGCTCGGCCTCCGGCGACTGCACCAGACGGTGGAGCTGCCGGACAGCCCGATGATTCGCGGGATGATCTGCCACGTGCGGCATCTGGTGCGGTGGGAGCCGCTTGCGGCGGAGATGAGCGACGCCAACGAGGGAGCGACCAATGCAACTCCATGACCTGCGATCGCCGGCCGGCGCCCGCCGACCCAGGCGCCGCGTCGGCCGGGGCCACGGCAGCGGCCTCGTCAAGACGGCCGGGCGCGGCCAGAAGGGGCAGAAGTCGCGCTCGGGTGGCGGCGTGCGCCCCGGCTTCGAGGGCGGCCAGCTCCCGCTCGTCCAGCGGCTGCCGTACAAGCGGGGGTTCACGAACATCTTCCGGACCGCCTATGAGGTGGTCAACGTCGGCGATCTGGCCAAGCGGTTCGAGCCCGGCACGGTCGTGACGCTGGCGCTGCTGCGCTCGGTGCGGCTGGTCCGCACCAACGCGCCGGTGAAGATCCTGGCGCAGGGCGAGCTCGATCGGGCGCTGACCGTGCAGGCCAACGCGTTCTCGGCTGCCGCCAAGGAGAAGATCACGGCGGCCGGCGGGCAGGTCGAGGAGATCTAGATGCTGCAGCTCCAACTGCTGAGTGCCGTCGTCAATGCGCTGCGGCTGCCGGACCTGCGGAGCAAGCTGCTCTTCACCTTCGGCATGCTGATCATCTTCCGGTTCATCGCGCACGTGCCGCTCCCCGGCGTCGACCTGGTGGCGCTGCGCCGGCTCTTCGAGAGCAACCAGTTGCTCGGTATGCTCGACCTCTTCAGCGGCGGCGCCATGCGCAACCTGAGCGTCGCCGCGATGGGCGTCTACCCGTACATTACGTCGTCGATCATCATGCAGCTCCTGGTGCCCATCATCCCGCGCCTGGAGGCGCTCTCCAAGGAGGGCGAGGCGGGGCGGAACAAGATCAACCAGTGGACCCACTGGATAACCGTTCCCATCGCCGCGCTGCAGGCGTACGGCCAGTTGGCCGTGCTGAACCAGCAGAACGTGCTGCAGAACTTCGGGTTGGGGGGCGACAGCCTGGTGCCCACACTCTCGATGATCATCAGCATGGTGGCTGGCACCATCTTGCTCGTCTGGATAGGCGAGCTGATCACCGAGCGCGGTATCGGCAATGGCGTCTCGATCATCATCTTCGGTGGCATCGTGGCTGCCCTGCCGACAATGGTCGGCCAGATGTTCCTGACGGGGGGCAACGTCATCGGGATGGCGACCTTCGTCATCCTGGGTCTGGGCATGGTTGCCGCCATCGTGGTCTTCCAGGAGGCGCAGCGCCGGATTCCGGTCCAGTACGCCAAGCGGATTCGCGGCAATCGGATGTACGGCGGCCAGAGCACGCATATCCCGCTCAAGGTGAACAGCGCTGGCATGATCCCGCTCATCTTCGCGATGAGCATCATCATCTTCCCGGGGACGGTGGCGAGCTACTTCACCTACTCGTCGGTCGAATGGGTGGCGGCTGCGGCGAACTTCATCTACCGGATGTTCGACGCCAACGGGTTGATCTACTGGGGCATGTATTTCGTGCTGGTGGTGGGGTTCACGTTCTTCTACACGGTGGTGATCTTCCAGCAGCAGAACCTGGCGGAGAACCTCCAGAAGCACGGCGGCTTCATCCCGGGCATCCGGCCGGGCCGGCCGACCGGCGAATTCCTAACGCGCGTGCTGTTCCGAATCACCTGGGCGGGCGCGCTGTTCCTGGGGCTCGTGGCGATCGCGCCGTTCCTGGCCCGGAGCTTCACGAACGTGGCCGCGCTCCAACTGTCGAGCACCGGCTTGCTGATCGTCGTGGGCGTCGTGCTGGACACGATGCGCCAACTGGAGGCCCAGTTGCTCATGCGCCACTATGAGGGGTTCATTCGGTAGGTGAGGGAACGTTCAGCAGTCAGCGGTTAGCAGTCAGCTTCCGGCGATGGCACCCGGGTCGGACTTGCCGAGTCGTCACGCTCCTGACGGCTGGCGGCTGATCGCTGAACGCTAAAAGGGAACGCCTTCTCCTTGACACGGGGAGCGCGAAAAGTGTACATTGTATTGTTGGGCGCTCCGGGCGCCGGCAAGGGAACGCAGGCCACGGTGCTGGCGCAGCGGCTCAGCCTGGCGCACGTAGCCTCAGGAGATCTCTTCCGGGAGCACCTCCGCCAGGGAACCGCGCTGGGTCAGTTGGCGAAATCGTACATGGAGCGCGGGGCGCTCGTGCCGGACGACGTAACGGTCCGCATGGTGCTGGAGCGGCTCGGGCAGCCGGACGCCGAGCGAGGCGCCATCCTGGATGGGTTTCCCCGGACGGTGGCACAGGCGGAGGCGCTCGATCAGGCGTTGGCGCGTGGAGCGAGGAGCGTCGACGCGGCGGTCCTCGTCGACGTGAGCTCGGCGGAGATTGTGCGCCGGCTGTCGGCGCGCCGCGTGTGCAGTCGCTGTCAGACGCCACACAACCTGGTGGAGCACCCGCCGCAGCAGGCCGGCCTGTGCGACCGGTGCGGCGGTGAGCTGGTGCAGCGGCCGGACGACCGCCCGGAGACCGTGTCCAGGCGGCTGGAGGTCTACGAGCGTGAGACCGCGCCGCTCGTCGCGTACTACGCGCGGCAGGGCAAGCTTCATCAGGTCAACGGCGAACAGCCCGTCGAGCAGGTGACGGAGGAGCTCCTGGCTACCGTGCAGCAGGTTGCGTAGGGGCGCCAGGGAGCAGCATGCCGATCATTCTCAAGTCGCGCCAGGAGATCGCGCTGATGCGCGATGCCGGCCGGCTCCTGGCGGAGGTCTGCGGGCTGTTGGTGGCAAAAGTCCGGCCGGGGATCACGACGGAGGATCTCGACCGGCACGTCGAACGGCTGATTCGTGAACGCGGGGCGATCCCCTCGTTCAAGGGGTATCGCGGCTATCCGGCATCGGTCTGTGTCTCGGTCAACGAGCAGGTGGTTCACGGGATTCCGGGGAAGCGGATCCTGCGGGAGGGCGACATCGTCGGACTGGACCTGGGGCTGATTCATCGGGCCTATCAGGCCGACATGGCGGTGACGGTGGGCGTTGGTCAGATTGCGCCCGAGGCGCAACGGCTCATCGACGCGACGGCTGGGGCGCTCCAGGCCGGCATCGACGCGGCCCGGGAGGGCAATCACGTCGGAGACATCGGCGCGGCGATCCAGCAACACGCCGAGGCGCACGGTTATTCGGTGGTTCGGGAATACGTCGGGCATGGGATTGGCAGACAGATGCACGAAGATCCCCAGGTGCCCAACTACGGGCGGCCCGGCCAGGGGCCGAAGCTCCGGCGCGGCATCGTACTGGCGCTGGAACCGATGGTCAACATGGGCGACTGGCGGACGCGTGTCGAACCCGATCAGTGGACGGTGGTCACCCTGGATGGCAGCCTTTCGGCGCATTTCGAGCACACCATCGCCCTGACCGACGACGGAACACAGATCCTGACTCGCCCTTAGGGGATGTTATGCCCAAAAAGGAAGCGATCGAAGTCGAGGGGACCGTCATGGAAGCGCTGCCGAACGCGATGTTTCGGGTGGAGCTTCCGAACAAGCACAAGGTGCTGGCGCACGTCTCCGGGAAGATCCGTCTGCATTTCATCAAGATCCTGCCGGGCGATCGGGTGCTGGTCGAGCTGTCGCCCTACGATCTCAGCCGGGGCCGGATCACCTACCGATTCAAGTAGGAGCGAGCACGGATGAAAGTCCAAGCGTCGGTGAAGCCGCGCTGTGAGAACTGCAAAGTGATCCGGCGGCGCGGCGTGGTCATGATCATTTGCACGAATCCGAAGCATAAGCAGAAACAGGGGTAGGCAGACGGGTTTCTGGTTTCTGGTTAGAGAAGGTGCTCGCCTCCCCTAACCAGAAACCAGAAACCTTCGTGAAGGAGGTATCGTGGCTCGGATCGCTGGAGTGGACATTCCTCGGGACAAGCACGTCAACGTATCGCTCCGGTACTTGTACGGGATCGGGCCGACGCTGGCGAATCGGATCGTCGCTCGGGCCGGGGTGAAGCCGACAACGCGCGTCAAGGATCTGACGGAAGAAGAGGTCAACCGGCTGCGGGAGATCGTCGACCGGGAATACAAGGTTGAGGGCGACCTGCGCCGTGAAGTGAACCTGAACATCAAGCGATTGATCGAGATCGGCTCGTACCGCGGGCTTCGGCATCGGCGCAACCTGCCGGTGCGGGGCCAGCGGACCCGCACCAACGCCCGAACGAGGCGCGGACCGCGGAAGACGGTGGCCGGCCGGCGGAAGGCGACGGCGAAGAAGTAGGGACAGCGTTGTCCCCACATGACGTATGACGTAAGGATGCACGATGGCAGAAAAGCGAAGACCTCAGGTACGAGCGCGCCGGCGCGAGCGCAAGATCGTGCCGCGCGGGCGGGCCTTTGTTCAGTCGACGTTTAACAACACGGTCATCACCATCACCGACTCGGTGGGCAACGTGGTGACGTGGGGAAGCGCCGGCAGTACGGGCTTCAAAGGATCGCGCAAGAGCACGCCCTACGCCGCCCAGGTGGCCGCCGAGGGCACCGCGCGGAAGGCGATGGATCAGTACGGGATGCGTCTGGTCGACGTGTTTGTCAAGGGACCGGGCAGCGGCCGCGAAGCCGCCATTCGGGCGCTGCAGGCGGCCGGCCTTCAGGTGAACTCGATTACCGATGTGACGCCGATTCCCCACAATGGGTGCCGACCACCAAAGCGGCGGCGTGTCTAACGACGATCCCGGAACCCCGTTGCCCATTCGGCGCCCTCCAGCGTAGCAGGGCGCCGTTGGCGCGTCGGTACGCCCGTAAGGAGGCGAGACATTGTTGGAACTGGTTTTGCCCAAGATTGAGTGCTCGGAAAGCTCGGAAACCTACGGTCGCTTCGTCATCGAGCCGCTGGAAGCCGGCTTCGGCCTGACGCTCGGCAATGCGCTGCGCCGCGTGCTGCTCAGCTCGCTGCAGGGGACGGCCATCACGTCGGTCAAGATCGATGGCGTGCAACACGAATTCTCGAGCATCCCCAGCGTCCGGGAAGACACGACTGAGTTCCTGCTGAACGCCAAAGCGATTCGTCTGCGCTCCTATGCCGATCGGCCCGCCAAGCTCACGCTCGACGTCTCCGGCCAGCGCGATGTGCGGGCGGGTGACGTCATGGCTCCGGCCGACCTCGAGGTGGTCAACCCCGAGCAGCACCTGGCGACGCTCGACTCGGCCGACGCCCGGCTGACCGTCGAGTTCACCGTCGAGCGTGGCAAGGGCTATCTGCCGGCCGGCAGTCGAGAGGGCTTGCCCATCGGCGTCATTCCGGTCGACGCCATCTTCACCCCGACGCGAAAAGTCAACTATCGCGTCGAGCATACGCGCATCGGTCAGGTAACGAACTACGACCGACTCATTCTGGAAGTCTGGACCGATGGGACCATGACCCCTCAGGAAGCGGTCAGTCAGAGCAGCAAGATCCTCGTCGGACTGCTGAATCTGTTCACCGACCTGGCCAAGGCCGGGCCGGGGCCCGTTCGAGTCCAGCCGGCGGGAGGCGGCATTCCGAAGGATGTCTACAACACGCCGATTGAGGAGCTCGACCTCTCGGTCCGGGCCTACAACTGCCTGAAGCGAAGCGGCATCACGAAAGTGGGCCAGGTGCTCGACATGACCGAGGATGACCTCCTGGCCGTGCGGAACTTCGGCCGGAAGTCGCTCGACGAGCTCCGTGAGCGGCTGGAGGCCAAGGGGTTCTTGCAGATGGCCGCTGGCTCCCCCCTCGTCGAGAGCTTCGACCGGGCGGCCACAGGCGCTGCTCCTCCAAGCCAACTGGACGAAGAGGGGTTTGCCACAGCTCGGCTGTCGCCCGGCGACCTGGACGAAGAGGATGAAGAGGACGAGGAGTCCCCGGAAGAGGCGGAAGAAGAGGCCTCAGAGACGTACTGACGGGCGATCGGGGCCCCCGACGCCAACCGAGGAGGAGACCGTGCGACACGGCGTAGCCGGCCGAAAGTTCGGGCGACCAACCGCGCATCGGGTGATGATGTTTCGCAACCTGGCCACCGAGCTGCTCCGGCATGAGAAGATCACGACGACCGAGCCGAAGGCCAAAGAGATCCAGCCGATGGCCGAACAGTTGATCACGCTTGGCAAGCAGGGCACGCTGCACGCCCGGCGCCAGGCGCTCGCCTTCCTGACCGATCCAAAGGTCGTCGAGAAGCTGTTCGCGATTCTCGGCAGCCGATACGCCGCTCGACAGGGCGGCTATACGCGCATCATGAAGCTCGGCCCACGGGCCGGCGACGCCGCGCCGATGGCAGTGATTCAACTGGTCGAGTGAAGCTTCGAGCGACGATTGAGTACGATGGCTCCGCCTACTTCGGCTTTCAGGTCCAGGCCGGTCACCCGACGATCCAGGGAACGCTCGAAGCCGCGCTCCAACGCGTTACCGGTGAGGCGATTCGAGTGACCGGCGCCGGGCGGACGGACACGGGGGTACACGCCGAGGGACAGGTGACGAGCTTTCGCACGGCGACCCGGCTCGGTCCGGACACGCTGGCCCGAGCGCTGAACGCGACGCTGCCCGCCGACATCGGCGTACTCGCCGTGGAACGCGCGCCGGAAGCGTTCGACGCTCGCCGAAGTGCCACCAGCCGCACCTACCGATACCGGATCCTGAACCGGCCGGCCCGCTCGCCGCTCCGGCGGCTCGTGACGCACCACGTCCCACAGCCGCTCGATCTGGCGGCGATGGCGGCGGCTGCCGGGTCACTGGTGGGCGAGCACGACTTCGCCGCTTTTGCGGGAGCAACGGGGGTGAAGCGGCGAACGGTCCGGTGGGTTCTTCAGGCGAGCTGGTCTCGGGCAGACGACGAGCTGCACTTTCTGATCGAAGCGAATGCATTTCTGCCGCATCAGGTGCGCAACATGGTGGGCACCCTGATCGACGTGGGGCGGGGCAAGCTGGAACAGAGCGGATTCCAGGCGATCTTCGCCGGGCACGACCGCCGGCTTGCCGGAGCCACCGCCCCGGCCCACGCGCTCTGCCTCGTTCGGGTGGCCTACCCGCCGGAGGCGCTCCGCTGGAACGGAATGACGGAGGGAGAACAGTGAGAACATTCACGGCGACGCCGGCCGACATCAAGCGGCGCTGGCACGTCATCGACGCGGCAGGCCAACCGCTTGGCCGCGTGGCGACGGTGGCGGCGAGCCTGCTGCGCGGCAAGCACAAACCGATTTTTTCCCCGCACCTGGACACCGGCGACTTCGTCGTCATCGTCAATGCGGCCAAAGTCGCGCTGACGGGGCGGAAGGCCGAGCAGAAGATGTACTATCGCCACTCCGGCTATCCGGGTGGGCTCCGGCGGACGACGTTCGAGGAGATGATGGCGAAGCGGCCGGAGCGGGTGGTCGAGCTCGCGGTGAAGGGGATGCTACCTCACCGCCCGCTGGGTCGGGCGATGTTCCGGAAGCTCAAGGTCTACGCCGGTCCAACCCATCCCCACCAGTCCCAGATCGTTGGCCAGACCCGTGCCGAGGCGCAGCCTTCGGCCAGTGAAGCGGCGGCCGGACGGACAGAGGAGACACCAGCATGACAACGGAACCCAGCTACTATTTCGGCACCGGCCGACGGAAGTGCAGCATCGCCCGCGTCCGGCTGTTCCCCGGCGACGGCACCGTGAAGATCAACGACAAGCGGCTCCAGGAGCTGTACTCGCAGGTCAGGCTCCGGGATCAGATCCTCCAGCCGCTCACTGCCACCAATCTGGCCGGCCGCTTCAACGTCGTCGTCAAAGTGCTCGGCGGCGGCATCGTCGGCCAGGCCGGCGCCATCCGCCACGGCATCGCCCGGGCGCTCCTCCAGTCCGACGAGACGCTCCGCCCGACGTTGCGCAAGGGCGGCTTCCTGACGCGCGACTCCCGCGTGAAGGAACGGAAGAAGTACGGTCTCAAGCGGGCCCGCAAGGCGCCCCAGTACACTAAGCGGTAGTCGGGACGAGCGCGATGGCAAGAGCCCGCTGCTACCACATCTTCGTCCCACTGCGCGAGGTCACCATCGATTGGGACGAGCTCCGTCAGGCGCTCTGCTCGCTGCCGGGGGTCAAGGACGTCGCCCTGACCCCCCGCGAGCCGGCGCCGCACGCCGCGCCGTCCATCGAGGGCGAGGTCCTCGTCTCCTACGACCCGGACCTGACGGACCCCATCGTCTGGGAGCAGGAGCTCGCCCGCCGCAACCTCACCATCCTCTCGGCGGAAGAAGTGCTACCGCGGGACTCGTAGGAGCTCCGGGGAACTCGTAGGAGCTCGGGGAGTTCGGGGGAGTTCGTAGGAACTCGGGGAGCTCGGGGGAGGTCGGTCACGCTGAGCCGCAGTGGGCTCCACGTCGATCACGCTGGGGCGCGGCAGGCTCCACGTCGGTCATGCTGAGGCGCGGCAGGCTCCACGTCGGTCACGCTGAGGCGCGGCAGGCTCCACGTCGGTCACGCTGAGGCGCGGCAGGCTCCACGTCGGTCACGCTGAGGCGCGGCAGGCTCCACGTCGGTCA
>JACQGW010000300.1 GCA_016199325.1 Chloroflexota bacterium
CAGACGGGGGGACGTCCGGATCCGCGAGTGACTTGCCGGATGTACCACTCAAAGAAGGGACATTGTCGTGACAAGAGGGACTCCGCACCCAGGCAAGGCCGATCTGCACCTGCACACGACGGTGAGCGATGGCATGGCGAGCGTCGCCGAGCTGCTCGGCTACGTGCAGCACCACACGGACCTCGACGTCGTCGCCGTCACCGACCACGACGACCTGCGGGGCGGCCTCGCAGCCCGAGAGCTGGCCGCACGGCGTGACTACCGGTTCGAGGTGGTCGTCGGGATGGAGGTGACGACGCTGGGCGGCCACCTGCTGGCGCTCTTCCTCGATCGGCCGGTTCCCTCGTTGCGACCGCTGGACGCCACCATCGACGCCGTGCTGGAGCAGGGCGGTCTGTGCGTCGTCCCTCACCCGATGGCGTGGATCGTCCCGAGCGTCGGCCGGCGCAGTCTCGATCGTCTGGCTGCCGAATCGGGCCGCCGGCGTGTGCAGGCGATCGAGGCGTGCAACGGCTCGGTTCCCGGCAAGTTCGGCGAGCGGCGGGCCCAGGAGCGGAACCGGCGGCTGTGGCGGTTGCCCGAAGTCGGCGGCAGCGACGCGCATTTTCTCGCCCACGTCGGCGCCAGCGTCACCCGATTCCCCGGCCGGACCGCCGCCGATCTCCGTCAGGCGATCGCGGACGGCACGACCTCGGCCGAGCGGGTGGACAGCGCCGACCGCCTCGCCATCCCCCTGCGCGAGCGCGCCATCCAGCACCTCCGCTGGATGGTGCTGTTCCCAGCCAGGCGAGCGGGACGCGTCGCGATGGGACTTGGTCGTTGAAGGTCGACGACGTGATTTGCCCCGGTCTTGTTCGCCGACGGTGTTGCCGTCCGATGGCGGCCAGCGTAGAATAGCCGCAGCTTGGTCAACCTCCTGGGTAGAGCCCGATACGTTGACAGGAGCGGGGATGCATGCGGAGGCGCGAAGGTTATGGAGTCGAGACGCGCCGGTTCGTAGTGCGCACTCGCAAGTGCGCTCCCGGGCGTGAGGGTCTCGACCACATTAGCCAGCCAGCGACCCTGGTGGGGATCACCGAACCGAGCCGCGACCGTGAGGGAGCCGTTCCCAGGCGTGGAGAGCCGTCCGCGCATCGGAAAACGGCTCCCTTACGGTCGCGGCCCGGATAGTCCAACAGGAACCAGAGACGTGGCGTCAACGGTCGTCGTGTCACCATCACGAAAGTCGCAAGCGGCAGAGCCCTTTCTGAAGTGGGCTGGAGGGAAGCGCCAGCTTCTTGACGTCTATGAGTCCCGCTTCCCTACGAGCTACGAACAGTATTTCGAGCCGTTTCTCGGGAGTGGCGCCGTCTTCTTCCGTCTCGCCCCCTGTCGAGCCATCCTTTCAGACATTGTCGAGGAGGTTGTGCAGACCTACCTGGCGGTGCGAGACGAGGTCGAGAAGCTCATCACCTCGCTGGAGCAGCACGTCAACGAAGAGGCATACTTCTACCGGGTGCGCTCGCTCGATCCCCGTTCACTTTCGGCCGTTGAGCAAGCTTCGCGCTTCATCTACCTGAACCGGACGTGCTACAACGGGCTCTTTCGCGTCAATCGAGAGGGACAGTTCAACGTTCCGTTCGGCTTCTACAAGAACCCGAAGATCTGTGACCCGGAGAGGTTGCGGACGGCGAGTGTCGCCCTGCGGCACGCGACCATTCGGTGTGGCGACTTCGACGCAGTGCTGAAGGATGCCCTGCCCGGCGATTTCGTGTACCTCGACCCGCCCTACAGCCCCCTGAGCGCCACCGCCAGTTTCACGGCGTATTCGAAACAAGGTTTCGGCAAGAGCGATCAAGAACGATTGGCAGCCGTCTTCAGGCGATTGGACGCGCGAGGGTGCCTGCTCATGCTCAGTAACTCGGACACAGACATGGTCCATCGGCTGTATGCAAGCTTCCGCGTGATTCGCGTCGAAGCCCGGCGGGCCATCAATAGCAAGGGTGATCGACGTGGCCCGGTGTCCGAGCTGCTGGTTTTGAACTACAACCGCTCTGTTCAACCACGACACACCCAGCAGCGTCCGCAGGACCGACACGCCATGCTCGACCGATAGCACAGGCGCTTGACCTGCTTGTTCGCTTGTTGACAGTCTCCCCTGTCTGCTCTATAATGCCTGCGATCAGCCAAGGGGACGACTGATTCGCAATGCATCATGATTCGCAACGCACTGCGATCCCCAGTGCTGGTCAGTTGACTCGGTGCCCGTGATGGTCCCCCCGGATAGTTCGTCGTTGCCCAAAGGGAGGCGTTTCCATCCGACGGAGGTGTGGAATGGGTGGCGTTTCTCGGTCCCAACGCTCGACGGCTCGGTGGTTCGGTGTCAATCCCCTCCTCGTGGCGCTCTTGATCCTGATTGCCGTTGCGCCCCCGTCTCCCCTGTCGCCACCCACACCGGCTTTCGCCGAGTTGACAGCCGGCAATATCCGAGCTTTTGGCTATATCTCGGACCAGGACGTGCCCGGTGGCTTTCGCGGGGTCGCGGCCGAGGTGTGGACGCCGCACATCTGGCTCTATCCCGGAGCCGGCCAGGCTGCCGGCCCCACCGCCATCGGAGGCTTGAACAGCCCTCCGTACATCGAGTCGGGGCCGACGAGGGACTGTCGAGACGGAAAGGATTGCGGATACCACCCCTATGCATCGTGGTTGCCACTGTCCGGCGTCGGCGAGCAGAACACCGACACTAGCGTGCTCGTCCCGCTGGAGTATCATTGGTACTGGAGCAAGTGGGAGCCCGCCGGAGGGAACCAGAACTTCTGGAAGGCTCTGTGGCTGGACCCCAATGGCGTCTGGCGCACGCTCGCCTGGCAGGATCTTGGCACGAGCAGTCCGATGAGGTATGCTTCCTCGGGTGGGGAAGGGGCCTGCCAGGATAGGACGTGTCCTTTCGGCCAGATCAGGACGAGGAACAACCAGTACTACGACGCCAGCGAGAATCCACACCCTTGGGACTTCCTGTGGAAGCAAATCGACGCCGACGGGGCCACGGTAGAACCAACCTGCGGAAGCTATTGCTGGGACGCGAAGTATGACCCCCGCTACTTCCTCCCTTATCTGAGAAGGCAATGGGACGGCAGCTACTCGCAGGTAGCGGTGCAGAATCCCTCGAACGCGAGCGCAAACGTCAGGCTGGATGTCTTCGATTGGGATGGGACCTATCGCTACGGCTCTTCCCAAACCCTCAATACCAGCGGCTCGACCTTGTTCGACCTGGGCGCGAATCTGGGCTTCGCCACTTTCGACGGTTTTGGCGTCGTGCGGTCCACCTCTTCGAAGGTGACGGTCATGGCCAAGGTGCAGTATCCGACAAACGCCAGCGGGTACACGGCGTACAAGGCGTGGGCAGGCTCCAACGACGCCATACGGGGGTCGGGGTGGCCAGCCTCAAACATGCTGTTGCCCATGGTGAAGAAGGCGTGGTACGGGCACACCAGCTACCTCGAAGTTCTCAACGTCGAGGCGGTTCCGGTCAACGTGAGCATCGATTTCAGACATGCCCAGGGGGACCCCGCCGTCTACGGCCAGGATCTCATTGGCTACACGGGCCAACTTGGCCCGCTGGGTCCCGGACAGAGGCGCCGGTACAATCTTGGCGACATTGGCTTGACGCCGGGCGCGGGTGGACGCTGGCTCGGCTCCGCCAAGGTGAACAGCACGCCGGCCAATCCGAGCCCGCCTCCCTTGACTTCAGCCTACCTTGCGGTGCTTGCGTCGGATACGGCTGACGATGGGTCGCAGGACGAGCGATTCAACAGCTTCAGCCCTGCGGGTGCGATCACGTGGGCGGACGTCCCGCTGGTCAAGAACGGCTGGTGGGGCGGGACCACCGGCATCGTCGTCATGAACGTGGACGACCTCAGTGCGGCCAACGTCAGCCTGACCTATTACGCGTGCTACGAGTCGGGCGGCAACACCGATTGTGCGACTGAGTATCCGATGCCGAGCGTGTCGATCGACCCGTTGCGGAGCTACTTCTGGTATTACCCGTCGGGCCTGCCGCCCAACTTCCTCGGGTCGGCGATCGCTCGGAGCACGAACGGTGTGCTGATCGTGGGTCTTTCGCAAGAGAACTACACGACGAGCAAGGGGACGGAGGGCAGGGCGGCCACAGTGTGCTGCGGACGCGCCGCGGCTGCGGTCCCCGTCTATATGACGAATGCCTACAACCAGGGTCAGACGTGGCAGTCGGGCATCCAGATTCAGAACACCGGTGGCACGGACATCACGAGCCTGGACGTGCTCTTCTACGACCAGAACGGCGCCCTTGCCTTCACCTTCCATCTGCCCGATGCCTACCCGAGCGGCCTTGGCCCGGCCAATCCGCTCCGGCCCGGCCGGTCGGTGAACTACTACAACCTGCCGGGCATGAGCGGCTTTGTCGGGTCGGCTCGGATTCGGGTGAACGGGAGTATGGACCGTATCGGGGTCACGTCCAATCTGAACTCGAACGCCAACAGCGGAAGCGCCGACGCCTTCTTCGGGTTCAATGGTTACGAGCGCAATGAGTAAGTAGCTCACGATCCGCGCGCGGAGGACCGGCACGATCATCGGCGATGACTTGGAGGAGGGAAGACCATGGTCCGGAGGATCCTGTTCTCGTTGATCGGCGTGGGGCTGCTCACCGCCTTGCTGGTCGCGGGTACGACGGTCGCGCAGAAGCCCGTTCCCCAGGTCGCTCCAACCCCCTTCGCGAACCGTTCCCTTATCGGCGCGAGCCCGGCGGAGGTGGGCGAATATGCCCTTGCCGACGTGCGCGCCAACATGCGGATTGTGAGCGGTGAGCCCAAAGTGGTGCTGGTACGCCCAGTAAGAGCGGCCGACCTTCCTGGATTGGGACTGGGCAACGTGTATTTCGCGGGCCCGGAGCCGCCGCTGATGCTCGTCATCGTACGGGGCGACATCGACGTTCGGAACTACTTCCCGAGTTTCACGAACATGGACCCGAATACCTGGCACTGGCGGGTGGGGTACATCGCCTTCATCATGGACCTTCGGGCGGGCATGCCGAGCGGGGTACGCACATCCGTGACAGGCGGGCGGTTCCGGACGGCATTGAACGACCCGACCCTGCCCGATGAACCCCCACCCCTCATCGCGACGCCACGGCCCGTGACGCCCAATCCGCGTATTCTTCCGATGCCCACTCCGAATCTCGGTCCGCTGCCGACACCGACCCCATCGCCTCGATAGCTTCCGTGCGAGTCCGCTGCGTCCACTGTTGTGCCAGGAGGCCTGCCTCTCGTCACTTGGTGACGTGCAGACAGTGGACGCAGCAGAACGGCTACAAGGATGTCGTCGCGCCGATCGACCATGCTATCAGCGACATGCAGGAACGGGGAAGGAAACACCGTCGGAATCGGTGAGCGATTCCTCCGCGGCTGTAGCGAGAGGCCCGGCGAGATGCGGATCGCGTGATGAGCTGATGTCAAGTCCAGACCCGGTATCCCCCCAGGAAGCGATGGTGCCGGTAGAGGCTGAGATAACATGTTAGCGCGCTGGGCACGTCTCCCTGCCCAGCGGCTGTTCGCGCCGCTGGTGGGCGCCCTCGGTCGGGCCGGCATCTCGCCGAATGCGCTGACCGTCGTCGGCTTCGGCCTCAACGTCGGCGTTGGCGCCGTCATCGCCGGCGGCATGCTGACCCTCGGCGGCGCGCTCGTGCTGGTCGCCGGCCTCTTCGACATGCTGGACGGCGCGCTGGCCCGCTCGCTTGGCCGGACGACCCGCTTCGGCGCCTTTCTCGACTCGACGCTCGACCGGGCGGCCGAAGCGGCGGTCCTCTTTGGCATCCTCCTGGCGTACGCCGGGCGGGCCGGCGCCGTCGAGGTGCCGCTGGCCTTTCTGGCGCTGACGGGCTCATTGCTGGTAAGCTATGCCCGGGCGCGCGCCGAGGGGCTCGGGCTGCACGGCGAGGTCGGCTGGCTGCCGCGGCCGGAACGGATCATCCTCCTGGCCGCCGGGCTGCTCCTGGGCCTCGTCGCACCCGCCCTGGCGATCATCACGGCGCTCACCGCGGTCACGGTGGTCCAGCGCATCCTCTACGTCCGCCGGCAGACGGCGGCCGACGAGGGCCAGCGCGGTCTGCCACGGTAGTCTTGCTGGATGCGGGTCGCCAAGTTCATACGTCATACGTCATGCGTCATGCGTCGTGACCAGTGACGCATGACGCATGACGCACTGACGAATCGCCGGGAGATACCCGAGGAGGCACGTCATGAAGGCCGAGATCCTCTCCGTTGGCACCGAGCTCCTGCTCGGCCAGATCGTCGATACGAACGCGGCCTACCTGGGACAGCAGCTCGCCGGCCTTGGGATCGACCTGTTCTGGATCTCTCAGGTCGGCGACAACCGTCTGCGCGTGGTCGACGCCCTGCGGCGGGCCTGGGACCGCTCCGACGCCATCATCCTGACCGGCGGGCTCGGCCCCACCGAGGACGACCTCACACGGGAGGCCATCTGCGACCTGCTGGGCGAGACGCCGCGCGTCGACGACGAGGCGCTCGCCCGCCTGCGCGCCTGGTTTGCCCGCCGGGGCGTGCAGATGTCCGAGCGCAACGCCAAGCAGTGCTGGGTCACCGACTCGGCCCGGCCGCTGCCCAACCCGATCGGCACCGCCCCGGGCTGGTGGGTCGAGCGCGACGGCCGCTGTCTGGCGGCGATGCCCGGCGTTCCCAATGAGATGCGGCTGATGTGGGAGCAGCAGGTGGCGCCGCGCCTCCGCGCCCGCGCCGGCGGCTGGATCATCCTCTCGAAGAACCTGAAGGTGATCGGCATCGGCGAATCGGCCGTCGAGGAGCTGCTCGGCGCCCTCGTCCGCTCGACGAACCCGACCGTTGCCACCTACGCCAAGTCCGACGGCGTCCACGTCCGGGTCACGGCCAAGGCGCAGTCGGCCGGCGAGGCCGGCCGGCTCATCGACGGGATGGAGGCGCAGATCCGGCCGCTCCTGGGCGACGCCATCTACGGCGCCGACGGCGCCTCGCTCGAAGCGGCGACGCTGGCCCTTCTGCGCTCTGCCGGCCTCACGCTGGCGACGATCGAGACGGAGACGGGCGGGCAACTGGCGGCGTCGCTCGTCGGCGCAGGCGGCGCCGACGTGCTGCGGGGGGGACTGGTGGTACCCGTCGGGGCAGCCGGCGGACCGCGCGCGGCGGCGGGAGATCCTGCCGGCCTGTCCCCGTTCCTGCAGCGGCTCGGCCTTCACCCGGCCGAGGTTTCCCCCGCGGCTGCCGCCGCCCTCGCCGAGGCCGCCCGCCGTGAGCTCGGCGCCGACGTCGGGCTCGCCGTCGTCGGCTGCCTGGACCCGGCCGCACCGGATCGGGCCGGCACCTATCATATTGCGCTGGCCGGGCAAAGCCCCATCGACCCCATCAGCTCCGTTCGCCGCACGACGCCCGCCGAGTGGCGCCGCTTCGCCGCCTTTCAGGCAGTCGCCGCCCTGCGCCGCTGGCTCCTCGTCCAGGTGTCAGGCTTGCAGCCGCGCTAGGCACCCCTGACGCATGACGCATGACGCATGTCCCTCGTCCAGGTGTCAGGGTTGCAGCCGCGCTAGGCGCCTGCTATACTCCGCGCCGAACGAGCCGGCAATCGACGAGCGACCACAGACCGGCGTGGCACGCTGCCGCTCGTATGTGCCCCGATGTGGCCCGGTACTTGCAGAAGCGCCGGGTAAGCATCCTCGGTTCTCCTGGCTACACGAGTCATGGGCGTCGGCGAATCCCGAGATGTTGTCGCCGGGGCGTTGCCGATGGGCGAGAGCGAGCGCATCATGGAATACGAAGCGATCATCGGGCTCGAAGTCCACGCGCAGCTCTTGACAGAGAGCAAGATGTTCTGCGGCTGTAGCGCTGCCTACGCCGACGCCGAGCCGAACACCAACGTCTGTCCCATCTGCCTGGGCATGCCGGGGGTCCTGCCGGTCATCAACCGGAAGGCCATCGAGTATACCGTGATGACGGCGCTCGCCCTCAACTGCGAGATCCCGGAGTTCAGCAAGTTCGACCGCAAGAACTACCCGTATCCCGACCTGATGAAGGGGTATCAGATCTCGCAGTACGACGCGCCGCTCTCCTGCAACGGCTGGCTGGACATCGACGTGGACGGCCAGACCCGGCGGGTCGGCATCTACCGGGTCCACCTGGAGGAGGACACCGCCAAGCTGCTCCATCGAACCGAATCCACCGGCGAGCCCTATTCGTTAATAGACGTGAACCGGTCGGGCGTGCCGCTGATGGAGATCGTCGGCGCTCCGGACCTGCGAACGCCGGAAGAGGCGCGGCAGTACCTGGTCAAGCTGCGGACCATCCTGCGGTACATCGGCGTGTCGACGGGCAACATGGAGGCGGGCAGCTTCCGGTGCGACGCCAACGTGTCGATCCGCCCCAGGGGAAGCGCCGAGCTCGGCACCAAGGTCGAAGTCAAGAACATGAACTCCTTCCGGTCGGTCTATCGGGCGCTGGAGCACGAGATCGACCGGCAGGCCAGGGTGCTCGGCGGCGGCGGCCGGATCACCCAGGAGACGCGCGGCTGGGTCGAGGACCGGGGCGTGACCGTGAGCCAGCGGAGCAAGGAGTTCGCCCACGACTACCGGTATTTTCCGGAGCCGGACCTGCCTCCGTTGATCTTGAGTCGGGAGTGGGTCGAGGCCATTCGGGCGCACCTGCCGGAGCTACCGGAAGCGCGGCGCGAGCGCTTCGTTGCTGTCCACGGGGCCGGCTACGGGCTTCCCGCCTATGATGCCCGGCTGTTGACGGAATCGCCGGAGATGGCCGACTACTTCGAGAGCGCCGTGGGCGCGCTGGCCGGCGACCGGCGCCAGGCTGCCAAGGCGGTCAGCAACTGGATGATGGGCGAGGTGCGCCGATTGCTCGGCGTCACCGGCCAGGAGATCGAGACGGTGTCCGTGGCGCCGGCGCAGCTCGCCGACCTCGTTCGGCGGGTGCAGAGCGGCGGGATCTCCGAGAAGATCGGCCGAATGGTGCTGGAGACGATGTTCGCAACGGGTCAGTCGGCCGAGCAGGTGATCCGCGAGCGGGGGCTCGCGCTGGTGGCCCAGCCCGACGAGCTGGTCCCGCTCATCGACGAGGTGTTCCGGGCGAATCCGCAGGCCGTCGCCGACTACCTGGCGGGGAAGACGGCCGCGGCCAACGCCCTGATCGGCCAGGTGATGCGGGCGACGCGCGGCAAGGC
>JACQGW010000012.1 GCA_016199325.1 Chloroflexota bacterium
GAGCTTGCTTGGCGTGGCGGCCATCTACTACGGCTACGGCGGCAATCCGGGCTACACGCCACACCTCATCGTGGGCTTCGGGTTCGGTGCCAGCTTTGTAGCCCTGTTTGCCCAGCTCGGCGGCGGTATCTACACCAAAGCCGCCGACGTCGGGGCGGACCTTGTCGGGAAAGTTGAGGCGGGCATCCCTGAGGACGACCCCCGAAATGCCGCCGTTGTCGCCGACCTGGTGGGCGACAACGTCGGCGACTGCGCCGGCCGTGGCGCCGACCTCTTCGAATCGACGGCTGCGGAGAATATCGGCGCCATGATCCTCGGCGTCGTCATCGCCACCGCCACCAAGAACCCGGCCTGGATCTTCTTCCCGCTCGTCGTCCGCGCCTTCGGCCTCATCGCCTCCGGCATCGGCCTGATGGTCGTCCGCGGCCGGGAGAACGAGGATCCCATGCAGGCGCTCAACCGTGGCTACTGGACGGCCGCCATCCTGTCGGCCATCGCAATGGTCGCGGTGACCTCCGTGATGCTCGGCTACCTCCAGTTCGCCCTCGCCGGTATCGTCGGCATCGTGACGAGCATCGTCTTCGTCTACATCACGCAATACTACACCGCCGGCTCCTGGCGTCCAGTTCAGGAGATCGCCCAGGCCGCGAAGACCGGACCGGCGACGACCATCATCGCCGGCGTCGCCGTCGGGTTCGAGACGACGGCCAGCACGGCCATTGCCATCTCGGCCGCTCTCATGGGCTCTTTCGTGCTCGGTCAGAGCACGGGGCTGGACCACGGCGGGATCTACGGGACGGCCATCGCGACGATGGGCATGCTGATGACGGCGGCGTTCATCCTGGCGATGGACACCTTCGGCCCGATCACCGACAACGCCGGCGGCATCACCGAGATGTCGCACCAGCCGGAGAGCGTCCGTCGGATCACCGACTCGCTCGACGCCGTCGGCAACACGACGAAGGCGCTGACCAAGGGCTACGCCATCGCCTCGGCGGGCCTGGCCGCCTTCCTGCTCTTCGCCGCCTATCTCGACGATATTGCAAAACTCACCGGGAAAGCCCAGAGCGTCGATCTGTCGAAGGTGGAGGTCTTCATCGGCGGCTTCCTCGGCGCCATGCTGGTCTTCATCTTCAGCAGTCTGGCCATTCGGGCGGTCGGCCGAGCAGCGTCCATTATCATCGAGGAAGTTCGCCGCCAATTCCGGGAGAACCCTCTGATTCTCGAAGGGAAGGTACGGCCGGATTACGCCCGCTGCGTCGATATCACCACCCGCGCGGCGCTGCGGGAGATGGTCGCTCCGGGCCTCCTGGCGGTGCTCGCCCCGGTCGTCGTCGGGCTGATCCTCCGGGCCGAAGCCGAGGCCGCCCTCCTGATGGTCGGCACCATCGCCGGCATCCTCCTGGCGACGGTCCTGAACAACAGTGGTGGTGCCTGGGACAACGCCAAGAAGTACATCGAGGCAGGGAACCTGAAGGGGGCGGAGGGCGAGATCCTCGGCAAGAAGACGCCGGCCCACGCCGCCGCCGTCGTCGGCGACACCGTCGGCGATCCCTTCAAGGACACGGCCGGGCCGTCGCTCCACGTCCTGATCAAGCTGCTCAGCACCATTACGCTGGTGCTCGCGCCGCTCTTCGTCGGCTGAGGCCAGGGGCGGGTTCAAGGTTCGAGGTTTTCGGAACCCTTCGCCGGGTCGGGGAACGGGCGCTCAAGCGCCTGCTACGAACGGGGACATCCCTGGTTCGCAGTAGGCGCTTGATCGCTCCGTTCTCCCCGTACCCGATCTACGGGCCGACCAAGCGAGCAGATTTCTAGGCGTCTTTCCTCGCGACCTTAGAGCGGTGACCAGGAACATTGAACCGGGGAAGCGGGCAAGAGACGTGACCTAGTGGTCCGTCAAGGCTCAATTGATGTTTGTCGTCGGGACCGCTCCCTGACGGTCGCGGCTCGGATCCGAGCCGCGACCGTCAGGGAGCGGAACCCCTCGATTCACGGTTGACGGACCACTAGCTTGGCCTCAGGGTCCGGTCCCTGGCCCCTGCCCCTGACCCCCGCTCTGGCGTCCTGGCGGTTCGCTCTCTCTCGAAGCCGTACCGGGCCGGCAGTCTGCTTGTGTGGACGGGATCCGACTGGTATCCTTGGGATGTACCGTGATCACCGGGAGGCTGGACTTCGAGCAGTATCTGGCCCGCTACGGCGTGAACGACATCGATCGCTGCGCCCGACGGCTGCGCGACCTTCAGGCCGATCGGGCGCTCCACCGTGAGATCAGCGCCGTTTCACCCTGGCGCATTTCGGCAACCGCCGGCGGTTTCCCCGGCAGCAATCGAGCGGCCCTCGCCCAGTTCTACAACCTGCTCGCCAGTCCGCCGTTTCGGTACCTGTTCGAGACCCAGAAGGTGAACCACTTCCGCGCCCTGGTCCCCCGCCTGCTGGCAGCGGTCGGCCCTCAGGCGCGCGTCCTCGACGTCGGCTGCCACGCCGGCCTCATCACCAACTACCTCGCCCTGCAGCGCCCCCACGCCCACGTCGTCGGCCTCGACCTGGCCGGGGAGGCCATCGCCCTCGCCCGACGCGCCGCCCACGACCTCCACCTGGCCAACGTCGAGTTCGCCTGCGGCGACCTGCTCGAAGTCCACTGGCGGCAGCGCTTCGACCTCGTCCTCGCGACCAGCGTCCTCATGGACCTGACCTTCGGCCCGACAGACGAGCCATCGTCCGACGGCGGCGAAGACACCTCTCCGGCCGGCGGTTGCCTTGCCGATCTGATCGCGCTCTCGGACGCCGAGCTCGACGCCCTCATCGAATCGACCCGCCGGATCACGGCAAAGGTGCGCCGCCTGGCGCGGGCAGCGGCGGCCGGCGGGCAGGTCGTCGTCTCCATCGACTTCCCGGAGGGCGACGAGGTCGAGGGGCACCTGGCCGACCGGCATCGGGCGCTCATCCGGCGGGCGCTGGCAAGCTGCGGCTTCCACGGACCGACGGAGGCCCGCTTGCCCTACGTGAAGTACCGAGACGTCCTCGATCCCGACACCGGCGGACTCCTGCACGAGGAGGTCACCACGTGGCTCCTGTGCTCCGGCCCGCGCCGGCCCGCCCGCCGGGAACCGCTGGACCACGAAGGGCGCGAAACGACGCGAAACCCGCGAAAGGGAGATCGTCCAGGGATCGGCGACCGATAGAGCGATGCCGAGAGACAACGAACCGCCAAGACGCCAAGATCGCC
>JACQGW010000298.1 GCA_016199325.1 Chloroflexota bacterium
GAACCGCCAAGACGCCAAGATCGCCAAGGAAGACGCCAAGATTGTCGATTGCTCGCTACCCGTGAGCCGTTTGCCTTCGCCATCGGATGCCGGTACAATCGAGGTCGGCGTGCCGAACCTTCGGACGGGCACGACCACGATTCCCCCCGGCGTGGGCGTGGAGTCGAGCATGCACAACTCCGTCGAGGTCATCGTCGTGCTGGAGGGGGAGGGCGTCGCCCTGCTCGGCGAGTCGGTACAAGATCGGGCAGGAGACAGGTGAATGGCGACGATTGAAGGCCAGGTCGTTCTGATCACGGGCTGTAGCAGCGGCTTCGGCTATCTCACGTCGGTGACGCTCGCCAGGCTGGGCGCCGCCGTCGTGGCGACGATGCGCGACCCGGGCGGCCGGAATGCCGAGCCGGCTGTCGAGCTGGGCCGGGTGGCCGAGCAGGAGGGGCTGCGGCTGGTCGTCGACGATCTCGACGTGACCGACGACGGCTCGGTGGCGCGGGCCGTGGAAGGGGCGCTGGCCCGCCACGGGCAGATCGACGTGCTCGTCAACAACGCCGGCTACGGCCTGATCGGCCCGGTCGAGGCCGTGACCGTCGAGGAGCTGCGCGCCCTCTACGAGGTCAACGTGTTCGGCCCGCTGCGGACGAGTCGGGCCGTCCTGCCGTCGATGCGGGCGCGGCGAAGCGGTCTGCTCCTGCACGTGTCCAGCACGGCGGGACGCCAGGCGTTCCCGAGCAACGGGGTGTACGCGTCGAGCAAGTGGGCGCTGGAGGCGCTCGGCCAGACCCTCCGATACGAGCTGGCGCCCTTCGGGATCGACTCGGTCCTCGTCGAGCCGGGCGGCTTCGGCACCCGGTTCAGCCCGTCGATCCGCGTGCCGGCCGATCTCAGCCGCCGAGCACCGTATGCGGCGATGACTGAGCCGTTCATGGACCCGGTCCACCGGCTGGAGCGGTTCGGCCGCAAAGTCGGCGACCCGCAGCTCGTCGCCGACGCGATCGTGTCGCTCGTCGAGATGCCGCGCGGCCAGCGCCCGGCGCGGACCTTCGTCGGCGACGTCCTGCCGGGCCTGCACGAGCACAACCAGACGTTCGCCGAGCTCCAGGAGCGATTCCTCCGAGCCCTCCAGTTGGAGGAGGCGCTCGGCAATGGGCCGTAACGGGTTTCTGGTTTCTGGTCCGTGGTCCCTGGTCTCTGGTCCCTGGTTCGTGGTCCCTGGTCTCGGGTCTCTGGTACACTGGTACAGGTCTCTGACCTGTGTTGAAGGAGCCTACACGGGAACCGGAAACCGGGGACTGCGTGTAGCCCCCCATTCCCAACTCCTACGAAACACTCACTGCTCTGAGGGTTGCGCCCCTGGGCGATTGCGGTCGACTTGGTGTCGAGTTCGCGCAATCCTACGGCATCGCGTCCGGCGCCGATTTGCTACACTGAGTCTGTGGATCCGACACGTGATGACGAAGGGGGGAACGGTCCGTGGCTGTGCTGTGGCGTATGCTATTGGAAGAGGACGGCGCTGGGCTGGCTGAGTACGCGTTCCTGGTGTCGCTGGTTGCATTGCCGGCCATCGCGGCGCTTCAAGCGTTCGGTCTCGCGGTCGTGGACCTAATGGATACGGTCGCCACCGCCTTCGGGGAGGCCACCGCCTGAGCCGACGCACCGGCGATGGGCGGCGATACAACGGGGCCTCGACATGCCCGGTTCAAATCGCGCGGGCGCTCGTCTTGCAGGGCAGGTTCCAGAAGGATTGACCAGGCGAGCGGATCCTTGCTTGGCGATCTTGGCGTCTTGGCGGTTCGGCCTCTCTGGCGACTGCTCTACGGCGGGCGATACCAGTGGATCTTCCGGATGCGGTAGTTCAGCGTATCGGCGACATAGAGATCGCCTCGGGCATCCAGAGCCAGCCCGCGGGGATGGTTGAACCGAGCGTCGAGCGGCGCGCCGTCGGCGTAGCCGGGGACCCCGCACTTGCCGGCTACGGTCGTCGCCAGTCCATCCGGCCGAACGGCGCGGATGCAGTGGTTCCCTTCGTCGGCGACGAGCAGCAGTCCGCTTCGGGTGGCGACGATGGCCTGCGGGAAGGAGAACAGCGCCGCCGTACCGTGGCCATCCCGGTAGCCGGCGCTGCTGGGCCCGGAGCCGGCCCCTCCCGCCACGGTGCTGACGAAGCCGAACCGGGTCACCCGTCGGATCCGGTGGCCGCCGAGGTTCTGCTGCCCCCAGCCCTCGGTCAGGTAGAGCGCGCCGTCGCCGCCGATGGTCAGCCCGCTGGGCGTCACGAAGAGCGCCGCGCGCCCCGGTCCGTCTTGATAGCCGGAGCGCGTCGTCCCGGCCAGCGTCGTCACGCGGCCGTCGCCGCCAATCTTTCGGATGCGTGATCCGACGACCTCCCCGACGTAGAGATCGCCCTGGCTGCTGATAGCAAGCCCGTACGGCTGATCGAACTTGGCGGCGGGCGACGGGCCATCGCGATAGCCGCTGGCGCCCGAGCCCGCAATCGTCGTGACCCGGCCCCCACGATCGACCCGCCGAATGGCGTGGTTGGACGCGTCTGCCACGTACAGCTCCCCGCTCGGCCCGACGGCAAGCCCGCCGATCTCGGCGCCAAAGCGCGCGTCGGCACCAACGCCGTTGGCGAAGCCCGTCTGTGCGCTGCCGGCAAGTGTGGAAATGTCACCCTGCGGCGAGAGGCGCCGAATGCGCGTGCCGTCGGCGATGTACAGCACGCCCTCCCGGTCGAGGGCGAGTGCCGCCGGCGCCTGAAAGAAGGCGCCGTACGCGGGGCCATCGCGGTCGCCGGCCCGCCCCACCCCGGCAACGGTGGCCACGGTCGGCGTGACGGTTTCGGCGGCGGTGCCGGTCCGCGTCAGGAGGGCGACGGCGAGGAGCATGAGCACGAGGAGCAGCCGTTGAAGGAGCAAGGCGATGCGCGCAGGCAGGGCAACCTGGGAGAGCGTGAGCACGGTCCGCACGCTGCACCTCCCTGCGTCCAAAACCGGATCCCCATCAGACTTGCTTCCGCCGACGGGCTGCGTCTCAGTACAGATTATCCCCCGCGACAGGAGCATCGTCAAGCCGTCAACTAGCAGGGCGGCGCGGCTCTGTGGTAAGATTCTCCTTGCCCAGCAGCACGTTGCAGGAGGGGACGATGTGTGCTCCGCCGGCTCCTCGCTCCGACGAACCCGACGAAGAGCATCTCCAGACGCTCACGGTCAGATCGAAGGGCCAGATCACCATCTCGGCCGACGCTCGGCGCAAGCTGGGCATCGATAGGGGCGCCCATCTGCTCGAAATTGTCGTCGGCGACTGCCTGCTGTATGTGCCGGAGCACGCAGCAATCAGTCAGGTCCTGGACAGCATCCGCGAGCGATTCGGTCGCAGGGACCTCACGGTCGAGCAGTTGCTGGCCGACCTGGCAGCCCACCGCCCTGCGGTAATGCAGAGCTTCTACCCGGACATCGACTTCACGGAGCCCGCTGACGACCGGGAGCCCTCACACTGATGGCGCGCGTCTTCTTCGACACGGGCGTCCTGGTCCAGGCATTCCGTGCCCGTTGGGGGGCGGCGAAAGCGGTTTTCATCCTGGCCGGCTACGAGGTCTTCGCCCTGGGTCGTTTCGAGCAACCGCCGCCACTTCAACGACGAGGTCGCCCGCCTCGCGGACCTGCGGATCGTCTCGCCACAGGAGTTGATGCGCTTGCTCGACGTCAGGTCCCGGTAGCTCCCGACCGTGCCCTTTGCGGCCCGAAGCATGGCAAGGGGCCGGTGAAAACCCGCACGCGGAGGCGCGGATGCCGCAGCGCGCGGACTTCCCTCCACCGGCCCCGGCCTTGGCATAAACCCTGGGGACACGCGGGGGCGCGGATGCCGCAGCGCTCGAACCGTCCGAGCCGCGACCGTGAGAGAGCGGTTCCCCGGCGCGCGGTCGACTCCCGCCCTCGGAGGTGCAACGGCCGAAGTGCGCGTCCTATCCGAGCCGCGACCGTGAGGGAGCGGTTCCCCGGCGCGCGGGTGGACCGCGCGCCGGGGAACGCTCCCTCACGGTCGCGGCTCGGTTCGGTGATGCCCATCGGAGTTGCTCGCCGGCCGGCGTGGTCAAGGCC
>JACQGW010000297.1 GCA_016199325.1 Chloroflexota bacterium
AGGTAAGGCCGCAGGAAGACTACCTGCTTGATAGGCGGGAGGTGGAAGCCCGGTAACGGGTGCAGCTAACCCGTCCTAACGGCCGAGGGCTTGACCTGTATTACGCCAATCGCTGTACTCCGGCTATTTCGGCCGGCTGCTCACCGCAGCTCGTCGACTCGCTCTTCTCTTCACCGGGGAACGTGCAAAGTGTGACCTCAAAAAAGGGGGCGACGAAACGTCGCCCCCTTTTTCGTCGCGTCCGTGCGGCGAATCCGTTCCACTGCCGTGCCGCGAATCCGTTCAATCCGCTCCCGAAATCCGCTGACAGCTCGCCCCCCCTAGCTCGGCAGCCCGAACATGACGGCGTGCTCCAGCGGCGGCTCCGGCGGCTGAACCTCCACGAGGTTGTACACGGAGGTCGCCGGCGTGGCCGCGTGGGCAGCGATCTCTTCGACTCGCTGCCGCAGCTCCGGCGTGGCCACCGTCCCCTCCAGGCGAACTTCGCCGACGAGTGAGCTGACCCGCACGTAGGCGGCCGCCGCGCCGAGCTGGTGGTCGAGCGCCAGGCTGATCCGTCCCGCAATATCCGAGTCGATCTCCAGCCGGTTCTCAACCGACAGGCCGCCGCTCTCCCGCCGGGCGATCTGCTCGGCCACCTGTCGCATCGTCAGCGTTGGGACGATGCCCGACAGCTCGACGGTTCTGCCGGCGACGCGGACGCCGATAGCGCCCAGCGCAGTCGGGGCGTGCGAGGCGAGCGCCCCCGCGATCCGCTCCTCCATGTCCCGGTCGGTCTTTGGTGGATAGGCCGGCCAACCGCTCATCTGCTCCAACCTCGTGTCAAGATATAGGCGATTGTGTGCGATTTTCCGAATCCACTCGATTGGCAGCGCCGCGACCCGCGGATCGAGCGGGTGGCTTCGCACCACGACGTGCGTGATGTGCTTCGATCTCGGGTGGAGCAAGAGCCGTTCGACGAGTCCGACTCGCCGGGACACCGCCCAGACGTCCGTGCCCCGTTCGACGATCGAGAACCCTCGTTCCGTCCGCCAGTCGGCGGCGCCCAGGAACGAGCTACCGCCAGGTTGTCTGACCGAGAGCTGGCGCAGGTCGACCGGCTGGGCCTGGGCAGTAGCGCGTGTGTGTTGCGCGTCAGCCTGTTCGGGCGAGCGGCCGCGGCCGACGTCCCGATTGCACGCAAGTCGGCCCGGCCGTTGCTGCTCGATCCAGGCGGCAGGCAGCGCAATGGTGCCTGCGCCGATCAGGCCGAACAACACGGCGCGCCGGATGATCACGTGCGTCAGCTCGCGCTCACGCAGCTTGACGACCGCTCCCGTGACCCAGCCCAGCTTGCCGCTCGGCGCGTCCACCCGACCGCCGAACACGACCTCGATCCACGGTGCCGTCCAGGTGGCTCGTCTTCTTCTCATCGCGTCATGTCCATCATTTCCATCTTTCACGCTTTCACGTCGCCTGCGGCGACAAATCGGTGCGCCAGCTCGGCGGCTCGCTCCTTGTCATCGGGCGCCAGCGTGCCTTCGAGCACCTGGCCCAGGAGGTAGTCCTTGACGTCTCGGATCCACGGGCCTGGCCCGCGGCCGAACAGCGCCATAAGCTCATGGCCGTCCAGCGGGCTGGTGAGCGCCGGCACGTTCTCGCGTTCCAGGATGGCACGGCAGCGCGCCTCCAGCTCGTTGGTTCGGGCCAGCGCGGCTTCCGCCTTCGCTGCCCGGCGCGTTGTCACGTCGGCACGGGAGAGCGCAAGAAGCGCGTCCAGGTCGTCGTCGATCTCTCGAATAAACCGACGAACGGCACCGTCGGTCCACTCCTCCGAGTAGCTGTTGGCTCGTGTGTGGAGCAGCACCAGACGGGCGGCAGCCTCGATCGTCTCGTTGTCCAGGTGGAGCCGGGTCAGAACGGCCCGGGCCATCTCAGCGCCAACCTGCTCGTGCCAGCGGAAATGGACGCCCTGGACCACCTCCCGGCTCTGACAGACCGGACAGGTGGGCCGCTGAGCGTCGCCCTTCTCGGCAGCGGCCCGGCCGTTCGTCCAGACGTTGCCGCAGGCTAGACACTCGTAGACCAGGCCCCGGGTCCGCGGCTTGCCGATGTCGTGGAGCAGCGCCGCCCACATCAGCCGAAGCTGTTTCTCCTCGGGCAGGAAGCGCTTCAGCTCGGCGGCGCTGTCGACGACCATCAGGACGTGCTCGTAGACGTCTTTGTGGTGGAAACCTTCCTGGACCATCCCGCGCATATCCAGCACTTCAGAGACGATCCACCGCATCAGGCCATAGTCCACCAGCATCCGGAGCCCTTCGGCCGTGCGCGCCGACAGCAGGATCTTCGTCATCTCCTCGTTGATCCGCTCACGGCTGATGTGCTGGAGCGCGGCTGCCCGACGGCGGATCGCCACGGCCGTCGCCGCCTCGATCCGGAAGTCGAGCTGGACGGCCAGCCGGATCGCGCGCAACAGGCGAAGCGGATCCTCGGCGAATCGCTCGGCGGGCTCGCCGACCGCCCGGATCTGGCGGCGGTCGAGGTCGGCGAGCCCGCCGAAAGGGTCGATGAGGGCGCCGCTGGCGATCTCCTGGGCGATCGCGTTGATGGTGAAGTCGCGACGGGCCAGGTCCGCTTCGAGCGAGGTGCCGAAGGCGACGGTCGGCTTGCGCGATCGCGGCTCATACTGCTCCGATCGAAAGGTCGTGATCTCCAGACGTTGGCCCCCGACGATCATCCCGATGGTGCCGAAGCGCTCCCCGACGGCATAGACGGCATCCGGCCGGATGTGAGCGACCAGCCGCTTGATCTCGTCCGGCGGCGCGTCCGTCGTCAGGTCGATGTCCGGACTTTGCCGGCCGAGCAGGCGATCCCGCACGGTCCCGCCGACCAGATAGAGTTGCCGGCCGTGCTGATGGAAAACCTCGCCGAGCGCCAGCAACGTTGCATTCATGGGCAATTCCTCCCTGAGCATAGTCTATACCAGGGGTCGAGGGAGCAACAACGCGGTCGACGCCGGGGCCGCAACCGTGTATAATCACGCATGAGATGCCCGCCGTGCAAGCGGCCGGAGAAGTCTTTGTGTGTGCGGTCCTTCAGGGCAGGGTGCGGCGCAAGCCAATTCCTTGATCGGCGGTACAGCCCGCGAGCCGCGGACGAATGGTGGGTCGAGAGTCGGCCGGCGCGAGTCGGCAGTCCGGAGATGGACTGCCGACGGCTGACCGTCGACTGCTGACTTATGATTCGTCCGGGCAGATCCGGGGGAGATCCGGAGCCGACGGTATAGTCCGGATGGAAGAAGGACGGTGTCCTTGCGCTTGTCGCAAAGACCTGGATGACCGCGCGGTCGTCCAGGTCTTTGTTTATGCCGAACGAAAGCGATCTGCTCAAACCTACGCCGGCCGATGTGGCGGTTCATCGCGCCTTCATGGAGCGCGCGCTGGCGCTGGCCCGCCGTGCCCGCGGGCGAACGAGCCCCAACCCGGCCGTCGGCGCCGTCGTCGTCCGGGACGGCGCCGTGGTCGGGGAAGGCTTCACCCAACCGCCCGGCCAGGCTCACGCCGAGGTGGTGGCGCTTTGCCAGGCAGGGCTGCTGGCGCCGGGCGCCACGCTCTACGTCACCCTGGAGCCCTGCTGCTTTCACGGTCGGACGCCTCCCTGCACGGCTGCTATCATCGCCGCCGGCATCGCCGAGGTCCACCTGGCGACCCTGGACCCGAATCCGCGGGTCGCCGGACGTGGTCAGGCCGAGCTGGAAAGAGCCGGCATCGCGACCGTTCTTGGCAATTGCGCCGAGGCCGCCCGTGAGCAGATCGAGGGCTTCTCCCAGCTCATCACCAGCGGCCGTCCCTGGGTGACCGCAAAGTTCGCCATGAGCCTGGACGGGAAGATCGCGACGCGGACCGGCGACACTCGATGGATCACAGGGCCGGCTGCTCGTCGGCGCGTGCATGAGCTGCGGGACGACCTCGACGCCGTGCTCGTCGGCGTGGAAACGGCGCTGGCCGACGACCCGCAGTTGACGGTTCGCCTGGACGGCACTGCCCGTGATGATCGCCAGCCACTTCGGGTCGTCGCCGACAGCCGGGGCCGCCTGCCGCTCGGCGCACGGATGCTCGGCGAGCCGGGCCGGACGCTGGTGGCGACGACCGCTGTCTCGTCGGATATCTGGCGGCAGGCGCTCGCCGCACGCGGCGTCGAGGTGGTCGTCCTGCCGGCGGATGCGGCGGGGCGCGTCGATCTTCCGGCGCTGCTCCAGGCGCTTGGCGCACGAGGCATCGCCGATCTGCTCGTCGAGGGCGGCGGCCGGTTGCTCGGCGCGCTGTTCGAGGCCCAACTCGTCGACAAGGTCTACGCCTTCGTCGCGCCCGTCATCATCGGGGGCGAGGGCGCTCCGTCGCCGGTGCGGGGGATTGGCGCCGACCGTCTGGCCGACGCCTGGCAGCTCCGACGCGTCCGCGTCGAGCAGGTCGGGCCCGATCTGCTCATCCTGGGGTATGTCAACGATCACGAGCCCGTCGTGCGGTGGAGCTGGGGGAACACCCCCTGATAGACGTCGCCACCGACGCAGAGAAGGAGTCTGGCAGCATGTTTACCGGCATCGTCGAAGAGACCGGCACGATCCTGGCGGCCGAGCCGGCAGCCTTGACGGTTGCCTGCTCGACCGTCCTCGAAGGCACCCGCGAGGGAGATAGCGTCGCCATCAACGGCGTCTGCCTGACGGTTGTCGAGCGTGCCGCCGATCGGTTCACGGTCGAGATGATGCCCGAGACGATGCGCCGAACGAACCTGGGCGACCTGCGGGTGGGCGATCGCGTCAACCTGGAGCGGGCGGTGACCCCGCAGGGTCGGATGGGCGGCCATTTCGTCCAGGGGCATGTCGAGGCAACCGGGCAGATCGAGTCCTTCACGCCCGACGGCAACGCCGTCGTCGTTCGGGTGGCCGTGCCGGCGAAGCTGCTGCGCTACATCGTTCCCCAGGGCTTCATCGCCGTGGACGGCGTCAGCCTGACCGTGGTCGGCTGTGAGGCGTCGTCGTTCTGGTTCTCGCTCATCCCGTATACCCAGACCCACGTGGCGATTCTGGACAAGCGACCGGGCGATCGGTTGAATCTGGAGACCGATATCCTGGCGAAGTACGTCGAGAGGTGCATCAATGCCACTCGCGACCATTGAAGAAGCCATCGAGGAGATGCGAGCCGGTAAGTTCGTCATCATCGTCGACGACGAGGACCGGGAGAACGAGGGCGACCTCGCCATCGCCGCCGAGGAGGTGACGCCGGAGGCGATCAACTTCATGGCGCGCTATGGCCGGGGGCTCATCTGTCTGCCCATCGTCGGCAAGCGACTGGACGAGCTCCAGATCCCGATGATGGTGCAGGAACAGCACAACACCTCCGGGTTCGGCACCGCCTTCACGGTCTCCATCGAGGCCAAACATCGGGTGACGACCGGCATCTCAGCGCACGACCGGGCCGCCACGGTGCGCGCAGTCCTGGATCCGAGCACCCGGCCCAACGACCTCGCCCGTCCCGGCCACATGTTTCCGCTACGGGCGCGCGAGGGCGGCGTGCTCGTCCGTGCCGGGCAAACGGAAGGGTCGGTGGATCTGGCGCGCCTCGCCGGTCTGTATCCTGCCGCCGTCATCTGCGAGATCATGAACGACGACGGGACGATGGCGCGCCTGCCCCAGCTCGAGGTCTTCTCGGCCCAGCACGGCATCAAGATCATCAGCGTTGCCCAGCTCATCGCCTACCGCCGCCGGACCGAGCGGCTTGTCGAGCGGGTTGCCGCCGCCCAACTGCCGACCCGGCACGGCGAGTTCACCGTCTACACCTATCAGAGCAAGGTCGACCGCGAGCAGCCGGTGGCGCTCGTCGCGGGTGACGTCACGACTGACGAGCCGGTGCTCGTTCGGGTTCACAGCGAGTGCCTGACGGGGGACGTCTTCGGCTCGGTTCGCTGTGACTGTGGAGAGCAGCGCGAACTGGCCCTTCACCTGATCGGCAGGGAGGGTCGCGGCGTTTTCCTCTATATGCGCCAGGAGGGCCGCGGCATCGGCCTCCACAACAAGATCAAGGCATACGGCCTCCAGGACAAGGGGCTCGACACCGTCGAGGCCAACGCGCAGCTCGGCTTCCCGCCCGATCTGCGCGACTACGGCATTGGCGCTCAGGTCCTGGCCGACCTCGGCGTCCGGCGCATGCGCCTGCTGACGAACAACCCGCGGAAGGTCGTCGGGCTGGAGGGCCACGGCCTGGACGTCGTCGAGCGCCTCCCCCTGGTCACGGGCCATCATCCGCACAACCACCGCTACTTGGAGACGAAGCGCCGGAAGCTCGGCCATTTGCTCGACGAGACGCCGGCCGAGCCGCGATCGGTCGAGAACGGCCGGTCGGCGCCGGAGGAGAAGGCCCTTGAGTCGGGTATTCGAAGGTAATCTGGTCGGGACCGGACTTCGCTTCGGGATTGTCGTCGCCCGCTTCAACGAGCTCATCACGCGGCAACTGTTGCTCGGCGCCGAGGAGGCGCTACGCCGCCACGGCGTCGGCGACGACGCCGTCGACGTCGCCTGGGTGCCGGGCTCGTTCGAGATCCCGCTCGTCGCCCGGCGCCTGGCCGAGAGCGGCCGCTACGATGCGGTCATCTGTCTGGGCGCCGTGATCCGCGGCGCCACGTCGCACTACGACCACATCGCCGGCGGCGTCACCAGCGGCGTCGCCCAGGTAAGTCTCCAGACCGGCGTTCCCTGCATCTTCGGCGTGCTGACCACCGAGAACATCGAGCAGGCGATCGAGCGAGCCGGCACGAAAGCCGGCAACAAAGGCGCCGATGCGGCGGTGACGGCCATCGAGATGGCAAACCTGCTGCGCGCAGTTAGTGCCGTCGATGCGCTGCCCGGGAAGGGGTAGTGTGCACGGGATTGCACAAAACGGATCCAGTCACCCTGAGCCGCAGCGAAGGGTCTCCTCGTGGCCGGCCAGGAGATGCTTCGCTGCGGCTCAGCATGACAAGGCAGGGCTGCCCGGCGTGTCTCTGCAATTCTCCGCACATCATCCTCGAAGGTGCGCTGACAACCGTCGAGATGGCGAATTTGCTGCCCAGCCTGTCGCGGTCGCCCATTCGAGCGATGTGGGAAAGGATTGACCAAACGAGCAACGAATCTCTCCGATGTCATGCCTGGCGATACCGATGTCCTGCGGTTCGGCCTCTCCCGGCACCGCTCCGTTGATCGCTGCGCCGAGATCTCCCCGTAGCGCGGGGGCTCGTCCCCCCCCGTCTCCCCGCGGGCGGGGGACGAGCCCCCGCGCTACGGAATCCTTCACGGCAGTCACGTTTCTATGCGGCGTTCACTGATGCTGCCGATCGGCCCCGAGCGCTGGCCGGAGCTACGGCGGATTGCCGTGGACCCCTTGCTGGCCGCGGTGCTGTGGGCGGCCGCGGCCAGCTTCGCCGAGGCCGCCGCGCGCGACGAGCGGGGTCAGGTCGAGCGATCGGCCCGCCGGCAGCTCCGCACCGGCCAGGCCGTTCTTGCTCTGCTCGGAGCAAGCGCCTGGCTCCGAGCCGGCTACCGCGGCGCTCGCCGGTACGGGCTGACGATGGAAGAGGCGTCGGTGGCCGGCGGCCTCGCCGGCGCGCTCGGCGCCACGCTCGCCCTCGCCGTCCGCGTCGTCTGGGGTCTGGCCGGCCCTCCCCGCCCCGGCCGACGTGAGCGGGCTGCCGCGCTCGCCCTTGCCGCTCCCCCGATGGCCCTCGCCGGATACGTCGGCGGCGCCACGCTGGCCGCGTTCGGCGCGTTCCTGGAGGGACGTAGCGTGGTAGAAGAAAGGAGGGAGTCCTATGGAGAACATTGAACAGATCCAACGTCACTTGGACAGACTGTACGCCGAGCTCGCGGAGCTCAAGCGCCATCTCATCGTCCGATCCGCTGGCGAGGTAACGCCGAGCCAGCGGGCCTGGTGCGACCTGATGGAAGCAGCGGAAGAGATCTCGGCTCGCTGGTCAGGCCCCAGTGCTTTAGACGAGATCAGGTCGCAGCGAGAGAAGTAGACAGGAAATGCTACTCACACTCGACAGCTCTGTCATCGTTGCCGCACTGCGGGATCAGGAGGCGTTCCATCCGCAGTGCCGCCGTGTTCTTGAGTTAGTCAGCCACGGCCATCACCTGGCTGTGGAGCCGTATACGGTACTCATCGAAGTGACCGCGGCTATCAGACGAAGGACCGGCTCCCCCGAATTGGCCGAAAGAGTCTATCAAGATCTGCGCTTGATGGGTTCGCTCCAGTTCGTGGAATTGGACAGCAATCGTGCAGACGGGGCGGTGGGGATTGCCAGAGAGGCAGCTGTTCGCGGAATGGATGCAATCGTGGTGTCGGTCGCCCGCGAGTTCGGTAGTGCTCTCGTCTCCTTGGACGACGAGATGGTGAACCGGGTGGCAGGCTTAGTGCAAACGAGATCGGTCACGGACTTCTAGAATCCGCTGCGATCGGTTCTTGCCATGCGAGCCTGCAGGACGCAAGTTCTAGATGATGGCACGAATGTGTGTTCGACTCGCTCAGTGACCAGTAGAGGGTATCCATGCGTCAGGTCAACATCCGCGAGGCCAGGACCCATCTTTCACGGCTGATTCGGGAAGCTGCCGCTGGCGAGGAGATCGTCATCGCCAAGGCGGGTAAGCCGATGGCGAAGCTCGTCCCTGTCACGGCTGACCACCCGCAGCGCCGGCTCGGCTCCATGCGCGGCAAGATCTGGATGGCGGACGACTTTGACGCGCCTTTGCCCGCGGAGGTGCTGGCCAGTTTCCAGGGCGAGGAGTAGGTGGTGTTGAGTCAACACCCGACGGGGTTGCACGTGCATCTGGTGAGCGCATGGCTCGGTTGTCGGTGACCGGGCTCCCCCGACGAGTCTGGCTCTCGTCCCTCACCCGCGATGGCCGGCTGCTCTTCGCGACCGCGGGCGTGCGGAACTTCGCGTACGGGTTCCTCTCGGTTGTGCTTGGCCTGTATCTCGCGGCCCTCGGCCTTCGGGCGGCGGAGATCGGCGTGGTGTTCACCGGCACGCTGGTCGGCGGGGCCATGATGACCGTGGTGCTCACCGGGGTTGCCGACCGGCTTGGGCGGCGGCGGGTGCTCGCCATTGGTGCGGTGCTCATGGCGCTGGCGGGCCTCGTCTTTTCCCTGACCACGTCCCTCGCGCTCCTCCTGGCGGCTGCCATCCTCGGCACCATCAGCCCCTCGGGGAAAGAGACCGGGCCGTTCCTTTCGGTCGAGCAGGCGATACTGCCGCAGGTGACGAGCGACGAGCGGCGGACGAGTGTCTTCGCCGCCTATAACATCGTGGTCTCCCTATCCAGCGCGCTGGGAGCCCTGGCCGCCGGCATTCCGGCGGCTCTCGGTCTGGACACTCTGGCTGGGTATCGGATCCTCCTCTGGGCCTACGTCGGCGCCGCGCTCGTCCTGCTCGTCCTCTTCCGCCGGCTCTCGCCGGCCGTCGAGACGACGACTGCGGTATCCTCGACACGCCGATCCCGGATCGGCCTGCACCGCTCGCGCGGCATCGTCGCCAGACTTGCTGCACTCTTCGCGCTCGACGCCTTTGCCGGCGGCTTCGTCGTCCAGAGCCTGGTCGCCTACTGGTTTCACCTACGCTTCGGTGTGGATATCGCCGTATTGGGCGCCATCCTCTTCGGCACCAACCTGCTGTCGGCACTCTCCTTCCTGGCAGCCGCGCCAATCGCCCGCCGGGTGGGCCTGCTGAACACCATGGTGTTCACCCACCTGCCGTCGCACGTCTTGCTCATGCTCGTGCCGCTCATGCCGAGCCTCGGGCTCGCGGTCGCGATGCTGCTCGCCCGCCATCTCCTCTCCCAGCTCGACCAGCCGACCCGACAGTCGTACACCATGGCGGTCGTCGCCCCGGATGAGCGTTCGGCGGCAGCCGGACTGACGTCGGTTGCGCGCAACGCCGCCGCGGCGATCGCACCGGCCTTCGCCGGTGCGACGCTGGCGGTGCCGACCCTCGGCCTGCCTTTCCTCCTGGCCGGCGGCCTGAAGATCGTGTACGACATTGCGATCCTGCTGACCTTTCGCAGGGTCCGCCCCCCCGAAGAAACCTTGCGCATGGCCAGTCCCGCTTCCCGCAGGTGATCGTGACCGCGGCTCACGCGCTTCGACGACGTCGTGGCATGGCCGCAGTGACCGCACGGAGATCGTGCCTTCTCCAGCACGTTCCGGCGCTCGCTCGGAGGAGACAGGCATGACAGGTTTACAGAGCCGTTACGCTGCGGTACAATCACGGCTGTGAACAACGTAGTGGCGAGTGAGGTGGCGTTCGGCCGGATGGCGCAGGCGACCGAGACCGGAACGACGCTCACGCCGCGGCAGCGGCTGGCCGGGCTGGCCATCGTTGCGGCGCTGGTCCTGGCTCTCCTGGTGCTCATCCGCGGCGTCCTGCCGCCCTTCATCTGGGCGATCGTCGCCGCCTACGTGCTTACGCCCGTCGTCAACTGGCTGGAATACCGGACTCGCCTGCCGCGCGTCGCGGTCGTCCTCTGTCTGTACGCGGTGCTGTTCTTCCTGATTGGCGCGCTGGTCGCCACCATCCGGCCGGTCGTCGCGTACGAGATCGCTGACCTGCGCGAGAGCTCGCCGCGGCTGACCCGAGAACTGACCGCGGCGCTGGCAAGCTCGGAGTTGCTCCAGGATCTCGGCGTTCAGGTTGAGCCCAACGTCGTCCACGAGGCGATGAGCGCGCTCGTCAAGGAGCTCGCTTCGGGCGCCGTTCACGCCGTCACCTGGACCGTCGAGGCGGTGGCGAAGCTGATCATGTTCCTCGTCGCGACCTTCTATCTCATCGTCGACTCCCGCCGGATCGGCGAGTCCCTCCGCTCGCTCGTCCCGCCCCGCTTGCGACCGGAGATCTTCGAGGTTGCCGGCCAGGTCCACTCGGTGCTCGGCCGGTATATTCGCGGCCAGCTCTTCCTCGTCGCCCTCATGAGCACGGTCACCTGGATCGCGCTTTCGCCGATCCTCCAGGTGAAGTACGCCGTCGTCATCAGCTTCGCGACGGGCTTCCTCGAGCTGTTCCCGATCGTCGGGCCGCTCACTGCGGGCGCCATCGCCTGCACGGTCGGGTTCTTCCAGGTCAATGCGTTCGGTTGGTCGCCGCTCGCCTTCGCCGGCGTCATTGCGCTCGTCTACTTCGCCCTGCGGCACGCGGAGGATTACGTCGTCATTCCCAACGTCATCGGGCGGGTCGTCGAGCTCCATCCGCTGATCGTCCTCTTCTCCCTCTTCGCCGGCGCCTCCATTGGCGGGATCCAGGGTATGTTCCTGGCGGTGCCTACTGCAGCCGTTCTGAAGATCATTGGCGCTTACCTGTACCGCAAGCTCGTCTCCGAGTGACGAATAAAGGAGTCTACGTGGGACGCACGACCATTGGTGTGGGTCTGCTGGGATGTGGCGTTGTCGGCAGCGGCGTTGCCGAGATCCTGCAGCAGCGCGGGGCGATCATCGCCGAGCGCGTCGGCTGCCCGGTCGAGATCCGGCGGGTCCTGGTCAGAGACCTGAACAAACGGCGCACGCCGGCCGTCGCCCCGGCGCTCTTCACGGGAGATGCCGAGGACGTGCTGGGCGACGACGACATCGCCATCGTCGTCGAGGCGATGGGCGGCGAGGAGCCGGCCTGCACGCTGCTGCGCCGAGCGATTGCCGGGCGGAAGCAGGTGGTCACGGCCAACAAAGAGGTCATGGCCAAACACGGGCCGGAGCTCCTCGAACAGGCCGTCGTCTCGGGCGTCTCCGTGATGTACGAGGCGAGCGTCGGCGGCGGGATTCCGCTGATCGCTCCCTTCAAGCACGATCTCTGTGCCAACCGGATCGGGCCCATTCAAGCGATCCTCAATGGGACGACCAACTACATCCTCACCCGCATGGCCAAGGACGGCGTCCCGTTTGCCGAGGCGCTCCGCCAGGCGCAGGTGCTTGGCTACGCCGAGCCCGACCCGCGCAACGACGTCGAAGGCCACGACACCGCCTACAAGCTGGCGATCCTCTGCACGCTGGCGTACGGCACGGCCGTCCGCCCGCACAACATCCTGGTCGAAGGGATCGACCGCCTGCACCCACGGGACTTCGAGGTCGCCCGCGATCTCGGCTATGCCATCAAGCTGCTCGCGCTGGGGCGCGTCGTCGACGGCGGCATCGAGGCTCGGGTCCACCCCACCCTGGTGCCCCTGGACCATCCCCTGGCCAGGGTCGACGGCGTCTTCAACGCCGTTCTGGTTGAGGGCGACCTGGTCGGGCCGGTGCTCTTCTACGGCCGTGGCGCCGGCCCCCGCCCCACCGGCAGCGCCCTGATCGCCGATCTGGTGGAAGTCGCCCGCAACGTCTACCTTGGCGCCACCGACGGATTCCGCCTGCGGCTCGAGGGCGGTCCGGGCATTCGCCCGGCCCACCAGGCGAAAACGGGCTACTACCTCCGCATGGAGGTGCTCGATCGTTTCGGCGTGCTCGCGCAACTGGCCGGCATCTTCGGCCAGCACGAGATCTCCATCGCCAGCGTCATACAGCGGCGCCGGGACGCCGAGCGCGGCTCGGCTGAGCTCATCATCATGACCCACGCGGCGCCGGAGGCGGCCATGATGCGCGCGTTGCAGCAGTTCGCCGCCCATCCCGTCGTCTTTCAGATCGGCAGCTTCCTGCGCGTGCAGCCATCGACTGAGGACTGAGGAGGACGACGTGGAACGGATCGAGACGGGGCAGATCAACAGTCGGGTCACCTGGCTGGAGGACGAGCAGCGCAAGGACAGCATTCAGATCACCAAGCTCCAGCAGCAGGTCGAGCAGATGTGGAACATCTACCGCGACCTGGGGCTCCGCCAGGAGGCGGTCGAGCAGTTTGCCAACGTCGCCCGCGGCCAGCTCAGCCGCCTCCAGGGGATCGAGGAGACAACGCGACAGCTCCGGGAGCGCCTGCTGGCGCTCCAGGAAGACCTGTCGAACCACGGACAGGCGAACGAGCGCAACGAGCGCATCTGGCAGGGCGAGATCGAGCGGATCAAGCAATCGCTCAGCGAGCACTGGCACCGGATGGACCTGATGCAACGCCAGATCGACGAGGCGATCGCGCGCATCCCGCCGCTGGCCGACTCCCAGCGCCGTCAGGCCGAAACCGTCGGCCAATTGGGCCAGATGCTGGAGGAGCTGCGCGACCAGGCGGACCGACTGGTCACCCGCCAGGAGCTGGCCGACCAGCAGATCAAGCGCAACGAGCAGGAGATAGGCCGCGTCGAGCGCGAGCTGGAGCCGCTCCGCCGGCAGGACGAGGTTGCCGTGACGAAGACCCAGATCGTGGCCGACCAGATCCGGCGGGTGGACGAGCAGGTGCATACGATGGCCGGCCGGGAGCAGGTCATTCAGGAGCTGGCCGAGAAGCTCCAGGTCTACCGACTCGAGCTCCAGCGCGGGGAACAGGAGATCGGTGAAACGCAACTGGCGCTGACCGAGCAGGCCCAGCGCCAGGAGGAGCATGCCAGACAGCTCAAGCTCCTCGAGGAGCGGCGGGTTGCCCAGCTCGAGCAGATCGACAGGCTCTTCCAATCGATTCGGGATACCCGCAGCGAGCTGCTCGATCTCTCCCTTGATTGGCAGCACCTGCTCGAGCAGCAGAAGGTGCGCGATCTGGCCGAGGTCGAGCGACAGGTCAAGGAGATGAAAGAGCGCATCCTCCGCCACCGGACCGCGATCCCTACGTCGTAAGTCGGCGGTCGGCAGTCCATCTCCCGGCTCTCGACGGCCGACTCATCACCGCAACGGTCAGCAACTGGCAGTCCGTCTCCCGACAGCCGACTGCCGACTGCCGACTCACTACACGTCAAGCGTCTGGTCTTCGATGCCCACGTGGATGGGGACGCCCAGCTCGCGGGCGACGGCGTCGAGCTGGCGGACGATGGCCGGCCGATCGATCGGGTTCATGTGGATGGTGAGCACGGGCGGCAGGTAGCCGTGACGCCGGCAGAAGCTGACCAGCTCCCCACGCAGGGTGGCAGGGGTCAGGTGGCGGGCTGCCTGGCCGACCGACGCGTGTTCGTCGCCAAAGGTGACCTCGGTGATCAGCAAGTGGGGCCGCAGGTCGTCCGGGAGCAGATCGGCCCAGCCCGCGCCCGTGTCCGACGTGTAGTAGAGACTGCGGCCGTCGGCTCCCACCACCTCGTAACCCACGGTCGGCACTGAATGGACCGAGCGATGGGCACGGACGCGGTGGCCGGCGACCTCAACCCATTGTCCGACCTCGATGGCAACGAACGCAATGGCCGGACGTTCGGCCGATGGGAACTCGGTCAGGCGGGGCCAGAGGGTGCCGTTCAGGAAGTGCGTCATCAGCGCCTCTCGAACCGGCGGCGTGGCGACGACGGCAATGGGCCCGGTGCCAAGCTGACCGACGTTGAAGCCCACCACCGGCAGGTCTTTGATGTGGTCGTAGTGGAAGTGGGTGAGCAGGACGCCCCGCAGTCGAGCCTGCTCCTCGATGGAGAGCGCAGCCGCCAGACTGCCGGCGTCGATGGCAAGCACGTCGTCGACGAGCAACGTGGCGCACCGGGTGCTGCGTGACTCCCACTGGTGAGCGCCCAACACGCGCAGTCGCATGGACTTCTCCCTGTCGGACTTCGCCGGATTATAGCACCGAGCGGCGAACCAGACAACTTCGGCTTGCCCGACCATTGGCCGGGCACTATAATCCACTCTGCATGCCACGTGATTGGTCAGGGCAGCTGGGGAAGCCGATGCCGACTCGTGTGTCCGTTCGTGTGCCGGGAGCCGCCGCCAACCTGGGGCCGGGGTTCGATTGCCTCGGGCTGGCCGTCGGCCTCGCCAACCACTTCACCTTCGAGCGCGCCGACCGGGTGTCCATCGCCATTCAGGGCGAGGGCGCCGAGGAGCTGTCGGCCGCGCCAGATAACCTCGCCTACCAGGCATTCGCCCTCGTCCACGAGCAGTTGGGGCAGCCGGCGCCGTCCGTTCGCCTGGTCGTCCGGAACGAGCTCCCGCTGGCGCGCGGTCTTGGCAGCTCGGCGACGGCCGTGCTGGGCGGCCTCCTCGGCGCCAACGCGCTCCTGGGCGACCCGCTCGGGCGGGACGAGATCCTCGAGCTGGCCTGTCGGCTCGAGGGGCACCCCGACAACGTGACCCCCCAGTTGCTTGGCGGCTGCACGGTGAGCGTGATGAACGGCGAGCGCGTCGTCGCGGTCCGCATCCCCGTGCCGGCCGATCTCAGGCTGGTGCTCTATGTGCCGGACTTCCCGATGCCCACGAAAGAGGCGCGCGCCGTTCTGCCGGCACAGGTCGGCCGCGCCGACGCCGTCTTCAACGTGGGCCGCGCGGCGATGATGGTGGCGGCGCTCTGCACCGGCCGGCTGGAGGTGCTGGGCATCGCCACCGACGATCGCCTGCACCAGCCGTACCGGCAGCGCATCTTCCCGGCCCTGCCGGCGATTGTCGAAGCGGCAAAGCAGGCAGGCGCGCTCGGCGCCTTCCTGGCCGGCGCCGGGTCGTCGGTCATGGCGCTTGCCACAGCAAACGAGATGCCCATTGGGCAGGCCATGGCCGAAGCCGGCGCCCAGTACGGCCTCACGGGCCGAATCCTGTTCACCCAACCAAGCCCAACGGGCGCGGAGGTATCCATTCATGGCGACTAGTCCCGATCGCTCAGCACCTCTGGTCGTTCAGAAGTACGGCGGCAGCTCCGTCGCCGGCGCCGAGCGGATCAGGCGGGTGGCCCAGCGGATCGCCGATACCATTGAGGGTGGCCATCGGGTCCTCGTCGTCGTGTCGGCCATGGGCGACACGACCGACGAGCTCATCGATCTCGCCCGGCAGATCAGCCACGAGCCCGATCCTCGTGAGCTGGATACCCTGCTCTCGACCGGCGAGATCGTGTCCAGCACGCTGATGGCGATGGCGCTCCGCGAGCTCGGGTACGAGTCTGTCAGTCTCACCGGCGGACAGGCCGGGATCCGCACGGACGGCATCCATAGCCGTGCCCGAATCCTTGCCATCTCGCCGGAGCGGCTCCTGCGCGAGCTGGAGCGGGGGCGTGTCGTCATCGTCGCCGGTTTCCAGGGGGTGAGCCACGAGGAGGACGTCACGACGCTTGGCCGCGGCGGCTCCGACACCACGGCTGTCGCCATTGCGGCCGCCCTCAGCGCACAGGTCTGCGAGATCTACACCGACGTCGACGGCGTCTTCAGCGCCGACCCCCGCATCGAGCCCGGAGCGCACAAGCTCGACGAGATCTCGTACCAGGAGATGCTGGAGCTGGCTCAGCAGGGCGCGCGGGTGATGCACCCGCGCGCCGTCGAGCTGGGCGAGGTCTACGGCATGCCCATCCTGGTCCGGTCGAGCTTCAACACGAACCCCGGCACGTTGATTCACGGAGGCCCCTTCATGGAGATTCGCAACAAGGTCCGCGGCGTCGCGCACGACACGAACGTCGCTAAGATCGCCCTGCTGGGTGTGCCGGACCGACCGGGCATCGCCGCCACGGTCTTCGAGCCGCTGGCCGCAGCCGGCATCAGCGTCGACACGATTGTCCAGAACGCCAGCGTCGATGGGCTGACCGACCTCTCGTTCACCGTCAGTCGGACCGACCTCGGCCAGTCGCTCCGGCTGGTCGAGCCTGTGCGGTCGCTGGTCGGGGCGCGGGCCATCGTTCCCGATGCAACCCTCGCCAAGGTGACGATCGTTGGCGCCGGCATCCAGAACGCGCCCGGCTACGCTGCAACGATGTTCCGCGCGCTCGCCGCGCGCGGTATCAATATCGAGATGATCACGACGTCCGAGATCCGCATTACCTGCCTTATCCACGAGGGGCACGTCGCCGAAGCCGTCCGCGCCCTCCACGCCGCATTCAAGCTCGAAAGCGATGACGAGCTGTCAGCGGTCAGCGATCAGCCGTCGGCCGTCAGTTCGTCGTAGGTTGTCAGGCTGAGCCGCAGCGAAGCATCTCCTGGCCGACCACGAGGAGACCCTTCGCTGCGGCTGAGGGTGACAGGATCCGTTTTCTGCAATCGCGCGTACACTACCTATGCACGACGAACCAGCGCCGTCGTTCGTAGTGCGCACGTCAGTGCGCTTCCTCGGCGATGGAAGGGCTGCCGAGCTGGACAGTTCTGGCAGGTCATTGCGTTTCATAGCCGGTGGTATCCACCGGGGCATAGGTACCAGGCGGTTCGGTCCCTCTCGACGCCGCACTGGCTGCCGGAGGCGCCCATGCTCCCGCTGCTCGTCGGCATCTGGCTCGGCGCCAATCTGGTCGGTGTGCTCCTTGGCCCGCCGCCGACGCTCGCGCTGCTCCTGGGCACGGTCGGAGGCCTGATCGCCGTTGCCGCCTTCGCCGCCCGATCGACCCGGCCCCTGCTGCCGGCCCTCCTCCTGGTCGTCGCTGCCCTTGGATTGTGGCGGGGCGCCGGCTCCGTGGCGGCGGCAGCAGACGACGGTATCGAGCGGCTCCATGGTGTTGGGCTGGTGGAGATTCGGGGGACCATCGAGGATGCGTCGCTGGCACGCGACCGGACGGCCGAATATCGGCTGCGCGTGACGGCCGCGGGATTGCCGCAATCAGGACAGACCGATTGGCAGCCGGCTCAGGGCGGTGCCCTCGTCCGACTGGCGCGCTGGCCGCCGTTGCAGCTCGGCGATCGGATTCGGCTGCGGGGGATCCCGACTGCGCCGGCCGCGCTGCCCGGGTTCGACTATCGGAGTTACCTCCGCCTCCGCGGGGTCACCACCGTCATCGCAGAGCCGGCGCTTCTCGCCGTCGAGCCCTCCGGACCTGAACCGGCATTCGCCCTGGGACGGCTGCGGGCGGGCCTGATCGGCGGCCTGGCGCTGGCGCTTCCCGAGCCGGCGGCGGCACTCGCCGCCGGCATCGCCTTCGGCGAGCGGCGCGGCATTCCCGACGACCTCGACCAGGCTTTCGCTCGAACCGGTCTTGCCCACCTGCTGGCCGTCTCGGGATCCAACGTCTCGCTCGTCGGCGGCTACACCCTGACGGCGGCAGCCGTCGTGGTCGGCAGCCGCCGGGCCATCTGGCCGACGCTCCTCGCCATCGCCGTCTACACTGTGCTTAGCGGTGGGGCGTCGTCCGTCGTCCGCGCCGCGCTGATGGGCGGCCTCGCCTTGCTGGCCGGGGCCCTCGGTCGGCCACACCACGGCGGGTCGGCCCTCCTGGTTGCCAGCGCCGTGATGGTGGCGGTCTGGCCGGCGGTGCTCCTGGATCTCGGCTTTCAATTGAGCGCCCTGGCAACCGCCGCGCTCGTCTTCCTCCTCCCGCAGCTTGCCCGGCCGGCAGCGTCCGGTCTCGCCCGGCACCTGGCCCGCGCGGCCGGCGAGACGCTGCTGGTCACCGCCGCGGTTGTGGCTGCCACCTGGCCGCTTCTGGTCGGGTCGTTCGGCACACTGTCGCTCGTCGCGCCCATCGCCAACCTGCTCGTTCTGCCGGCCTTCGGCCCCGCACTGGCCCTGTCGATCCCGAGTGCGGTGGCGGGCATGCTCGTCCCGGCCCTCGCCCCGACGGTCGGCCTCCTCGCGCTCCCGTTTCTCGATCTCATGGTCGGCCTGACGGTCCTCTGTGCGTCGGCACCGGCCGCGCTCGCTCCGGTCGGGCCGCTCCTGCCGGAGGCAGCCGTGGGATACTACGCCGTACTCCTCGGAGCCGCGATGGCGCTGGACCGAAGCGGCTACTTCGGCGGCGCCTCGCGGGTCGTGCAGGCCGCCATCGGCCAGTTGGCCGGGTGGCCCTCGTCGCTCGTGCTCCTGTCGCTGCTGGCCGCCACGGTGGCCGTCTGGACGGCCGTCGTGTGGGATCGCGAGCCCTCGCCGACCGTCGCCTTCCTGGACGTTCGTAGCGGCTCGGCAACGCTCGTCCGGGCCGCTGGCCGAACGATCCTCGTGGACGGCGGGCCCAGCTCTGCGGCGCTCCAGAACGAGCTGGGACGTCGCCTGCCGGCCTGGCCGCGTCGCATCGATCTGCTCGTCGTCACCCGCCCGGTAGACGACCGGCTGGGCGGCATCATCTCGGTCATCGAGCGCTACCAGGTCAGTGCCGTCCTGGCCGGCGATCGGCAGGGGCGTGGTGCCGTCGCCGACCGCTACCAGCAGCTCCTGGTGGAGCGCGGCATCGCCGAAGTGCGTCTGGCCGGCGGGGAGGTCGTCGAGCTGGGGCAGGCCACGCGATTGGAGGTCCTGCGCGGCGGTGATGACGGCGACCCGGGACCGCCGGCCCTTCGCGTCATCGGACCGGCCGGCAGCGTCCTCATCACCCACGACCTGGCGCCGGACGAGCAGCTTCGGCTTGCCGAGCGCGACGGTATCGCCAGCACCGTGTGGCGCCTGCCGGAGCAGGCGACTCGCCACGGTCCCGCCCCGGCGCTTCTCGCCGCTGTCGCGCCGTCGGCGCTGGTCGCCGTGCCGCCGGCCCAACCGTTTGGCGACCGGGCGGGCGACGCCTGGCCGGGCGATGGCGACCGCCCGCTTTTCTTCACTGCGCTCCACGGCACCATCACCGTCCACCTTGGCCCGGATGCCGTCCGGATTGGACCGGATCCATAGCGCACCCACGCGGTGGAGCCGGCGGACGGCATCGCGGACCCGGAGTTTCAAGAAGTAGCTGAATCCCTCTATGATGAGACCACTGGTCTGCAACGTCGCCTGTCGGAATACCGAGTGTCAACACGATGATCCGTGTGGGGCTTGCGCAGCGGTTGAGGGGGGCAAGACCAACCCCCGGGGGTGAGACAAGG
>JACQGW010000299.1 GCA_016199325.1 Chloroflexota bacterium
GATGCCGTCAGTCGCTTCGGCTGCCATACCATGTTCGCCCCTCGCAACTGCAATCGTCACGATCATGTTACCATAATATCGCGAAGGTCAATAGAGACGGCCGAGCGGCACATCGTGCCGCCCAAGGTCTCCGAGCTGCTGGCGGAAGAGCACGGGATGTTCGATACGCCCACAGGGCTGGACAAGGCCGCCTACCAGACCATCATCAGTCGAGAGAGCGGCACGTTCAAAGCGATCGACGGCACGCTGCCGCCGGACGGCGCCGCCGACCCCGAAAACTACTCCCTGCCCTTCTTCGACGTCGACCATCTCGCAGTCCCGTACCTGCCGGATCCCATCGCCGCCGGCGCCGCCTTCGCCGGTCTGCCGGGCCTGCTCGCCGGCACCGCGCAGACCTTCTCCTTTGCGACGGCCTCCCAGAGCGTGAGCCCGCTGTATCCGTCGAACAAGGTGCCGTTCCGCCTCCTGCTTCGCGGCGATGGAGCCACCGGCCAGGCGCCATCGCCGGACCTGAGCCAGCGGGTGCTCCACGTCTATCTGCCCCCCGGCGAAACCGCCACCGTGCGGCTCAGTTGCTACCTCGACGCCGCCGATCTCGACAAGATGGGCATCTGGCAGTGGCTCAACGCGCAGCCAAACTCTCCGGCTTTGCAGGTCATCAAGACCGAGGTCCGGAACAAGGTGACCCAGGGCAAACTCTGGATGCTCACGCCGTTCCGCGAGGTCCAACTGGTCCATGCCGTCCAGCAGCCGCTGAACGCCCCGGACCTCGAGCCCGTCCAGGCCGTCAAGCAGATCGGCAATACGTTCGCCTACATTTCGGCCAACTGCACCGTTCACGGCAAGAGCACGAACCGCCTGGACGTCGTCGCCACCTGGAAGGAGAAGATCGACGCGCTCGCCGAGCCGGCATACCGGGAGATCGACGGGACCGCGCAGGTGTACACGAAGCAGATACAGAACGAGACGCTCATCCGCTTTCAAAACCAGCGCCACGACTTCGGCGATACGAAATACCGGCTGGTGACCTACACGGCCGTCGGGACGTCCCGCTTCCAGGAGTACTTCCCACCCAACGTCGATGTGACGCGACCGTCGCCGGTGCCCCGGCAGGTCGCCATCCTCAATTCGGCCCGGCCCGCCGCGCCGAAGGTACTGTACGTGGTGCCGATCTTCGGCTGGCAGACGAGCCCGCCCGGCCAGACGGTGATCAATCGGAAGCGCCTCGGCGGAGGGCTCCGGGTCTACCTGGAGCGCCCCTGGTTCTCGTCGGGCGACGGCGAGCAGCTCGGCGTCGTCTGCATGATCCAGCCGCCGGGCTGGCAGCCAGCAAATGGCGTTCCACCGGAGCTCCAGCCCTACGTGACCCAATGGGGGAGAGACGCGACGTGGGACACGCCCTCGCCCGGCAACCTCCCGATGCCCACTCACTTCACGCGCGGGGTGCAGGTGCGGACGCAGAGCCAGACGGACATCACGCTTGCCGAGCTGGCGAACCGAGGCGTCCTCGTCGTCGGCCACGACGTCCACTACGACGAGGTGCGCCAGCTCTGGTACAGCGATCTCCAGGTGGATCCGGGCGACTCCTACTTCCCCTTCATTCGGCTGGCGCTGGCGCGCGTCCAGCCGAGCTCGGTCGACGGCGCCCACCTGTCGCGCGTCGTCCAGACCGACTTCGTGCAACTGGCGCCCGATCGCGAGGCGACGATCTGGCGCTATGAGGGACTCCAGTCGATCGACGTCCGAGTGGAGGGGATCAGCTACTGGTACACGAACCCCTCCTGGGCAGCGGGGCAGCCGGGCGTCGAGGTGACCGTCCAGACACGGGATCCCGACATCGGGGGCGAGCTCGGCTGGAAGAACGGCGCCTCCTACCCTCTGACGACGGTTGTGGGCCAGGGCTCAAACGTGATCTCGACCGGTCGGGTGCCGCTGCCTCACAAGATCGGCGAGGAGCCGATGCGGCTGGTCATCCAGGAATATGAGAAGTACACTCCCGACACGGCCGAAAACCCCACGAATTGGGTCGGCCGGGTGATCTACGCCGACACGTTCGAGATCTAGCGGGGGGGCGAGCTGTCAACGGCCGGGGACGGGCTGTCAACGGATTCGGGGAACGGATTACACGGATGGGCGCCTCGTTGGTAGCCTGAACCGACTACGGGAAGAGGTCGGCCATATCCAGGCGCGCGTCCGGTCGAGCAAGGGGGCTGATGGTCTCCCCTGGTAGGAAAATGGTCCGGGTGCGGTAGCCGAAGCCGCCCGGCGCGGCCGGGAGCGGGCCCGGCTCACGGTGGATTTCGAGCTGGCGGTGAACCAGGTTGACGACCCAGTAGTCGGGAATGCCCGCCCTGGCGTAGACGCCTCCCTTGACGTCGCGGTCGAAGGCGAGCGACGTATCGGCGATCTCTACGACGAGCAGCGCCGAGGTGGGATGGGTGCCCAGGTAGTCGCGAGGCGCGCCCGGCACGACTGCCACGTCGGGCTCCGGCTCAGAGTGCTCGCCGAGCGCGAGGGGAAGACGTAAGCGAACGTCGCAATCCGGTTTCACGGTATCCCGCAGCGCGTCGCCTATCAGGCTGATGCAAACCGCACGGTGGCTCGTGGGCGGAGGCACCACCACGATCTCGCCCTCGATCAGCTCGACGCGCTGGTCCGGTCGGAAAATGCCGACCTCGGCCATCCGTTGGTACTCTGCACGGGTCCAGCGACGCAGTTCCGGCGTGCTCATCTGCGCCCCCTCTCCTCCAACAGCAGTATACCACGACAAGGAAGCCGCCAGGTGAGCGCGGCAACTCGCAGGAACTCGCAGGAACTCAGGGAAGCTCGGGGGAATGCTCCGTCATGCTGAGCCGCAGCGAAGCATCTCCGCGGGGCCAACAAGGAACGCCCGGGGAGATGCTTCGCTGCGGCTCAGCATGACGGAGGGAACAAGGAACGCCCGGGGAGATGCTTCGCTGCAGCTCAGCATGACGGAGGGAACGAGGAACGCCCGGGGAGATGCTTCGCTGGACAAGCGTGGCCTCTCGTGCGTGATGCGATCATGGCCGCCAGGGATGAGGTTGCGATGGGTGAGCTCCCCGGTTGGTGAGGTGAGCGGGCCGGGCGCTCGGTCCCCATGGGCGGCGCAGGTGGAGGCCGCGGAACGGCGGGGGACAAGCCACCCGCGCTACGGAGGCGAGCCTGGCAAGTGTGCGGTGGCTTCTGTAGCCACGGGGCAGGCGAGGACGCCTGCGCTCCCAGGGAGGCACGGCGCGGCGAGCGTCCCAATCCGTTCAATCCGTGCGGAGAATCCGTTGACAGCTTCCGTTCCCACCGCGCCGGCGAGCCGGGGATTTCATCCGCGTTCGGCCCGCAGGCACGGCGTGCCCGCTCTCCCCACGCCCCCCAGGCTCTCCCGACTTCCTCCGAGCTTCCCCGCTCTCCCCCGAGTTCCCATGAGTTCCTATGAGTTCCTACGAGTTCCCTCGTCCCCAAGTTCCCCCGCCCTCTCCCGATGTGCTACACTCAGGCTGTGGATGTGACCCTTCGCTTGCTTGGCGCTGACCTGGCCGCCGTGCCGGCCCGCTGGCCGGCGGCGGAGCTCGCCGGGCTCGACCCGGCGCTCATCGCCGACCCTCGCCGCCGGCTCTTTCGGACCCAGCCCCGGCACTACGTCCGCCTGAAGGCGCGGCTGATCGAAGCCGGCCATCAGGTGCAGGTCGCCTTTGACGACCGGCCGGCATTCGGCTTCGTCGCGGCGCCGCGGCTCACCCCGCGGCCGTATCAGGCCGAGGCCCTGGACGCCTGGGAATCGGCCGGCTGCCGGGGCGTCGTCGTTCTGCCGACCGGCTCGGGGAAGACCCTCGTCGCCCTGCTGGCGGCCGCCCGCCTCGGGCTCCGTACCGTCGTCCTCGTCCCGACCATCGACCTGCTCGACCAGTGGCGCCGGGCCGCCCTGCGTGACCTGCAGCTCCCGGACGAGGCCGCGGGCGTCTGCGGCGGCGGCGAGTGGACGCCGGCCGCCTTCACCGCCATGACCTATCAATCGGCCGCCCTGCGACCGGCCGAGCTCCACCGGTTCGGCTTCCTCATCGCCGACGAGGTCCACCACCTGCCGGCCGATTCCTACCGGCGGACCGCCGACGCCGCCTGGACGCCGTTCCGGCTCGGCCTCTCGGCAACGCCGGAGCGCGGCGACGAGCGGCACGCCGACCTGGACGAGCTGATCGGCCCGGTCGTCTACCGCGCTGAGCCGGCCGCCTTGACCGCCGCCGGCCACCTGGCGCCCTATCGGGAGGAGCGAGTCGCCGTCCGGCTGAGCCAGAGCGAGCAGGTCGAATACGCGCAGGCCGCCGACGTCTACCGGCGCTTCCTGCGTGAGCGGCGGGCGCCGATGGCCTCGGCGGCCGATTTCCAGCGGCTGGTCCGCCAGTCTGGCGCCGACCCGGCGGCCCGCGAGGCGCTGCTCGCCTTCGGCCAGGCCCGGCGGATCGCGTTCAACGCCGAGGCCAAGCTCCAGGCCGTCGAGGAGCTGCTGGTCCGCCACGCCGCCGACCGGGTCGTCGTCTTCTCCGAGTCGAACGACGCCGTCGACGCCCTGGCGCGGACGCTCTGTCTGCCGGCGATCACGCACCTGACGCCGCCGGCCGAGCGGCGGGCGATCCTCGACCTGCTCCGGCGCGGCGAGCTGACGAAGGTCGTCACCGGCCGGGTGCTGAACGAGGGCGTCGACCTGCCCGAGTGCAACGTCGCCATCGTGCTCTCCGGCAACGCCACGCGTCTGGAGTACGTCCAGCGGCTCGGGCGCATCCTGCGGCCGAAGGCCGACGGCGGTGAGGCCATCCTCTACGAGCTGGTCACCGAAGAGACCGCCGAGGTTCGGACGGCCGCCCGCCGCCGCCGGCCGGTCGCCTGGAACACGGATTCGGTATGACGTTCCCGCTGGAATGGCTCCGGCGGAGCTTTGTCGGGGGGCGCGGCGAAACGGAGGTCCGCCTCTGGCTCCCGCTCGGCCGCGAGGCGCCGGCGTTCGCCCGCCGGGTCGCCGCCGCCTGCCGCTCCCTGGACTCCCTCGTCGGCCGGCCGCGGAGCGCGCTCGACGAGGCGGCGTTCGATCGGCTGTTCTCCGACTACCGAACGGGCCGGGCCGCGCTGGCCTGCCTGCTGGAGCACTACCGCTACGCCACGCCGGTCTGGGCAGAATTCGCCGGCCCGGCCGCCGCCACCGCGCTGGCGAGTCGTGGTATCCAGAGCCCCAGCGACCTGCGGCTGGCGCTCTACCGGCGGCTGGCCGCCCCGGACGGCTTCGTGCGCAGCGCCGATCGGGACCCGTTCCTGCTGCGCTGGGCCGGCGAGCTCGGCGTGCCGAACGCGGCCGCCTCCCACATCTCGGATTGGCTCTGGGCCGACGCCGACACGGCGGCCGTACTCGTCGCGCCGCCGCAGCCGGTCCGGCCGGAGGAGGTCGCCCGCCGGTTCACCCGCCGGGCCGTCGCCGGCCTGCTGGCCCACAGTCGCGCCGTCCGGCTGACGATGCCGGACGGCGGCGCCTGGCGGCGCGCCTACTTCCTCTGCCGGCAGGCCGGGCTCTACGCCGAGCCCGCCTGGCCTTCCGCCCTCGCCATCGCCGGCCCGCCCGAGGCGGTTCGCTCGGCCGACGTCGGCGAGCGGCTGGCCGCCGTCGCCCTGTCCCTGGTCGCCGTCGGCGCCACCGGCTCGGCCCACGTGCTGCTCTTCAACCGCCCGTACCGTTTCACGCTGACCGCCGAGATCGCCGCAGCCATCGGACCGGTCGAGCCGCCGCCTCCCAGCTTCGACAGCGAGGTGGAGGCGGCGTTCTACCGGCGGTTCGCCGGCCTCGTCCGAACCGGCCGCAGCCGGGGCTGGGCCATCGCACGAGAGCCGGAGGCGCTCCGCGCCGGCGACGCCGTGCTGTTGCCCGATTTCGGGGTGACACGCGACGGTCGGACGGTCTTCGTCGAGATCGTCGGCCACTGGACGGAGGACTACCGCGAGCGGAAGCGCGCGCGCTTGCAGGCGGTCGCCCGCAGCGGCGCTCCGCCGCTCCTGCTGATCGTCGCCGAGCCGCTCCTCGCCGCCTTCGCCGACCTGCCGTTTCCGGCCGTCCCTTACCGCGACCGCGTCGACGCCGAGGCGCTGCTCGACGTCCTCGACCGCCATTTCCCGCAGCCCGACCGACCGCGCACCCTTGCCCGCGCGGCCATCTACCAGGCCCGCCAGACCGACGGCTGGCTCGGCTTCGGCGCGCTGGCCGCCAACTTGTCGGCATCGCCGGCCGAGGTGGAGCAGGCGGTCGCCACAGCCGATCTTCCCGCGGGTCTGGTCCTGGTGCCTGGCCTCGGCCTCTGCTCCCAGGCGTTCCTGGACCGCGCGGGCAGATGCCTGGAAGCGACGGTTGCCGAGGGCGGGACATCGGCCGACGTCGTCGCGGCGGCGCTGGCGCAGGAGTGCGGCTTCGCCGGCGCGCTGCCCGCGCTGCTCAGCGCCTTCCCAGCCTACCGACTCAACTGGAGCAGCCTCTTCGAGGCGACGGTGGAGGTATGTGATGATAGACGAGACGACAGCCGTGGCCGGCATTCCGATCGGCCTGACCTATGACGACGTCCTGCTGGAGCCCAGGCGGTCGCGGGTGCGCACGCGGCGGCAGGTGGACACGCGCACGAAGCTCAGCCGGCACGTCGAGCTGGCGATCCCAATCGTCAGCGCCAACATGGACACCGTCACCGAGGCCGAGATGGCGATCGCCATGGCGCGGATGGGCGGTCTGGGGATCCTGCACCGGTTCATGCCGATTGAGCGCCAGGTTGCCGAGGTCCGCCGGGTGAAGCGATCGGTCGGCTGGGTCATCGAGCAGCCGCAGACCATCACGCCGGACGCGACTATCGCCGACGCCCGCCGGCGCATGACGGAAGAGCAGGTGAGCGGCTTTCCGGTCGTCGACGCCGAGAACACGCTCGTCGGCATGCTCACTCGACGGGATATCCTCCTGGCGGGCGACGACGAGACCGCCGCCGCCCGCATGCGCCCGCGCGACCGGCTCGTCGTGGCGCCCGCTGGGATCGATCTGGATCAGGCGCTGGCGATCCTCGACGAACACCGGATCGAGAAGCTCCCGCTCGTCGACCAGCAGGGCCGCCTCGCCGGCCTGATCACGCTGCGCGACCTGCTGCGCCGCCAGCGCTTCACCCATATGACGACGGACGCCAAGGGACGGCTTCGGGTCGGCGCGGCCATTGGCGTCGTCGGCGACTACCGCGAGCGGGCCCGTGCGCTGGTTGCGGCCGGCGCCGACGTGCTCGTGCTCGACATCGCCCACGGCCACGCCGAGCACGCCCTCACCGCGCTGGAGCGCGTCAAGAGCGATCTCCCGCAGGTCGACGTCGTCGCCGGCAACGTCGCGACGGCGGCCGGCGTCGATGACCTGGTTCAGGCCGGCGCCGACGGCGTCAAGGTGGGGGTTGGGCCGGGCAGCGTCTGCACAACCCGCCTCGTCGCCGGCGTGGGCGTGCCGCAGCTCACGGCCGTGATGCGGTGCGGCATCGCCGGCGCCCGGCTCGGCGTGCCGATCTGCGCCGACGGCGGCATTCGCTACGCGGGCGACATCGTCAAGGCGCTGGCTGCCGGTGCCCAAACGGTGATGATCGGCAACCTGCTGGCCGGTACGCGCGAAAGCCCGGGGGTCGTCATCGTCCGCGGCGGCCGCAAGGTCAAGATCGCCCGTGGCATGGCGTCGGCCGAGGCGCGGCTGGGCCGCAGCCAGCGCGAGAACCCTGAGCTGGGCTGGGCGGCCTGGGAGCACGAGCTCGAAGAGGTCATCCCGGAGGGGATCGAGGCGGCTGTCCCCTACCGGGGCGAGGCCCAGGAGGTCATCTTCCACCTCGTCGGCGGCCTGCGCTCCGGCATGAGCTACTGCGACGCCCTCACGATCCCGGAGCTCCAGACCAACGCGACCTTCATCCGGATGACGCCGGCCGGCCTGAAAGAGAGCGCGCCGCACGACGTGGAGGCGCTCTAACGGTCAGCAGTCAGCGGTCAGCGGTCAGCAGTCGGCAGTCAGCGGTCGGCAGTCAGCGGTCAGCGGTCGGCAGTCGGCAGTCAGCGGTCGGCGGAGGGTGGCAGGCGGCAACGAAAAACCGCAGAGGCGCAGAGGAGATCGCAGAGAGCCAGCGATCATCTTGACGCTCGGCTCTCCTCCGTCATGCTGAGCCGCAGCGAGCGAGTGATGAGTGATGAGTGACGGGCGAGAGCCTTGCACCGTCCTGCTGAGCCGCAGCGAACGAGCAGTCATCTTGGC
>JACQGW010000304.1 GCA_016199325.1 Chloroflexota bacterium
AGCAACCTGACGGACGTGTCGTTCACGCTCTCGTTCCTGACGCGACACCCGTCGGTCGCGGCGGTCCGCTACTGGATCAGCGGGACGAATCCGATCTCCGGGACGTGGGCCACCGACTTCCGGCTGACTGCGTTCCCGCCTGATCCCTGCTCCATGTGCCCCGGGCATACGCACTGGGTCCGCATCGGCGGCGCCGGCACTTTCGACCGGCTGCTGCCCGAGACCACCTACCAGTTCGCCATCTTCCTCGACGACGGCCTGGAGCCGGTCATCCCGCCCGGCTCGCTGACGACGGGGCCAACCCTCGACGTCCGCCAGTCCGACGGCGCCTGGGGGCGGGTCCTCGACCAGGACGGCTACGCCGTCCCCGGTGCCATCGTCTACGCCTCCCTGGAGAGCCTGGAGGTGGTGATCAGCGGGACGACGTCGGCGCATCCGCACTCGACGCTCCTCTCCGCGGTGACCAACGACGCCGGCTACTGGTGGATCGACCTGGCCGGCGTTCGGACGCTGGACCTCTCGGCGCCGTTCGTCTACTCGACGACGGACCCGGTCCATCTGGTTGCCCGGGGCGGGCCGAACACCATCGCCTTCGGCGACCCGTCGGCCGACCCGCGGAACTGGCCGTTCAACCTGACGCTGCGCGAGATCGTCGAGCGGCGGATGGCGCTGGGCATCGGCTGGAATGCGGTGGGGCTGCCCCTGGAGCCGACGCGGCCGCTGTCGGTGTCGGAGGTGGTGCGGCAGGTGAACGACGGTGGGGTGACCCGCCTGACGAGCGTGTTCTGGTACGGCGAGACGGACGGCCAGTGGCACGGCGTTTCGGCGAGCGGGGCGAGCCTGGCGAATCCGTCGGACGACTTCGTGCTGCGGCCCGGGCGGGGGTACTTCTTCAAGATGCTTCAGCGGTTCGACTGGAGCCTGCTGGGGCACGAGCTGACGGAGACGGTGCCGTTGCGGCTGCTGGATGGGTGGAACCTGGTAGGGGTGCCGCGGCTGACGGGGCTGACGGCGCAGGATCTGTCGGATGCGGCGGGGACGATCTCGGGGACGCTGACGTACAACATTCGGGAAGTGGACCGGTGGATCTACGGCGGCTATGAGGGGCACGTATCGGGGTACACATTCAACGACTTCCCGGTGGTGGACACGCAGGGGTACTTCATCCGGGTGAACCCGGGTGGAGCCGGCATCCTGGTGCCGGGCGACGCGGACTACTATCGCCCGCTGAATGGGGCGACGACACTTTCGATCAACGTCGAGCGTCTGGAGGCGGTCGTCCTCCAAACAGACGCGGTGTTGCCCAGCCGACGGCGGCTGGAGGTCTAGGGACTCGGATTCTGGTCGGGGCGGCGCCGGCGCCGCCCCGACTTCCTTCTCAGGGGATGAAGTTGCGCGCCCAGCACCGCCCCATCTCGGGACTCCAGGGTCTTCCACGGTCTATTCAACGGGGTTCTTTCTCATGGACGTGCGGCACGCCGCGACGTCGTGAAGGGGTTCACGTTTCTGTGCAGCGGCAAACAAGCGGATTGGAGCGCTGTCCAACAGCGTGGAGATGCTTCCCCGCGGCCGAGCACGACAGGGAGGGGGTGAGATGAGCTCCGGCGGACCTGCCGGACGTATCACCGGACAGGTGCAGGCCCATCGGGAATAGACGTATAGCGCCCCGATGTGGGTGAGGAGGTATGGACGTGCTGCGCAAGTCGCGTGTGGCGATCATTTCGGCGATCATTGGCGTCCTCTGGCTGCTCGGTTGCAGCTCGCCGGCGCCTGCTGTGGACAAGAAGGGCGAGTCGGTCTCGATCAAAGGGCCGGAAGGGCAGCAAGCGGTGGTCAGCAAGCAACTGCCTCCGGAGTTCGCGGGCTGGCCCGCTCCCCAGGGCTTTGCGCCGGGCGGCAGCGTGAGCGTCTCTGCCCGGGGGCAGCAAGGGGCCGCCGCCTCCTGGGTCGGCAAGGGGACGACGGCGGCCGTCGTCGACTTCTACAAGAGGACCCTGACCCAGCAAGGCTGGAAAGAGGAGTTCGCGATGGACAGCGGCACGGGGAGCCAGCTCGGCTTCAGCAAGGGCGAGGAGAGCGCGCTGATCATCGCCGACAAGCAGGGCGACGACGTGACGGTGTCGGTCATTCTGAGTAAGTCCGGCCGGCCGGCGGCAGCCGTGCCCACCGCGCCCGGCGCCGCGGCGGTGCCCACGGTCGCCAGGCCGACCGCGCCTGCAGCAGCGGCGCCCACCGCCGCGACGCCGACCCCCGAACCGCCCGCCCTCGCCGACGCCTCGGCCCTGCCGGCCGAGATGAAAGACCTGCCGGTCCCGGCCGGTTTCGCGGTTGAGAAGGGCACCACCCAGCGCCTGACGACCGGCACCACGTTTCAGGGTGCCACCGCTACCTGGGTCGGAAAGGGCACCGTCAAAGACGTCGCCGCGTTCTATCGCCAGGCGCTGCCTGCGAAGGGCTGGCAAGAGCAGGCGTTCCTCGAGTCCGAGGAGAACGCGACGCTCGCGTTCGACAGCTCGGACGGCTCGCTGCATCTCGGAATCATCATCAACAAGGATGACGACGGCACACGGGCGATGGTCAGCCTGACGAAGTAGTCGATGATGCATCGCGCGCTGAAGGAGGTGACCCTGTGTCAGACAAGCACACGGACCTGGTCCGAGTTCGCCGCCCCGGCGCCGGACGCGCGCTGACGCGCCGCCAGCTCCTGGCGCTGGCGGCAGGCTCGGCGTTTTCTATGGGGCTGCGAGGGCCGGCAGACCCGCTGCCGGCCACGCCGCTCGCCGCCGCACCGGCCGAGCTCAGAGCGGCAACTCCCCTGCGCGTGGTCCGGGCGCAGGACCTGCTGGTGCTGGACTTCTCGTTCCACAACCTCGCCATCGATCTCGACGTCGGCGCGCTGGTGCGCGCCGATCCGACTCGGGACGCCTATATCGGCGTCGGCTTCCAGCCCCAGAGCTTCCTGGAGGAGGCGGTCGACCCGTCGCAGTGGCCGGGGGGGCGGAAGCGTGCCCTCGTCGGCGGCGGAAGCTGGCTGGCGTTCAAGCTGCCGCGCGCCACCCAGTCGATCCCGTACACGCTCGACAGCCTGCTCAACTGGGCCTCCTTCGAGCCCAGGCTGGTTCCGGCCGCCCAGCCGCCCGACCCGCAGCCAGGCAGGCAGCCTCTGACCGGCGCGCCCCCGGCGCCCGTTCCGAACGTCACGGGGCCGGTGCGGGCGCCGAAGGCCCCCGTGACGGGCGAGCCGGAGACGGCGATTGAGGCGCCCTGGGGGCTGATTCTCTCGCCCAGCCGGTACGGCGCCTGGTCCCACGCCCTGGATCCCGTGAGCCTCCCCCAACTGGACGCGAACGGCAACCCCACCGCCACCTGGACCGAGCTGTGGCATACCCGCCTCGGCGTCGTGCAGGTGCAGGGCGAGGAGGACGATCCGGAGGCCCTCTACCGACTGGTCCGCGCCGACGAGGCGAACGCTTACTACCGGACCGTGCGCGCCGTGTGGCCCCTCTGGAATGCCCCCGGCGCTCAGGTGAGGACGGGCGGATACACCCGGACCGCTCCGCCCTTGGCGACCCTGGACAACCACCCGTTCCGCCAATCCCTCACCCCTCGCCAGCGGTGGGAGATCGTCGGCCTGTCGTCGGATTTCAGCCTGCCGGGGGCCAGGCCCCCCATCCAGGTAGACCGGCTTATGCTGACCGCGCTCGGCGCCTGGCTGAACGTCCACGGCGCCTGGACGCCGCCGACCAGCCTCGGCTTCGCCCTGAAGGGGTGGGATCACGTGGCGACGATGGGGCGCGACCACTTCGTGCATACCGTCGAGGTGGGCTTCCTCTTCCCGTTCGGCCACCGCGCCGCCCGGGTGACCATCACCGAGCGCGTGATCGGCCGAGAGCCCAGCATCGGGGCATACCTCCGCAAGCGGGAGTACATCATCATCGTCGATCCCGAGAAGACGTACCCCGCCGCAGCGTCGAACCAGTCGGCCGACGGCCGCCGCTTCCCCTTCAAGCGCCTCCGGCTGACCACCCTCCAGACGCCGGATCTGACCGCCGCCGGTCCAAACAACCAGATCCACAATCTCGGCAGCAGCGCCTACTGGCTCCAGGTCGCCGGCGCCGAGATCCAGTTCCATCTGATCGGAGAGGACATCGCCGGCCAGCGCATCGAGTTCACGACGCCGCTCGCCTTCCTGAGTGCCAGTCTGTCCCCGGCCCAGGTCCAGAACGTCGCCAACTGGTACTCGGGATCGCCGCCGCAGGGCTGGCCCGCGTCGCCGCTGCCGACCGATCGGAGGCGGCAGATGAAGCTGGACGGCCAGAAGATGGCGTTCGCCCCGAGCAGCGAGCCTGGCGACACGACTTTCGAGACGGCCTCCTTCTCCCTGGGCACGCGCCCTCCGGCCGGCGGCGGGGCGGGCAGGGCGGCCACGTCGGGTATCCCTTCGTTCCTGCCCGGCATCGCCGAAGCGGACGTCCGACTGGACGCCGTCGAGGCGCTCACCGGAGGGAACGGCAGGCGGACCATCGTCCTGGACGAGACGTACGTGAGCGGGGGCTTCAGCAGCGCCAACAAGGGCGCCGTCTTCGCCAGGCTCAAGCCCGGCAGCGCGTTCAACCCCACCATCGAGCTCTCCGGCGACCGATCGGGCGGCCTCGCCACGCCCAGCATGAGCTTCTCCGGCCTCTCGCGCACCTTCGGGACCGTCGGCGGGAACATCGACAACCTGCTGAGGGGCGTGTTCAACCCGGCCGATCTGCTCGGCCTCGACGCCAAGATCCTGGGCAGCGTCTCGCTGAGTCAGATCATCGGCAGCGTCCTCCCCAGCGAGATCGGCAGCGGCAGTACCAAGTTCCCGAAGATGACCACCCGGATGATCTACCCGACGGGACCCAACGGCGCCGTCGATCCGCTCGCCCTGCCGACCGCCGTCCAGACCTGCTACGTCTGGACCCCCCCGGTCAAGGACTGGCCGGACCCGGGCCCGCCGCTCTTCGTGGTGGACCCGGAGAATCTGAACCCGACGAGCTTCTCGATAAACGCTTGCCTGATCGCCAGGCTCGACGGCTCCGGCGAGCCGACGTACGAAGTCGTCGGCGACCTCCAGAACTTCGCCATCGATCTGCTCGGCGGCGACAAGAGCTTCATCGTCGTCACGTTCAACCGGTTGCGGTTCACGGCGAAGAGCGGCCAGAAGACCGACGTGGACGTGGACATCGCCGAGGTCCTGTTCACGGGCCCGCTCGCGTTCGTGAACTCGCTCCAGACCTATCTCCAGACCGACGGGGTTGGCCTGGGCATCGACATCAGCCCGAGCGGGGTGAAAGCCGGCTATACGCTTGCCATCCCGACGATTGCCGTGGGAATGCTGAGCATCCAGAACATCAGCCTCTCGGCCGGGGTCCACATTCCCCTGACCAACCAGCCGTTCCGGATGCGGTTCGCCTTTAGCGAGCGGGAGAACCCCTTCCTGCTGACCGTCTCGATGTTCGGCGGCGGCGGCTTCCTCGGCCTGGGTCTAGGGTTGGGCAATGGGACTGACGCCATCGAGCTGTTCGAGGCGGCGCTGGAGTTCGGCGCCAACATCTCGCTGGACTTCGGCGGCGGCGCGATCACCGGCGGCGTCTACGCCATGGCCGGCATCTACTTCAAGATGGAAGGCGATCGGGCGGAGCTGACGGGCTACGTGCGGATGGGCGGCAACCTCGACGTGCTCGGCATCCTCGTCGTCTCTGTCGAGCTCTACCTGGGGCTGACGTACGATCTGGCCACCGACAAGGTCTGGGGGCAGGCCCGACTGCTCATCGCCGTCGAGATCTATGGGGTCAGCGAGACGTTCGAGTACACCGTGGAGCGCAAGTTCTCCGGCCCGTCCGGCGACCCGACCTTCGAGCAGTTGGTGCCCGCCCAGGCCGACTGGGACGCCTACTGCGATGCCTTCGCCGCGTAGAGGAGAGACCGATGAAGAAGCAGACCATCCAGTGGATTGCGCTGCCCAATGGGATCGTCGCCGGCCGGCTCAGGCTCTCGGTGTTCATCCTGCCTCGCCTCCAGGACACGGCGCGGACGAGAACGACGCTAGACGAGTATCCGGACTTCCTGGACTGGCCCGCGCGGCCGATCTCGTTTGCCGTTCGATTCAACGCGAGCCCGCCGGTCCAGGCGACGCGCGTCGGCCAGCCGCCGAGCCTGGCGCGGTGGCAAGCGCTGTTTTACGAAGAGACCTTCGTCCGGCCGTACCGGTTCGCCAGGTACGACGACCGAATCATCCGCTCGTATCCGGCGCGCCACGTGATGGATTTCCTCAAAGGCCGGTACGTCGCGGCGCTCGCGCTTTCGGCCAGCGGGCTTCTCGACGCGTCCTCGCCGAACGGGCTCATCCCCGCGGCGTGGCTAACCCATCAGGGCAGCTTCGGACCGCTGGGCTACGTCCGGCGGGTGCCCACCAGCCCCCAGGCGGCGACGACAGTCGAGGTTTCCACCGAGCAGGAATACCGAACCCGGCTGGAGCAGAGCCTGGCCTCGCAGCGGGCGCTGAAGCCCGGCCCGGCCGACCCGCCGATGGACTTCATGCAGCTCAAGCTGTTCCACCGCGCGCGCAACGCCAGGCGGGTTGGCGACACCCAACCGTGGGAACCGCTGCCCCTGCCCGAGGTCGACTTCCACCAGGTCCTCTCGTCGATGGGCCAGTATCCCCGGATCCTGCGCGAGCTAGGCATCGTCCACGACCTGGAGGTCCCCCTGCCGGCGAACCTGCCGCCGAAGGGAACAGTTCAGGTCATCCCGACCTGGTCGGCGGTCCGGAGCAGACGGGCCGGCGTCAGCCACGTGGATCTCAAGCCAAAGACGCGGTACGTCGCCGATGCCGGCACGTTCGCCCCCGCGCCGCGCTCGACCGACCCCGATCTCCATCCGACGGGCCTGCTCAGGCTCGACGACTCAGGCGCCTACGACCTCGTCCAGGTGGACGTGGACGGCGCCGCCATCAAGGCGATGGACTTCGCCGGCAACCTGTTCCGCGCCGGCAGAACCCAGACGGCCGATACCCCGCAGGCGTACTCCGTTCCCTCGCTCCGGTCGGCCGGCCTCTCGGTCATTCGGGTCGGGCGCGCCTACCGATTCCGCCAGGCGCTCATCACCGCGACGCAGCGGAATGCCGACGTCGAACAGTATCGGGAGAGCACGTTCGACGCCGAGGAATTGACCCGGGGCTATCGGTTCGACATCTGGGATGCGGGGCGCAATCAGTGGTATTCGCTCTCCCGCCGGCACGGCACCTACACGTTCCTCCAACTGGATGGGACGCCGGGCGCGACGATCGAGGACGGCGACGAGGGCTTCGTCTCGACGGCGCTCACCCAGGCGGCGGACCGATCGTCGCCAGACCTGTACCTCCAGGAGTCGCTCTTTCACTGGCAGGGCTGGAGTCTGGCGGCGCCGCGCCCCGGCAGGAGCATCGACGCCGACGATCTGCCCGCCGACATCCACAACACGGCTCGGACCCAGTTCCCGCTGGAGGTGAAATTCACTGCGACCCCCGGCTCGCTGCCGCGCCTGCGCTTCGGCCGCACGTACCGGGTGCGGGCGCGCATGGCCGACCTCGCCGGCAATGGCCCCCTGTACACCCGGCCGGGCCTGACCGGCGCGACCGGCGAGATCGTCTACAGCCGTTTCGAGCCGATCAGCTCCCCGGTCATCCTCCCACGTAAGGCCAGGACGCTGGGCGAGTCGGTCGAGCGGGTCGTCATCCGGCGCTACGCGACCCATGATCCGGTGGAGGATACCTGGACGCTGGACCCCACGACGCTATTGAGCTTCGCGAAATTCAGGTAACACTTAGACCGACGTGACGGAAGAAACCATGCAGTACCGTCGGTCGGCGACCGAGCCGAATGAAACTGCGGCGAGCCATCCGTCGCAGCT
>JACQGW010000317.1 GCA_016199325.1 Chloroflexota bacterium
CCCGGCCGCTACTGGTTCGAGCCGGGGGAGATGCTTCGCTGCGGCTCAGCATGACGGACGGGACGTTGCCGGAATCAGCAATTGACTTGCCGGATGCAACACGACCTCACCACCCGTGATCCGTCACCCACCCTGCGAGGATGCCCATGGGCAGCGGTGAGCCGCGGCATCCCACCGGGCGATGATCCGCAACCGTCTGGCGACGAATTCGGCCACTCCCTCAGATTGTGCTACCGTTCACAAGCGAGGATCGACCGTCTGACGACGAAGCATTGTGCCGAGCTGCTCCGAGCCGTAGGATATTTGTGAAGGCCAGCACAATGCCGTGCAGGTCGTGTCCGACCCCCGGCAGCTCTCGTGAGCCGGCTGCGGGGTGGGCAGCTTCGACGGAGACCAACCGATGGAGGTGTGCCTATGCGTGTGGGGATCAACGGGTTTGGCCGAATCGGGCGGTTGGCGCTGCGCTGCGCCGTCGAGCGGGGCGCTCCCCTGGACGTCGTGGCGATCAACGATCCTGGCAGCGCCGAGATCAACGCGCACTTGTTCCGGTTCGACTCCTCGTACGGTCCGTACCGCGGCCACGTGGCAGCGCGCGATCGCTGCATCGACGTGGACGGCCGGGCGATTCGGACGACGTCGTTCCTCGACCCGCGGGAGATCCCGTGGCGGGAGCTCGGCGTCGAGCTCGTGATCGAGGCCACGGGCGCGTTCACCGCCAGGGAGGCCGCGCGCGCCCATCTGGAAGGTGGGGCGAAGCGCGTGCTCATCACGGCGCCGGGCAAGGGGGTCGACCTGACGGTTGTCGTCGGCGTGAACGAGGGGGCGTACGATCCCGCAGCGCACCAGATCATCTCCGCCGCCTCCTGCACCACCAACGCCCTCGCGCCGATGGCGAAGGTGCTCCACGACGCCTTTGGCATTGCCGGCGGTATGATGACGACGGTCCACGCCACGACCAACGACCAGCGCGTGCTCGACCGAAACCACCAGGACCCGCGGCGGGCGCGCGCCAGCGCCGCCAACGTGATCCCGACGACGACCGGCGCCACCCGCGCTCTCGGCGAGGTGCTCCCCGAGCTCAGGGGGCGGCTGACCGGCATCTCCTACCGAGTGCCGACCCTGACCGTCTCCCTCATCGACCTGGTCGTCCGCCTGGAGCGTCCGGCGACCGCCGACGCGATCAACGCGGTCTTTGCTGCAGCGGCCGCGGATGGCATGGCAGGGGTGCTGGGCTTCAGCCCGTTGCCGCTCGTCTCCAGCGACTATCGTGGCGATTCCCACTCCTGTACCATCGACGGATTGTCGACCGCCGTGCAGGCCGAGACCGGCCTGGTCCGCGCCGTTGGCTGGTACGACAATGAGTGGGGGTACGCCTGCCGCGTCGTCGACCTGGCGGAGTATCTGACCGCCTGCGAGGCGTGCATTCCCCAGGCTGTGCCATCCGGCGACCGCTTTCAACCGCTCGGCGATCCATTCGTCCGCTCGGCGGGATTGTGCAACCGTTCACAAGCGAAGTTCAACCGTCTGGCGACGAACCGTTGTGGCGGTCCCCCGGCTGCGGTATTGTATTCGTGACAGAAGGCACAAGAGGGAAGCACAATGCTGACGGCGGCGACGATGCCCCCCAGGTGCTTCCCTCACGGGGGCAAGTATTCAGCGATCAGCCGTCAGCAGGCCGGCGTGTCGGTACACCCGACATCGGCGCAATCGCCGGAAACCGGCCGCTGACCGCTCGCCAGATTCCTGACAGGAGGCGCTCGATGAAGACCCTGCGTCCGGTGATGATGGCCGTGGGTGGCGATAGCGGGACCGGGAAGACGACCATCACGCGCGGTCTCTACCAGATCTTCGGCGGTGACCAGATCCTGAACATCTGCCTGGACGACTATCATTCGATGGACCGCGACGAGCGCAAGCGCCACGGGGTCACGGCCTTGAACCCCGCCGCCAATCACGTCGACCTGATGGTCGAGCATGTCTGGGCGCTCCGCGACGGCCGATCGGTCGTCAAGCCCGTCTACGACCATTCCACCGGAACCTTCGGCGAGTCGGAGGTGGTCCACCCGCGGCCGCTCGTCATCATCCAGGGCCTGCACCCGCTCCTGACCGAGGAGCTGCGCTCGACGTTCGACCTGAAGGTCTGGCTCGACCCCGACGAGGAGCTGAAGTGGAGCTGGAAAGTCAAGCGGGACGTCGCCGAGCGCGGGTACACTGTCGAGCAGGTGATCCGGCAGATCGTCGAGCGCCAGGACGACGTCCGCCAGTACATCCGCCCGCAGGCCGCCTATGCCGACGTGACGGTCCGCTTCTGCCCCCCGGAGGGCTATTTCCGGGCGCGCGCCAATGGCCGGGACGACATGCATCTGAACGTCCGGGTCTCCGAGCAAGCGCACCTGGGTCGGCTGGACCTGGACGACGTGCTGGAGCTCTCGCTCAACGGCCGGCGGCCGGCGCTTCGGCGCCTCGACGGTCCCAACGACCAGACGATCCTCGAAATCGATGGCACTATCAGCCCGGAGAAGGCCGGCGAGCTGGAAAACCGGGTGTGGGACCACATGCCGGGGTTCGTCCACCTTCGACCGGACCAGATCGGCAACTTCGTCGACGGCAAGGAGATGCGCCACAGCGACCCGCTGGCCCTGACGCAGCTCCTCCTGGCCTACCGCCTGCTCTCGTCCGGGAAGTCGCTGGCCCAGACACTCACGCGACCCGTTGCTGTCGCGAGCAGCAACGCTGTCCGGTAGACAACTGAGGGAGGGCACGGATCAACAAGATGAAAACGCTGGAACGTCCCACCGGACACGCAGACCGGCTGGCCGAGCTTGCCGAACATGCCAATCACATCCGCCGCAACATCGTCGAGATGGTGGCGGCGGCGAACTCGGGCCACCCCGGCGGATCGCTCTCGGGGGTCGAACTGCTCGTCGGACTGTACTTCGGGCAGCTCCGGCACGATCCCACCCGGCCCGACTGGCCGGATCGCGACCGCCTGCTCCTGAGCAAGGGGCACGCCAGTCCGCTGCTCTACGCCGTGCTGACCGAGGCCGGCTACTTCTCTGCCGAAGAGCTGCCGACCTTTCGGTGCTTCGGCAGCCGGCTCCAGGGACACCCATCGCTCGGCTTTCGGCTACCGGGGGTCGAGATCCCCGGCGGCTCGCTTGGGCATGGGCTCGGCATGGGCGTGGGGATGGCGCTGGCCAACCGACTGGCCGGGCGAACCAGCCGGGTCTACGTGCTGCTCGGCGATGGTGAAGTGCAGGAGGGCTCCATCTGGGAGGCCGCCCAGGCCGCCGCACACTACCGACTGCACGGGCTGACGGCGATCGTCGACGCCAACGGCGTCCAGCAGGACGGCCTGGTCGCCGAGGTCATGGGCATCGAGCCGCTGGCCGACCGCTGGGCCGCCTTCGGCTGGGCGGTGCGTGAGATCGACGGCCATGATCAGGCCGCCGTGCTCGCGGCCTACGATTGGGCGATCGACCAGCACGGTCGGCCGAGCGTGATTGTCGCCCGTACGGTAAAGGGCAAAGGCATCTCGTTCATGGAGGGGCGGCCGGAGTGGCACGGCAAGGCCCCGCAGGGTGATCTGCTCGCCCGCGCCCGGGCCGAGCTTGCAGGAGGTCGTTGATGGCTGCCATTCTCGAACGAGTTCAGGAACGGCCAACCCGCGACGCCTACGGCGAGGCGCTCGTGGCGCTGGGCGCCAGTCGGCCCGAGGTCGTCGTCCTCGACGCCGGCGTGTCCGATTCGACGCGGACGAATCTCTTCGCCAGGCGCTATCCGGAGCGGTTCTTCAACACCGGCATCGCCGAGGCGGCGCTCATCGATACGGCGGCCGGGCTCGCGCTGGCCGGGCACACGGTGTTCGCGAGCACCTTCGCCATCTTCGCCGCGGGCCGGGCCTGGGAGCAGATCCGCCAGGTCATCGCCTATCCCAGGCTCGACGTCAAGATCGTGGCGACCCACGCCGGCATCAGCATCGGCGAAGACGGCGCCTCGGCGCAGATGAACGAGGACATTGCGCTGATGCGGGTGCTGCCAAACATGACGGTCCTCTCGCCGGCCGACGCGGTCGAGACCGAGCAGGCCATTCTGGCCGCCGCGGCAACGCCGGGGCCGGTGTACGTTCGACTCGGGCGCAACCCGGTTCCGGTGATTCACGATCAGCAGTATCGCTTCGCGATCGGCCGCAACTCGGTTGTCGTCAAGGGCGACGACGTGACGATCTTCGCTACGGGGCAAATGGTGGCCATGGCTGCCGTGGCCGCCAGGAAGCTCCAGGACGAGGCCATCGATGCCAGCGTCGTCAACGTGTCGACCATCAAGCCGCTCGACGCCGAGCACGTCGTCCAACTGGCCCGCCGGACGCGGGCCGTCGTCACCGTCGAGGAGCACAGCATCTTCGGCGGGCTGGGCGGCGCCATCGCCGAGGTCCTGGCCGAGCAATACCCGGTGCCGCTGATCCGCGTGGGCGTGCAGGATCGGTTCGGCCAGTCCGGCAAGCCGGCCGAGCTCCTGGCGGCCTACGGGCTCGACGCCGACGCCATCTGCCGGGCCGCCCGCCGGGCGGTCGCCCTCAAGTGGAACACCGTCATCTCGGACCGCTCGCTGCTCAGACACGGAACCCGTTTCTAGAGTCTTGGAGGGACTGCCAATGCAAAACGGACCCAACCACAAGGGCCTCTTCGACGCCGGGGTACACGAGTACCGCGAGAGCTACTATGACCCAGGCTATGTGCCGAAAGACACCGACTTCCTGGCGGCGTTCCGGGTGACGCCCCAGCACGACGTCCCGCCGGAAGAGGCTGGGGCGGCGGTCGCCGCCGAGTCGTCGACGGGGACGTGGACGACGGTCTGGTCCGATCTCCTGACCGACATCGAGCGGTACAGGGCGCGGTGCTATCACATCGAGCCGGTGCCGGGCCAGGAGAGTCAGTTCCTCGCCTACGTCGCGTACCCGCTAGACCTTTTCGAAGAGGGATCGATTGTCAACGTCATGTCGTCGATCGTCGGCAACGTCTTCGGATTCAAGGCGCTTAAGGCGCTCCGCCTGGAGGACCTGCGCGTCCCGGTCGCCTACCTGAAGACCTTCCAGGGGCCGCCCCACGGCATCCAGGTGGAGCGCGACCTGCTGAACAAGTACGGGCGCCCGTTCCTCGGCGGCACCATCAAGCCGAAGCTCGGGCTTTCGCCGCGCAACTACGGGCGGGCCTGCTACGAGTGCCTTCGGGGTGGCCTCGACTTCACGAAGGACGACGAGAACATCAACTCGCAGCCGTTCATGCGCTGGCGGGACCGCTACCTCTTTGTGACCGAGGCGGTCAAGAAGGCAGAGGCCGAAACCGGCGAGCGCAAGGGCCACTACCTGAACGTCACCGCGCCGACGATGGAGGACATCTACGAGCGCGCCGAGGTCGCCCGCGATATGGGCTCGCCGATCATCATGGTCGACTATCTGACGGTCGGCTTCGCCGCCCACACGTCGCTGGCGAAGTGGTGCCGGAAGCACGGCATGCTCCTCCACGTCCATCGGGCCATGCACGCCGTCATCGACCGCCAGAAGAATCACGGCATTCACTGGCGCGTTCTGGCCAAGTGGCTGCGGATGGCCGGCGGCGACCACCTCCACAACGGCACGGTCGTCGGCAAGCTCGAGAGCGATCGCGGATCGACGCTGGCGATCAACGATCTGTTGCGGAACGACTTCGTTCCAGCCGACAAGAGCCGCGGCATCTACTTCGACCAGCCCTGGGCCTCGCTGCCGGCCGTTCTGCCGGTGGCCTCGGGCGGCATTCACGTGTGGCACATTCCGGAGCTGCTGCACATCTTCGGCGACGACGTGGTCTTGCAGTTTGGCGGAGGCACCCAGGGACACCCCGCCGGCAACGTCGCGGGCGCGACGGCGAATCGGGTGGCGCTGGAGGCGGCGGTGCTGGCGCGCAACGAAGGGCGAGACCTGGTCGCCGAGAGCCAGGCGATTCTCGTCGCGGCCGCCCGCCATTCGCCGGAGCTACGAGCGGCGCTCGATCTCTGGAAAGACATCGCCTTCGGCTTCGAGACGGTGGACACGCTCGACGCCGTTGTGGCCAAGGCTTAGGGAGGGGCGAAGGTGAAGCTCGAAACGTTCTCCTACCTGCCGCCGCTGACCCCGCAGCAGAAGGTACGGCAGATTCAGTACATCCTGAACCAGGGGCTGATCCCGGGCGTCGAATACACCCGGCGCCCGGAGCCGCGGGACCATTACTGGCACATGTGGAAGCTGCCGCTCTTCTCGGCCCGGACGCCGGCCGACGTCATCCAGGAGGTCGAAGCCTGCAAGGCCGAGAACCCCGGCACGTACATCAAGCTCACCGGGTACGACAACAAGCGCCAGTGCCAGGTGATCAGCTTCGTTGTCTACCAGCCGGACGAGCGGTGAGTGAGGCGTGGCGCGTCATACGTCGTGCGTCATGCGTCATGATGCGTCATGGGGGAGAATCTTGGGTTTGTCATGCTGAGCCGCAGCGAGCCTTGGGTTTGTCATGCTGAGCCGCAGCGAAGCATCTCCCGGACGATGTTGGTTCGGGCTCGAGATGCTTCGCTGCGGCTCAGCATGACGTAGGGAAAGGGAGCGCCGGCCGGCAGTCGCCGGCACGAGCAATCAAGGAGGTCGTTCAATGCTGAGCGGAGATCGTGAGCTACGCTGTCGTGCCCACGTCGAAGAGCTGATGCACCGGCTCATCCTCGGCGAGGTCCGGACGGCCATCCCGCCCGGCGCCAACATCCTCTTCGTGGACGAGGGGGACCCAGGCTACACCGCCTGGTCGCTGGCGCTGGCCGATGAGCTCCAGGCCGAAGGCCGCACCGTCGTGCTGCTCGACGCCCACACCTGCGAGGAGCGGGCATTGCAACGGCTGGCGGTATGACCCATCTTCTCTCGGAGCCGCGATCGTGAGGGAGCTGTTCCCTGCGGGGGACAAGCCCCCGCGCTACGAGGACGGCCGTTTTCGTAGCGCGGGGGCGGGTCCCCCCCAGGCCATCGCCCGGATGCGTCTCCGCAGC
>JACQGW010000301.1 GCA_016199325.1 Chloroflexota bacterium
CAACCCCGCCTTCTCCGCCGCCGCCGAGCGGACGCCGGCCGAGGTCGTGGCCTATCTGCGCGGCGCGCTGCCGGCCTATCCCGGCAGCGGCCCCGACGCCCTCTTTGGCTTCTCGCCGAGCAACATCGTCGAGACGATGGATACCGTCGTGCTCGACCGCGTCCGGGCTATCCAGGGCGACGCCGGTCTGATGCGCGTCCATCGGACGATCGCTCAGGCCATGCTCGATACGCTGCGCGATCTGTATGGCAATCGACCTGTCCTGCTCTTGCTGGATGCCGGGCATGGCGGCATTCCGTGGGATGCCGGCTCGGCCGGCACCGAGGCCGGCCACAATCGCGCCGTCGCCGCCATCGTCGCCGAGCTTGCCGAGCGCCAATCGAATGGCTCCGTCCTCATCCGCCGGATCTGGAACGACGCCATCCCGGACCGATTCGGCCTGCCGGCGGACGTGGAGAAGACGATCGTCAGCCGTATCCTGCTCCGCCAGGCCCGCGCCAGCATGCTGGCGCGGGAGGCCGGCGCCTGGAATGCGGCTAATCCGGAGCGCGCCATCGCCGTCCATGAGGTCTCAGTCCATTTCAACGCCGGGTCCAACGGCGCGATGGTCCTCCACCAGGGCGAGACCCTGCCGCCCGCCCACGCCGCGCTGTCGGTCGCCTTTGCCCGCCGCTACCTCGCCGCCGTCGTGCCGGCGCTGAACGCCACCGGTCTCCTGCCGGCGCCGCTCCGCCTCTGGGGCGGCAATGGCCTTCACGACGATGTCATGATGTACCGTCCGGACTATCTCTCCGACGACGACATCCGCGGCATCACGCTCCGCTACGGCGCCCTCCAGGGCAAAGGCTTCCTCCCGCGCTACGTCGAACGGGTCCTCCGGCTATCGCCCTAGCAGCTTGTCCCCCCGCCACACCACTTTCGCTTGATGCCTAGCGCGGCTCCGATAGACAACGAACCGCCATGACGCCAAGATCGCCTGGGAAGACGCCGAGAATGCCTTTTGCTGGCTTGGTCAATCCTTTTGTAGGTTGCCGTCAGCGGTGCATCCGGCAAGCTCGTTGCAGGTGGGCTGGCCCCTCCTTGTCATGCTGAGCCGCAGCGAAGCATCTCCCCGGCTCGACCGAGCAGCGTCCGGGAGATGCTTCGCTGCGGCTCAGCATGACGGACGGGGGCTCGTCCAGAGCTGCGAGTGACTTGCCGGATGCACCACGAGAAAGGATTGCCCAGACGACCGACCGACGTTTTTGGCGTCGCCCCTGGCGGTCTTGGCGTCTTGGCGGTTCGTGCTCGCTCGGCACCGCTCTAAGGAGTCGACTTACCCGCCCCCCGGCCCCCGACCCCCACGTTCCAGCAGGTGGAGAAAGATTGCGGCGGTGGTCAGGTCGGCGGTCGTGCCGGGGTTGAGCCGATTGGCGGGGTCGCGCAGGCGGGCGTCGAGGGTCCGGATGGCGGCCCGACCGGCGGGGGTGTGGACGCCGCCGGCGTCGAGGACCTTGCGGGCGCGTTCGGCCACGTCGAGCGCCGCCGGCAGGCCGGCCTTGCGGGCGATCAGGCTGTCCGGCACTTCGGCCAGGATCGTCAGGAACGTCTGGACGATGGCGTCGAGGACCTCGGGCGTTCGGTCGAGCGCCGCGGCCAGCGTCGGCGTGGACAGCCCGAACGTTACGGCGAAATCGGTCGCATACTCGCGAGCGACGCTATCCCAGCCGGCGGCCGTGCGCATCGCCTGGAGCAGGGTTATGTCCGGGTCGCTCCGCACGTCGTTCGCCTCCACGCTGCCGAGCCCGCCCGGCGAGGCGAGCCGGATGGCCGCATAGACGGCGCGGGCGTCCTCGACGGTGAGGTCGCGGAGGACGGCCCGGAGCCGATCGCGCAGCGCGGTCGGCTTCGGGAGCGTGGCCGCCTTCGCCGGCGGCACCAGCAGCAGGACGATCCCCAGGTTGGTATTCGGCCGAACGACCCGCCGCGTCGCCTGGATTGCCGCCAGCACCGTCTCGCCGACGGTCGCGCCGGCCACCTCGCGGAACGCCGGTCCGATGGCCAGCGCGCTGAGCAGGAAGTCCTCGATCCCGGTATCGCTGAAGCGATGGTAGGCCGTCACGTTCCCCGGCTTGTGCGCGCTCACTTCGAGCACACACGCCAGTTGCGCGGCCTGTGCCAGCTCCTCGCTCGCCTGAACCGACCAGCATGCGTCACTCGTCATACGTCATACGTCATTCCGTCATACGTCATCGGCCATGACGAGTGACGCATGACGCATGACGAGTGACGCATGGACCCGGTGTTGCAGTATAGCACTACGGCACCGGCACCGACCACAGGCTGCCGCCGACGCGCGGCAGGTTGCGCACCCGGACGAGGAGGTGCTTCCCCTTCGCCCGCTCGACTGGACCGCGGAATCGAGCGTGGACGAGCTGGGCCTGCCCGCCGGCCTTCAGCTCCACCTGGCCGGCGTACTCGGCCCACTCGAGGTTGTAGCTGTTGCCGTCGGCGTCGGCCAGCGTCAGGTCGTGCTGCGGCGAGAACGAGAAGGCCAGATCGTCGGCGCCGGTGTTGGCGACCGAGAGCGTGATCTCGACACCGCCTGCCTCGGGCTCGACCTTCGCCGCGCTCAGGCCGACCGTCAGCCCGGCGCCGCGGGCGACGTCATCGGCGGCCAGGGGGCTGACTGGAGGCTGCGGCAATTGCAGCTCGAAGCGGGCGTCGCCAAGGCCGGGAACGTCGCCGACCTGGAGCAACAGACGCTCGGCCGCGGCGTTGTCGCCCGAGCCGACGAAGAAGGCGCGGACCAGTCGCACCTCGCCATCGCTCGGGATGCGCGGCTGGCCGTCGAATTCGGCCCACGCCAGCCGGTAGGGATGTCCGCCGGCATCGCTCAGGCTGAGCGCACGGGTCGGATCGAATGGAAACGTGAGCTCCTGCTGCTGGAGATTCCGCAGCCGGAGCGTAACCTCAACACCGTTGGCCGCCGAGTTCACGTCGATGCGGCTCACCTCGGCGGCGGCCTGCGAGCCGGCGACGGGCTGCCCCAGCTCCGGTGGCCGTGTGCTCTGCTGCTCTGCTGTCGCTGGCGACTGCGCCCGACCGGTATCGGCCGCCGGTCCCGCCGGCATCCGGCCTATCTGCATCGCCTGGTCCGGTGCCGCCGGTGCCGCCGGCGCCTGGCCCGTCTGTGCCGCCTGGTTCGCCGGCACGGCTCTCGGCGGAGCCGGTCGAGCCACCACCGGCCCCGGCATGAACGCGTCCGGCGATGGGACGATCCCCGCGCCCCCCACCAGCAGCAGGCTGCCGATCCCAAGCGCCAGAACCAACAATGCGGCCAGCGTGACCGCCCGCATTCCCGAATATCCTATCCGTTGCACTGTTCCCTCCTTCGAGTGATGAGTGATGAGTGATGAGTGATGAGTGGAGAGAACACCCTACTCATCACCCATCACTCATCACTCGTAATACAGTGGCTGTTCGGCGACGGGGCCGGCGTCTGGGCCGAGGGCTTCGTCCGGGATGATGAGCAGGCCGTCGCCGAAGTGGAGCCGCTCGCTCACGAGGATGACGAGCCTCCCGTACGTGCGCTCATCCCGATGCGGCCGATGCACCTCGTAGCCGACGATCATCAGGCTCAACGGATCGACCAGCGCATCCCGGATCGACCCGACCATCTCGCCACTCGCTGTAACGACACGGGTATGGCTGAGCTGCCCGAGGTCGGGCAGGTGCCCGAGGCGCTCCGCCGACGCAGCCGAGGCGACCCGGCTCGAGTCGACCCTGATGGCGTCTGCCCCGATGCTCTGAATGAGATCGGCGGCCGCCATCCAGGGCGGCTCGAAGAACCCGGTCCGAACCTTGAGGCCGGCGATCCTCCCTTCGACGGGGTCCAGGATGACTGTCTGGACCGATCCGATCCGGCGGCCACGGGCCAGACAGGTCACCGGTTTCCCCTTCAGCTCAGTTGCCCTCACGGCTACCGCCTCCTATCCGGAGCAGCCGTCTCTCCGGTCGGCTGGTCTGCTGTTGTGTCGCTCTCCCCGGCGGATCCGCCTGGCTCCGACTCGCCCGCCCCGCCTACGGTGACGGTGAATGTTGCTTTTGCCTCGGCTTCGCTCGTTCGACCCACCAGGATGAAGCTCACCGCCTCCCGTGCGTTCGCCGGAACGATGTACGGCCCGGCGTCCTGGAAGGCGCCATCGGCGCCGACCTTTGCCCTGGCGACGGGCTTGCTCTGGCGATCGCCGGCGTAGATCAGCACCTCCTCGCCCGCGACGTAGCCTCGCCCGCTGAACTGGATGGCCGTCCCCGGCGGCCCTGCGTACGTGCTGAGGACACCCCACGCCTCGGGGGGCAGCACCTCGAATTCGGCGGAGACCGGCGTCCGGCTCTGCTCGCCCCAGGCGGTCAGCTTCAGCTTGCCCGGCCGCGTCCTCGTCGGGATATCGAAGCTCCCGGCGTCCTTGAATGCGCCCTTCGGATCGACCTCGGCCGAAGCGACCTCCTGGCCGCGAGCCTGCTCGCCCACGTAAATGCGCACCCGCTCGCCGGCTGCGAAGCCGCCACCGGAGACCGAGACGGCATCGCCCGGCCGGCCGGCGTACGACGACAGGGTGAACGACGGCGTCATCGGCAGCACGGCGAAGACGATGGCCGTCGGCACCTTGCTCGTCTCGCCGACGACGGTGATGGACTGCTTGCCGGCGGGCGTGCCGAACGGAATTCGGAAGGCACCGGCCTTCTTGAACGAGCCGTCGTCGTCGGCCTCGAAGGTGGCGACGCGCTGACCGCCCTGAACGTCACCCAGGTAGGCGGTGAGCTTCTCCCTGCGCGCGTAGCCCTGGCCGACAAAGGCGACTTCGGTGTTCGGCTGGCCGGCGTACTCCGTCAGCTCCAGTTGGGGAGCGAAGGGCTCCACGGTCAGCGTTGCCGCCACCGCCTTCCCGGACATCTGACCGCGCAGGAAGATCGTGTTCTTCCCGATCGCCTCCGGCGGAAAGCTCAGCACATCGGCGGCATCCAGGCGACCCCTGCCGTCCGCCCGGACGACTGCGGCCGGTGTGACGGCGTTGCCGGCCTGGTCGCCGGGCTGAGCGTTCAGGTAGACCAGCACCTGCTCGTCGGGTGCCCAGTCCTGGCCGGAAAGGCCGATGGCACGCTGGGGGGGGACGTTGTAGTTCGAAAGGGTAACCCACGGGTAGAACCCCAGGACCGAGAACGGCACCGTTGCGGGCGAGCGGCTCTCCTGACCGAGGAAGATGAACGTGTGCTGGCCTTCGGGCGCGAAGGGCACCACCAGGTCCTTGACGGCGACCTCGCCGATCTCGCCGCCCGTCAGCTCGCCAAGGGGCGCGGCAGCCAGGGTGTCGAAATGGATGCTGACACGCTCTCCTCGGCGGAAGCCCCCGCCGGCAAAGCTGACGCGGCCGGCGGGCTTGCCGAAGTAGGTCGAGGGCTGGATGTACGGCATCCCTGGAACGATCTCCACGATGCTCTCGGCCAGCAGCCCGGTGCCGATGGCCCGGATCGGGTACTTCCCGGGCGCCAGGTCCGTCCCGATGGTGATGTTCACGCCGGCAAAGCTGCCGCCCTTGTCCGCGGTCGCCTTGCCGACCACTTTGCCGCGGAACTCGACGGCGATCGCCTCACCCTTCTCGAATCCGTAGCCGCTGATGCTGACCACGCTGTTGTGGGTCACCGCGCCGGCGCTGGGCAGGATGAACGTCTCATCCCGCGTCCGTGGTGCCGGCGCCGCGGCCTGCCTTCCTGCCGGCGCGCCGGGCATCTGGAGCGCCGTCGCCGGCTGCGGCCGGGCGGCCGGGGAGGCGCCGATGGGTGGCTGCTGGAGGCCTATCGTCGTCCAGACGAAGTAGGCGGCGAGGGCGGCCAGAAGCACAACCCACAGTCGCCGTCGGAGGCCCTGCAACGCTCGGGCGCCCATCAGCTCCGGCTCCCTCGGCGAGCCTCGAGCCGTGGCCGCGTCGGCGGTTGGTCGCCCACCATGCCCAGCCGGAGCGCCAGGACCAGCCAGATCGCCTCCAGGACGATGGCGCTGTTCATCTTCGATGCGCCGTGCCGGCGCTGGTCGAACACAATGGGGATCTCCCGAATGTGATACTTCGCCTGGTGACATCGATAGGTCAGCTCGATCTGAAAGGCGAAACCCCTGGCGATGGTCTGGCCGAAGCGCGACCGCTCCAGCGCGCGCCGGCGAAAGCCCTTGAACCCGCCGGTGAGATCGCGGATCGGCAGTCCGAGGAGGAGCGCCGCGTACTGTGAGCCGGCGCGACTGAGCGTCTCACGCCAGCGAGGCCAGCCCCGAGTCTGCCCGCCGGGCACGTAGCGCGAGCCGATGACCAGATCGGCGCCGCCGGCGAGCTCGGCGCCCAGGCGGGGCAGGTCGGCCGGCCGATGCGAGAAGTCGGCATCCATCTGGAAGATGGCGTCGTACTGCTCGGCGAGGGCGTACCGAAACCCTTCGACATAAGCGCCGGCCAGCCCGGCCTTGCCCGGCCGGAGGATTCCGGCGACCCGGCCGGGATAGGCATCCATCAACGCTTCGACGACTTTCCAGGTGCCGTCGGGCGAGTTATCGTCGACGACCAGCATGTCGTACGGACCCTGAGCGAAGATGGCCTCGGCCAGCAGCGCCAGGTTCTCAGCCTCGTCATACGTCGGCACGACCACCAATGAGCGCACGATTCACCTCCGGGCGAGTGATGAGTGATGAGTGATGAGTAATGAGTGATGAGTGATGAGTGATG
>JACQGW010000303.1 GCA_016199325.1 Chloroflexota bacterium
CCCCCACTCCGTCATGCTGAGCCGCAGCGAATCATATCCCCCGGCCTGAACCGGCAACGTACGGGTGATGCTTCGCTGCGGCTCAGCATGACAGAGTGGAGCGGGGTGCGATCACCCGGGATTGCTTCCGCTCGACAGCCGCTCCTGTACTCGCATCTGAAGCTCGCGCAACGTCGGCGAGAGCCGCACGGGATAGGTCGGGGCCCCGGCCAACTGACGGTAGGCGGGCGGCAGCGACCCTTTTTCGGCACGGTGGCGCGCCCGCATCTCCTCCAGCGACGGCAGCGGCCGGGTGAGCCGGCCGCCGACCATCCAGGGCTCCAGCAGCGGCTCGGCGTCCGGTGCCGGCCTCGGCTCATCGGCCGTGGCGATGATATCGCCGGCGAAGGCACCCGTGGAGTCGCGTCGCCGCCAGACCTGTTTCCCCCCGGGCAGCGTCGCCTTTCCGGCTGAGAGCTTCATGACCGGCCGGCCGGCGTAGGCCACCAGCTTGTAGGCCATGTCCAGCATCGGCGCGTCGACGAGCGCAGCCAGCCGGGTGCCCACCCCAAACGCGTCGATCGGCGCGCCGGCAGCCAGCAACGACTGGATCGCCTCCTCGTCGACGTTCCCGCTGGCGAGAATCCGGGTCTGGTTCAGGCCGGCCTGATCGAGAATGGCGCGCACGGACCTGCTCAGGACGAGCAGGTCTCCACTATCCAACCGAACGCCGGCCAGACGGTGCCCGGCCGCCGCCATCTCCCGACCCACCGTCGCGGCGAGCTCGGCGCCGCGGATCGTGTCGTACGTGTCGATCAACAGGACGGTCCGGTCCGGAAACGCCCGCGCGTAGGCGCGAAAGGCGTCGATCTCGTTCGGGAACGCCTGGACGTACGAGTGCGCCATGGTCCCGAAGATGGGGATCCCGTAGGCGGCGCCGGCCAGAACGTTGCTGGTGCCGCCGAACCCGACCAGGCAGGATGACCGGGCGACGGCCATACCGGCATCGACGCCCGGCGTTCGCCGCAGGCCGAAGTCGACGAGGTCCCGCCCCGCGGCGGCGTCGACGCAGCGCGCCGCCTTTGCCGCGACGAGGGTGGGGTAGTGGACGGCGTTGATGAGGAACGTCTCGACGATCTGCGCCTCGACGATCGGCGCCGTCACCTCGACGAGCGGCTCGTTCTCGAAGACGAGCCGCCCCTCCGGGATGGCCCGCACCGTCCCGGTGAACCGCAGGTCGGCCAGCCAGCCCAGGAATCGCTCCTCGAATCGACCGGTCGACCCAAGGTAGGCGATGGCCTCGGGCGAGAAGCGGAATCGCTCCAGGTAACGCAGTGCCGTCTCCAGCCCCGCGGCCACCAGATAGGCGCGATGCGCCGGCATCCGCCGAAAGAACAGGCTGAACGTCGCGCGCTCGTGCATGCGCTCGGCGAAATAGCCGGCCGCCATGGTCAGCTCGTACAGGTCCGTAAACAGCGCCGCCCAGGCGCGATCGAGCCCGAAAGCGTCATGCGTCATGCGTCACCCGTCACTCGTCATACGTCACACGTCATGCGTCATGCGTCACTCGTCACCTGTCACCTGTCAACTCGCTCAAGATGGATGACGCATGACGTAATGACGTAATGACGTAATGACGTATGACGTCTCACGCCCATCGGACGTTCAGCGTGGTGACGTCGCCCGAGAGGGTGTCGACGACGCGGATGGCGTGGTTATTCGTGTCGGCCACGTAGAGCTTGCCGCCGCCGAAGCACAGGCCGCCCGGCTCGTCGAACTGGGCGGCCGTGGCCGGGCCGTCTCGCCGACCTTCGACGCCGCTGCCCACAAACGTTTCGGCGGTTCGGCTCTGTGGGGAGACCCGCTTGATCTTGGAATTGTAGGTGTCGGCGACGAAGATCACGCCGTCGGCCAGATCGAGGCCGAGCGGGTGTTGAAGGCGCACGGCGTCCCCAACGCCGTCGACGTCGCCGAACTCGAAGAGGTCGACGCCGACGATCGTTCGGACCGAACCGGACTCGGCGAGGTCGGCCACGCGGATGGCGCTCGTCTCGCTGTCGGCGAAATAGAGCTGCCGGCCGTCGTTGACGATGCCGCTGGGCTGCGCCAGCCAGGCCTGGCGCAGATCGCCATCCCGGATCCCCTCGTGGCCGCTGCCGGCGTGGATGTGGATCTCGCCGCGATTGAGGTCCAACCGCCAGATCTGATGGAACCCGGCCATGGCAACGTACAGGCTGCCGGCGTGGGCGGTAAGGTCCCACGGCGAGCTGAGCGGCACGGACCGGGCAGCCCCGCCGGGGTGGAAGCGCGTCGCCTGCTCGCCGGTGCCGGCGATGGTGAAGACCGATTCGGACGTCAGATCGACCATCCGCAGGGCGTGGTTCTCGGTATCGGCGACGTAGAGCCGGTCGCCGACGAGTGCAATCCCCTGCAGGCCGTCGAACCGGACCGACTCGAAGGTGCCGTCCCGCAGCCCCGGCTCGCCTTCGCCGACGACCTGGCGGATGTGGCCGGCGAGATCGGTCACGACGATGCGGTGGTGGTTCGAGTCGGCGATGAAGATGCGGTGTCCGACGGGGTCGGCGACCACCTTGCCCGGAAAGAGCAGGACCGGCTCGACCAGCCGCTCTCGCTCCGGGCTGAAGTGAAACGGCCGGCGGTCGAGCAGGCCCGCCTGGTCGAAGGCGGCGACCAGACTACCCACCAGGTCATCGGCCGCCTCGAAGGGCAGCTCCCCCTCGTGCCTGGTGATGATCCGGCCCTGTGGGTCGACGAGCACCAGCGTTGGCCAGGCACGCACGGCGTGCCGCTGCCAGATCTGGAAGTCCCGGTCGTTGACGACGGGATGATCGACGCCGTAGCGCAGCACCGCCTGCCGAACGTTCTCGGTCCGCTTCTCCTCGGGGAACTTCGCCGAATGGACGCCCACGACGACGAGGACGTCGCGATACTTCTGCTCCAACCTGCGCAACACGGGCAGGATATGCATGCAGTTGATTCAGCAGTAGGTCCAGAAGTCGAGAATCACGATCTTGCCCGCCAGCGCGGCCAGCGTGAGCGGTCGGTCGACGTTGATCCAATCGAGCCCCGGTGGGAAGTCCGGGGCGCGGACGGAGCCGGCGTAGGAATTCATAGAGCGCTCCTTCAGGTCGAATCGAGCGGTGCCGAGCGAGAACGAACCGCCAAGACGCCAAGACCGCCAAGGGAGACGCCAAGAACAGCGGTTGGTCGTTTGGTCGATCCCTCTGCAAGCCGCTCTCATTCCCAGTATAGCACGGCCGCCGTTCTCCCCATCCGGCTCCTCCGGTTCGTGACCCAGACGGTTTGCGCCTCCGTCCGTCTGGCACTGTAGCGTCTTAGCGCATTAGCGCTTCCACCTCTTCCCAGTCTCCTCTGGTCATCCACACGGAGAAGGACTATGATCCGTGCAAGAGAGGAGGGGAATCCCCATGCAACGCTTCACCGACCACCTGCGCGCCCTGGCCGAGCCGATCTGGCAGGCCCAGCACGAGCATCCGTTCGTCCGGGGGATCGGCGACGGGAGCCTCGACCGCAAGAGGTTCACGTACTGGGTCCGCCAGGATTACCTGTACCTGATCGAATACGCCCGCAGCTTCGGCATCGCGGCAGCGCGGGCGCCGGACCTGGCGACGATGGCGCGCTTCGCCGACCTGCTCCAGGCGACCGCGCGGGTCGAGACGGGCCTCCACCGGACCCTGGCCGGCGAGCTCGGCATCTCAGAGGACGAGCTGGCGCGGGAAGAGATGTCGCCGACCACCCGCGGCTACACCGACTTCCTCCTGCGGGTCGCGGCAATCGGCGACTACGCCGAGCTGGTGGCGGCGGTGCTGCCCTGCATGTGGGGCTTCGCCGAGATCGGCCAGGCACTGAAGGCCCGTGGTCTGCCGGCCGACGTCAGCTACGCCCGCTGGATCGAGACCTATGCCGACGAGGGCTTCGCCGCCCTGGCCGAGTGGTGTCGAAACCTCCTCGACCGCCTGGTGGAGGGGATGCCGGCAGACCAGCGCCGCCGGATCGAAGCCGCCTTCCTGACCTCCAGCCGCTACGAGCATCGCTTCTGGGAGGCAGCCGAGACGATGGAGCAATGGCCGGTGTGACACAGGCGTCAGCCTGAGCCGCCTCCAGGCCGTGGCCGACGCGCTCGGAATCCGGATTCGAGAGCGGATTATCCTCCCGTCACTTCCCGCCGGATCAGGTGCTTCTGGATCTTCCCGACCGAGGTGCGCGGGAAGGTCTCGCGGAACTCGACGGTCTGGGGCACCTTGAACTTCGTCAGGCGCGCGGCACACCAGGCGATCAGCTCCTCGGCGGTCACGGCGGCGTCCGGCTTGCGGATCACGAGCGCGTGGACCGCCTCGTCGTAGATGGGGTCCGGCACGCCGACGACGACCGACTCGTACACCGCCGGGTGCTGGTTCAAGACGGCTTCGACCTCGGTGCTGGAGATGTTCTCGGCGCCGCGGCGGATGAGGTCCTTCCCGCGGTCGACGAAGGTGAAGAAGCCGTCGGCGTCGACGACGACGTTGTCGCCGGTCGCCAGCCAGCCGCCCCGCAGCGCCGCCGCCGTCGCCTCCGGGTTCTTGAAGTAGCCTTTCATCAGGCTGACGCCGGGCTCGCCTCGGACGAGGAGCTGGCCGACGGTCCCGGCCGGCACGTCGCCGCCGTCGGCGTCGACCACCCGTAGCGTGTACGGCAGCGTCGGCCGCCCCATCGTCAGATTGCGGTGCTCACCGGAGAGCGGGTTGAAGAGCGGAATCCCGATCGTCTCGGTCATGCCGTAGAGCTGCCGGATCGGCACCCGGAACCGCCGGTGCCACTCGTCGAGCTGGGCTGCCGTGATGTTCTGGGCGAAGACCGCCAGCCGGAGCCGGTGCTGCCGGTCGGCGGGCCGCTCGGGCTGGTTCAGCAGCATCCGCATGGGCGCGGCGAAGAGGCTGCCGATGGTCGCCTCGTAGCGCGCGGCCTGCTCGAAGTAGCGGGAGGCGCTGAATCGCGGCATCACCGCCAGCGAGCCGCCGCAGACGAGCGCCGGCATGGTCATGTAGTACTGGCTGTTTGCGTGGAAGTACGGCAGGACGACGAGCGCGCGGTCGTCGGCGGTGAACCGCAGCGCGTCCCCGAGCAGCTCGCCGCCCCAGAGGTAGTTGGCATGGGTGATCAGGACACCCTTGGGCCGCGCCGTCGTCCCCGAGGTGTACAGGATCGCCGCCTCATCCTCGGGCGAGACCGCGGCGTCCGGCGCGACCGGCGAGCCCGACGCCAGCAGCTCGGCGAAGGCTACCCCGCCCGTTTCGGCGCCGCCGTCTACGAAAACCCCGCCACGGAGGCGAGAGCATCGCGACCGCAGGCGTGCGACAAGCTCGGCCTCCCTGGCCTGGGCGACCGTCAGGACCGACTCGGAGTGGTCGACGAGGTATTCGAGCTCTGCCTCCGTCGAGGCGACGTTGGTCGGCACCATCACGGCGCCGATCCTGGCCAGGGCAAACCACGCCAGCAGGAATTCGGCGCAATTGGGCAGGTGGACGTTGACCTTGTCGCCCTTCTGGACGCCCAGGTCTTGGAACCCATGGGCGAGCCGATTGACGTCGGCGTCGAACGCGCCGAAGGACCAGGTCCGAACGGCGCCGTCCGGCGACTCGGCCAGCAGAAACAGCTTCTCGGGATGCGCCTGCGCCCGCGCCTGGAGCTCCGAGCGGAGCGTCCGGGAACTGACGATGTTCACGCTGCCCTCCTGCGGGGTGTTCGAGCGGTTCCGATAGAGGGTGAACCGCCAAGACGCCAAGATCGGCAAGGAAGGATTGAAGAATCCGCTCCAACGCCGATTGTACCACGGAGCAGGCGGACTGTCGAAGGAGACCGATTGACGCTCACGGCAGAAATGCAGGACTCATCCCGGCGGCTCCCCATCCGTCGTGCTGAGCCGCAGCGAAGCATCTCCCGGACGCTACAAGATCGGGCCGGGGGAGATGCGTCGCTGCGGCTCAGCATGACGGTCCACTGGTCCACCAACACGTCCTGGCGTTCTTGGCGCCTTGGCGGTTCGCCCTTCTCGATTGGTTCCTCTACACGCGCCGCCGACGAGAGCCGACGAGCCGGGCGAGGAGGGCGAAGCCGCCGGCGACCGCGAGCATGCCGCTCCAGTTCCGCAGCTCGCTCTCCGGGTCCAGCCGGCGCCAGCTCAGCGTGCCGACCGCCAGCATCGCCAGCCCGGCCCAGCCGCCGACGGTCTCGCTCTGGCGGGTTGCCAGGGGCCGGTCCTTCGAGCGGTGCCAGAGGCCGGCCCGCAGCGCCATGCCGCCGTCCAGCGGGGGCGCGGGCACGGCGTTGACGGCCGCCAGGCCCAGGTTCAGCGAGGAGCCGAGCGCCAGCGCACGACCGAGCACGCCATCGCCCGATCGTCGGGCCAGCGCGCCGGCGATTCCGGCGAGCAGGAGATTCGCCGCTACGCCCGCGAGCGCAAAGGCCGCCTCCTGGGCCGGCCGCTGGGGCACGTCGACGACGCGAGTGGTCGCCGCAAACGGGTCCAGAACGACGACGGGACGCCGCCAGCCCAGCGCCCGGGCGACGACGGCATGGCCGGCCTCGTGTAGAGCGACGGTGACCAGCGGCAGCCCGGTGCCGATGAGGGCGTTCGTCAGGCTCTTCGCCAGCCGACTGCGACCGCCCGCGGGGGCCGTCGCGCGGATCTGGGCGAGGACGAGCGCGCCGGTGATCAGGAGCCAGCTCTTCGCCACGCGGATGTCGACCTGGTCACGGAGCAGCAGCCGCCAGTAGGCCTTTGAAACCGGTTCGTTCATCTTCCCTCGTTCCTCTCTCCCTCGCAACCGTGTCACCTGGAGCAGCTCCGACAGACAGCGAACCGCCAGGGCACCAGGATCGCCAAGGAAGACGCCAGGAATGTCGGTCGGTCGCCTGGTCAATCCCTATGCACGCTGCTCTCTTGCGCGGTGCGGAGCATGCGCCGGCCGGGCGTCCAGCCTCACATCGGCGACGCCATTATACAATACCTGTCAAGCGATCACGCATTGGAGGGTGGGCGTCAGGGTTTTGCGTGGACGGCCGCCGGTCTGCCGTAGGGGCGGTTCGAGAACCGCCCGCGTCGTGGATCCGCCGATGCCAGTGGGACG
>JACQGW010000302.1 GCA_016199325.1 Chloroflexota bacterium
CGATGACATTCCGAGGTATCTTCTCAATAGTTCGGGGTGGACGCAACCGCGGCGGTCCGGGAGCCCAATGATTCCGCCAAGGTGCCTTCGGCTCCCCCCGAATTATTGAGAGGATACGCCAGAGAGATGCTTCGCTGCGGCTCAGCATGACAGGCGAGGGGCGGCGGCTCAGTATGACGGGCGAGGGACGGCGGCTCAGCATGACGGGCGAGGGACGGCGGCTCAGCATGACGGGCGAGGGGCCGCGGCTCAGTATGACGGGCGAGGGGCGGCGGCTCAGCATGACGGGCGAGGGGCGGCGGCTCAGTATGACAGGAGTCCCCTGAAAAAAGGCTCTTTGGCGCGAATCAAGCACCGATTTCACGAGTGTTTCCGCCAGTCCGATACGCGCGATCCGGCTTTTTTCAGTGGACTCATGACTGCGTTCCCACGAGTTCCTACGAGGGAGTGTGATGGCAAACAGGGCAGATCGCTGCGGCGTCGGGATCGACGTCGGCGGCACGTTCACGGACCTGGTCCTTCGCGACGAGGAGACCGGTGAGCTGAGTCTCGAAAAGCGCCCGACCACCCCGGCGGACCCGTCCATCGGCACGCTCGCGGGCGTCTCGGCGCTGCTATGCACCGGCGCGGCGCAACGGGACGGTGTGGCCGTTGTGCGCCACGGCACTACCGTCGCCACCAACGCGCTCCTCGAGCGGCGCGGCGCCGTGGTTGGACTGCTCACCACGGCGGGATTCCAGGACGTCCTCGAGATCGGCCGCTGCAAGCGGACGGACGTCTATGACCTTCAGTGGCAGCGGACGCCGCCGCTGGTGCCCCGGCATCTGCGCCGGGAGGTGGACGAGCGGATTCTGGCCGACGGCAGCGTGCTCCGTCCGCTCAACGTGGAAGACCTGCGGCGCCAAACGGCGCTGCTGCGCGGGGCTGGAGTCACGGCGCTGGCGATCGCCTTCGTGAACTCGTACGCCAATCCGGCGCACGAGCGGGCGGCGGCGGAGCTGCTGCGGGAGATCTGGCCGGAAGTCCTGGTTTCCCAGTCGACCGAGCTGTCGTCGGAGCTTGGCGAGTACGAGCGGACCAATCTGGCCGTCGTCAACGCGTTCCTGCAACCGGTCATGGCCGGCTATCTCCGGCGCCTCCAGTCCGGCCTGGTCGAACAGGGCGTCCGGGCGCCTCTCCAGATCATGCAGTCCAACGGCGGCGCGGCGGACGTCGAGCAGGCGGCCAGATTCCCGGCCCGAGCGCTCCTCTCCGGGCCGGCGGCCGGCGTCGCCGGGGCCGTGCAGGAGGCGCAGGCGGCCGGAATCGAGAACATCATCACCTTCGACATGGGTGGCACGAGCTGCGACGTCAGCCTCGTGCGGGGCGCGCGTGCCGAGACGAGCGGGACCAACCGAATCGGCCAGCTCCCCTTGACCCTTCCCATGCTGGACCTGACGACCATCGGCGCTGGAGGCGGCAGCATCGCGTCTGCCGTGGCCGGCGCACTCAAGGTCGGGCCGGAAAGCGCGGGCGCCAGCCCCGGCCCGGCGAGCTACGGCCAGGGGGGAACGCGCCCGACCGTCACCGACGCCTGGCTGCTCACCGGCCTCCTCGGCGACTCCAGCCGGCTGGGCGGCAGCCTGCGGCTGGACCGGTCGGCGGCCGTCGCGGCGATGGCCGGACTGGCAAACGCGTTGGGCATGTCGATCCTCGACGCGGCGCGCGGCGTCATCCGCGTCGTTCAGGCGAACATGGCCAACGCCGTGCGCGCCGTGTCGACTCGCCGGGGGTTCGATCCGCGGCACTTCACCCTCGTGGCCTACGGGGGGGCCGGCCCGCTGGCGGCCGTGGAGGTGGCGCGGCAGATCGGCGTCCCCAGGGTGCTCATTCCCGCTCTCCCGGGCCTGCTGTGCGCGCTGGGCGCGCTGGGCGCCGACCTCCGGTATGAGCTGCGGCGGTCGGTGTTCATCCGTCTCGACGATGCCGCGGCGCAGATGGCCCTCGACCGGTCGCTGCGGGAAGTGGAGCTGGCCTGTCGGGCGCAGATGCCCACCGACGTCGAGGGCGCCGAGGTGGAGCGCATGGCATACCTGCGGTATCGGGGACAGCCCCACGCCCTGGGGGTCGTCCTCCCCACAGAGACGCCGACGCCCGAGCATCTGCGCGCGCTCTTCGAGGCCGAGTACGCGCGCGAGTACGTTCGCACCCGGCCCGACCAGCCCGTCGAAGTGCGCTCGATCTCGATCGCCGTCGTCAAGGCGGTGTCCTGGCAGCGCCGGCCCTCGTCCTTGACGGGCGTGGCCCCGCCCGCCTCCGAGCGACCAGTCGACGTCCTGGGCGGGCAGATCCGCTGCCCGGTCGTCCAGCGGCAGGCGATTCGGCAGGGCGCCGTGCTGGTGGGCCCGTGCCTGATCGAGCAGGCCGACTCGACCACCTGGCTGCCGCCGCGGTCACAGGCGCGCTGTGACGCTCTCGGGAATCTGCTGGTGGAGGTCGGTTGATGCTGCGCGGTGCGGACGTTTCCTTCGATCCGATTCTGCTCGAAGTCATCAGCGGCGCGCTGCAGTTCGCGGCCGACGAGATGGGCTACGTGCTCGGGCGCACGGCCTACTCGAACGTCGTCTACGATACCCAGGACTTCAACACGTCGCTGCTGGCGCCCGATGCCAGCCTGGTCGCCAGCGGGTCGTTCTTGCCGCTGCACGTCGGCGTCATGCCCGAGGCGCTGGAGCACAGCCTCAGGCGGCTGGGCGCCGAAAACCTGCGCGAGGGCGACATCCTGATCAGCAACGACCCGTTCCGCGGCGGAACCCATCTGCCGGACGTCATGCTCTTCAAGCCGGTCTTCGACGGCGAGCGACTTCTGGGGTACGCGGCGAACCTGGCGCACTGGGCGGACGTCGGCGGGCGCGTGCTGGGGGGGATGTCGTGCGACGCGACCGAGATGTTCCAGGAGGGCCTCCTCATCTCGCCGGCCTGGTTGTATCGGGAGGGGCGACTGGACGAGACGCTGATCCGGATGATCCGGGACAACGTCCGCCTGCCGGAGGAGGTGTTCGGCGACCTCATGGCGCAGGTCGCCGCCTGCGAGACCGGCGCCCGCCGGCTGCGGGACCTCGCGGCGGAGCACGGCGCCGACACCCTGGACACCGCGATGGCTGCCCTTCAGGCGCATTCCGAGCGCCGAACCCGAGAGGCGCTGGCGGCCCTACCGCGCGGCGTCTACGTCGCCGAGGACTACCTGGACAACGATGGCCTGAATCCCGAGCCGGTGCGCATCCGCGTTGCCGTTCGGACCGGCGGGGACCACATCGAGGTCGACTTCACCGGCAGCCATCCGCAGACCGAAGGCCCGGTCAACTGCACGCTCGCGACGACGCGCTCCTGCGTCTATTTCGTCGTGCATACCATCACCGACCCCTCCATCCCCGACAACGCCGGCTGCCATCGGCCGGTGACGATCAACGCGCCAGAGGGATCGGTGGTCAACCCGCGTTTCCCAGCCGGGACGGGCCCGCGGGCGGCAACGTATATGCGGGTAACGGACGCCCTCTATCGGGCTCTCGCCCAGGCATTGCCGGACAGGATTCCTGCCGCCTGTGATGGAACCATCGTCGGGAGCCGGATCTACGGCCGGACAGCGGCGGGCGGCTACTTCTGGCACAACGATGGGATGGTCGGGGGGATCGGCGGACGCCCGGGGCGGGATGGCGTCGACGGCGTCTCCTCGGGCATCGTCAACTATCAGAACCGCTGCACCGAGGAGCTGGAGCGCCGATCCCCGATCCTCGTCGAGCACTACGGCCTGGTGCCCGATTCGGGCGGCGCGGGCCAATACCGGGGCGGACTCGGCATCCAGCGCAACGTTCGTCTGCTGGCCGACGCACACCTGACGATCCGCAACGAGCGGGAGAAGATCCCCGCCTGGGGCCTGAACGGCGGCAAGTCCGGGGCGACGAGCGCCGTGCTGGTGAATGGGCAGCGGATCAACCCCAAGTCGACCCATCTGCCGCTCCGGAAAGGGGACCTGCTGACGATGCGGACGGCCGGAGCCGGCGGCTGGGGAGACCCGTCGTGTCGGGAGATCGCCGCCGTCGAGCGGGACGTGCAGGAGGGAAAGATCAGCCCGGATCGCGCCCGGACCGAATATGGATACCCAAGAGGAGGAGTGAACCCATGAACGTCTACGAGCGTCTTGGCATTCGTACCCTGATCAATGCCCGGGGGACGCACAGCGTGCTCGGCGGCTCGATCCCATCGCCCGAAGTCTTCGCCGCCATGGCCGAGGCGTCGCAGCACTTCGTCGAGCTCTCCGAGCTCCAGCGTGCCGCGGGCAAGGTGATCGCCCGTGTCACTGGGGCCGAGGCCGGCTATGTGACGGGGAGCGCGGCTGCGGGTATCTTGCTCGCGACCGCCGCCTGCATCGCCGGCCCCGATCCCGCCCGCCTCTACCGCTTGCCGGATACGACCGGCATGCGCGACGAGATCGTCGTCCACCGATCACAGCGCCACAGCTACGACAACCAGGCATGCGTCGCCGGTGGGCGTTTCGTCGAGATCGGCTTGACCTCCAGCACGCAGGAGTGGGAGCTGGAGAGCGCGATCGGCGACAGGACGGCGGCGGTGTTCTACACCGTCTCGCCGCTGCTCCGATCCGGGTTCCTGCCGCTGGAGGACGTGATTCGGATTGCGCACGCCCGCGGCATCCCGGTCTACGTCGACGCGGCCTCCATGCTGCCGCCCGCCGAAAACCTCCGCCGTTTCATCGCGATGGGCGCCGACCTGGTCATCTTCAGCGGCGGCAAAGGCCTTCACGGGCCCCAGCCGAGCGGAATCCTGGCCGGCCGCGCCGATCTGGTCGAGGCGGCCAGGCTGTCCGGCAGCCCCTACCGCGGCGTGGGCCGAGGATCCAAAGTGTCGCGCGAGCAGATCGTGGGCCTGCTCACCGCGCTGGAGATCTACGTCCAGCGCGATCACGCCGCCGATCAGGCCCGCTGGCATCGCCAGGTCGAGACCGTCGTCCGCGCCGTCCAGGCGCTGGACCTCCCGGGCGTCACGGCCACCGTCGTCGACGATCCCGAACGGGTCCAGTTGCCGGAGGCGCACCTCCACTTCCGGCCCGGCGTCGCCGAGCGGAGCGCGGCCCAGGTCGGTGAGGAGCTCATGGCCGGAGATCCCCGGGTCGCGACCGATCGGCAGGGGAATACGCTCATCGTGAACCCGCAGATGCTGGCCGAGGGCCAGGAAGCGATCATCGCCGAGCGGCTGGTCGCGCTGCTGCACGCCCCGGAGATCGGCGTGGGGACGTAGGCGCCTATTGCCGCTCGGCCGGCATCCAGCAATCAGCGGTCAGCGATCAGTCCCTGGCGACGGCACCCCGGTCAGACCTGCCGAGCCGTCGCCCTCCTGAGGGCTGACCGCTGATCGCTGGACGCTGGCCGTCGTCGATACGGTCTTGCAGACCGCTCCTCAGTCCGGCTATACTTCATTGGGTCCGTCGAGCGGCTCCAGGTGCGGAGCGCTCAACGCACACAGCGCTGGGAGCCGCACGGACCCGGGAAAGGCAGGACGTCCATGGCGAATATGGTGCGGGTGGTTGCCCCCAGAACTGCATACGCCGTCGTGCCTGCTGCCCGGTAGAAGCTTCAGCCACGTCTTAGCCGTCCCCCTCCCATCTCGCTGAATCCCCGTGGCCGCGGGCGCTGCGGCGCCTGTGGCCTTTGCGCGCCCGAAACGCCGCCGAAGCGCGCCGCGACGCTCTTGACCTGACAGGAGAGCAACTCGGCGCCGGGCGTGGGAGCACCATCCGGAGCTGCCGGAGCGCGAGGCAGCGAGTACGCTTATGCACGTAGCGTCGAGCACTCCCTGAAGACGAGGCCACAGGACGAAATATCCTGTGGCCTCGTCGTTTCTTGTCGACGTCTCGATAACCGGCCATCGGCCGACTGACCAGAGAAAGGAAGTAGCCAATGCGAACAGAGCAAGTTTGGACGCCGCAATCGTCCTCGACGCATCCCAAGACACGCCCGCACTGCCGGCAGGCCAGGCGGGTTTCGACGAGGAGTAGAAACCGGTGTCCAAAACGTATCGGAATCGGCAGGCGCGGCGGTGGTCGCCCTGCCGGAGCGAGGAGTTCCGCTGCCGCCGGTGCAAGATGTTTGTCGGCGCGGTGCCAACCGGCGGGCGCCATCGCAACCACTGTCCCTATTGCCTGTACTCCCGCCACGTCGACGGCAAGACGCCCGGCGATCGGGCGGGTGAGTGCGGCGGGTTGATGGCGCCAATCGGCGTCTTCACCCGCCCCAAGGGAGAGCACGTCGTCGTGCATCGCTGCCTCACCTGCGGGTTCGAGCGCTACAACCGGATTGCCGCCGACGACGACTTCGACCTGGTCCTGTCGCTGCCGTTCGTCGAGCGTCGCTCGAAGACGTGCGACCGGGTAGAGCCGACGGACGTCGGCCGACCCGACCAGACGCGGATCGCGTGATCCGAGGCAGGCTCTGTCCCATCCTCACGAGTTGCTTTCGCCTGAGTGCGCTCCCCGCCATTCGGCGTCAGGCGTCTTGTGCCGGGGTGGGCGTCAGAGTCTTGCCCAGCCGGACTCCCTCTCCCCCAGCCCATCTCCCACCGTGAGGAGAGGGAAGCCGGATCTGGCTCCCCTCGTCTCCCGTTCCCCCTCGGAATGGGGAAAGGGGCCGGGGGAAGGGGGCTGCCCGGTCGCGCGATCGCACTGTCGTCAGTTTGTTGTGGTAAACTCTGCCGCGCACCCTTCGTGTAGAGCAATGGCTGGGAGAACAACATGCACTGGAGACTGACGTGACCAGAACGATCAGGATTGGCATCATCGGCGACTTCAACACACAATCGCGGTCCCACCTGGCCACCAACGCCGCCCTCCACCATGCAGCGCAGTCGCTCGCGGCCGGCGCAGAGATTCGCTGGCTGCCGACGGACTCGCTCCTCGGCACGGAGGGCCAGACCGCGCTGGACTCCTTCGATGCCTTCTGGGCGGCTCCGGGCGGCCCTTTCCAGAGCCTCGAAGGCGCGCTGGCCGGCATCCGGTTCGCCAGGGAGCGGAACCGCCCATTTGTTGGAACCTGAGGGGGCTTTCAACATACTCTGGTAGAGTATGCTCGCAACGTGCTCGGCATTGACGAGGCGGGGCACGCCGAATACGACCCGAACGCTTCTCTACCCTTGATTGCGCCGGTCTCCTGCCCCGTGCCAGGACGTCCCGCGGGGGCGCCCAGACTGTTCGGGAGCCTGAAGGTCCAGGTGCTGCCGGATTCGCTCGCCTTTCGCATCTACCGGCGGCACGCGGTCGATGAGGCGTTCTTCTGTAGCTTCGAGCTCAATCCGGCATTCCAGACGGCGATCTCGGCCGGCGGGCTACGGGTCAGTGGCCTGGGTGAGGGTGGCGAAGCCCGGATCGTCGAGCTGCCTATGCACCGATTCTTCCTGGCGACACTGTTTCTCCCGCAATTGGCCGACCAGGTCGAAGGCCCGCACCCGGTGATCGCCGCCTACCTCGAAGCTGCCTTGAAGTGACCGGATGAGCAGCCTGGTGAACGGGCAGAAGAAAAGAGTTGACAATGGGAGCAATCGGCGACCTGCACCGATCGCCCGAGCGACCGGCCGCATTTCTTGGCCTTGGCGGACCGCACCTTGCACTCTGGGTCTGGGGTGCGGAACACGACCGGGGGGAGACAGCCGATCGGCTCCTCCAACTGTGCCAGCAACAGGGCGTCCAACGCCTGTATCTCCACGCGTCGACCCGCACATGCGCGGGCGCACAGACCACGCTGCACCGCTTCCTTGACCTGGCTCGCGCGTGCGGCGTCGCCGTCGAGTTCCTCGGCGGCGACCCGTCCTGGGCTCTTCCCGATCATGTGGACAGGGCTCTCGCCTGGGTCGACGCAGTGCTGGGGGTTTCGACGGGTGCTCCGGCGCTGCCGACGGGGCTCCACCTGGACGTCGAGCCACACAGCCTGGGTGAACGGTGGAAGCAGGAACCGGACCGTCTCCTCACGTCATACCTGGCACTGCTCGACGCCACGCGCGACCGCCTGCGGTCGAGTGGTCTGCGCCTCGCTGCGGACATCCCCTGCTGGTATCACGGCCGGGCGCTTTGCGTCGACGGGGTCGTGCGGCGCTGGTCCGAGCACGTGCAAGTCAGAACGCACCGCGTGACAGTCATGGCGTACCGTGACCAGGCCCCGGACATCATCCGGCTCAGCCAGCCCATCGTCGCCTTTGGGTCGCGGATCGGTCAGCCCGTGATGGTTGGCGTCAACCTCCGCCCGCCCGGCGACGAGCCTGCCTTCATTTCATTCGCCGGGCACGACACCTCGGAGGTGCGGCGCCAGTTGAGTCACGTCGCAAGCGAGCTGGAGCAAGAGCCCGGCTTTGACGGCCTTGCCATCCACGACTACCGCGCGTTCCGCTCGCTCCTCTCACCAGGATCGCCGCAGGTCCTTTCGTCGTCCCAGTTCTGAAAGTACCTGCACTTTCGTCGAGAAGTACCATTAGAGCGGTTTGCACAGGGATTGACCAAACGACCAACCGCCATTCTTGGCGTCCTGCTTGGCGATCTTGGCGTCTTGGCGGTTCGTTCTCTCGACGCCGCTCTAGGCGCGGTGCCAGCCCTTGTGGATCACGTCCTCCATCTGCGCCAGCGTCTCGTCGACGTCGGCCTCGGTGTGGGCGGCGGAGATGCGGCCCTCGGAGCCGTACTTGAAGAAGATGCCGCGGGTCATCAAGGCCAGGTGGAACCGGCGCCGTTGCGCCCCGTTCGCCCGCTGCGCCTCGCGGTGGCTCGTCGGGGGCCGGTCCAGGCCGAAGTAGACCTGGAAGAGACAGCCGACCCGCCCAACGCACGCCTGCTCGCCGTGGATCGATAGGATCTCCGAAAGCCCCGCCGCCATCCGCTCGCCCAGCGCGGCGGCGTGTCGCTGGGGCCGGCCGTCGGCGAGCTGGGTCAGCGTTGCCACTCCCGCCGCCATCACCGCCGGGCTGCCGCTGTAGGTGCCGTAGATGTCCACCCGCCGGTCGGCGGGGCGGGTCGGCACCAGGACCTCCATGACCTCGCGCCGGCCGGCGAGCGCCCCGATGGGAAAGCCGCCGCCAAGCACCTTGCCGAGCGCAGTCAGGTCGGGGATGACGCCGAAGAGCTCCTGGGCGCCGCCGGGGGCCATCCGGAAGCCGGTCACGATCTCGTCGTAGATGAGGACCGCGCCGAGCTCCGTCGTGATCTCCCGCAGCCCTCGCAGGAACTCGGGTGTCGCCGCGATCACCGACGAGATCGGCTCGACCAGCACGCCGGCCAGGCCGTCGCGATGGCTCCTCAGCAGCGCCGCCGTCCGATCGAGATCGTTGTACGGACAGAGGATGATGTCCTCGTAGGCCGAGGGCGGGATGCCGGCGCAGTCGGGCCGGTCGAAGGGCGCCGAGACGCCGACGTAGAGCTCGTCGTGAACGCCGTGGAAGGTGCCCTGGAAGCGCGCGATCTTCTTGCGGCCGGTGTAGCCGCGAGCGACGCGCAGGGCGTGGGCGACGGCCTCGGTCCCCGAGTTCGTGAAGCGGACACGCTCGGCGCACGGCACGAGCTCGACGATCTTCCTGGCGAGCCGGAGCATCGGCTCGTTGCTCAGGCCGAAGTGGGAGCCCCGCGGGAGCTGCTCGGCGACCGCAGCGGCGACCGCCGGGTTGGCGTGGCCCATGAACATCGTGCCGTTGGCCAGCCAGTAGTCGACGTACGCGTTGCCGTCGACGTCGAAGATCCGGCTGCCGGCGACGCGGTCGAAATAGATGGGGTAGGGCGGCCAGTAGCGGTTCGAGTGCGTGACGCCGCCGGGGAGGAGCTCGACGGCTTCCGCGTAGAGCTTCGCCGAGGTCGGCGTTCGGGCGCGGTAGGCGTGCTCGACGACGTCCACCGTTTCGACCATCAGGTGCCCCCGGTCATCGCTTCAGCCATCGGCGTGATCTGCTCGGCCATGAGTCGGATGGCCGTCGCTTCGTCCACCGCGTCGGTGGGATGGAACATCACGGTAACGTGGGAGATCCCGAGCCGGACGATCTCGGCGACCCGCCCGGCGACGTCCTCCGGCGTGCCCGTCCAGGTGAAGGCGTCGACCATCTCGTCGGGGACGAGGTGGGCATTGGCCTGCGAGTGCTCGCGATCCTTCCTGGCCGCCATCGCCTGGAGCTCCGGCGATAGCTCCAGGCCGACAGCGCGCACGAAGCCTGTATCGGGATAGCTGGTGGTCAGCGAGCCGGCGATCATCGTCCGGACGGCTTCGCGCGCCACCCGGCGGTCCGGATGGATGGCGACGTCCACCCGAGAGATGATCCGGACGTCCTGCCAGGTGCGGCCGGACCTCGCCAGTCCCCGGTCGATACGGGACAGGGCGTGCTGAACGCCGCGGGGCGTCGCGTAGGTCGCGATCATCACGCCGTCGGCAACCTCTCCCGCCAGCTCGAGGATGAGGTTGCCGCGGCTGGCAACGTAGATCGGGAGGTTCTTGCGCGCGGGCAGGTGGAGGTGGCCGTCCAGGAGTCGAACCGTCTCGCCCTCGAAGGTCACCCGCTCGCCCGCCAGGAGCCGGCGGATCACCAGGATCGCCTCGCGGATGGCGAGCGCCGGCTGCCGCCGCCCGAGGGCCAGCGGCACGCCGCTCGCTCCACCGGCGCCGATCATGAGGATCGTCCGTCCACCGGACAGCTCGTCCAGCGTGGCGGCGGCTGCCGCCATCAGGGCCGGGTGCTGCGTGTAGGGGTCGGTCACGTAGGTGCCGATCACCAGTCGCCGTGAGTTGAGCGCGGCAACGGTCAGCCCGATCCAGTGGTCGCGGTAGAGCTTCTCGTTGGCGTACCAGAAGCTCTCGTAGCCGAGCTCTTCGGCGCGCCGGACGGTCCGAATCAGCGCGTCCGGCGTGTCGTGTTGGAAGACTCCGAGGCCGAGATGAATCCTCATAGCGGGGCTATCTTACCACAGTTTGACCGTCGGTGGATAAGCTGCTACGATGCGTATGGTCGTCGGTCCGTGGTGACAAACTCGCAGTTGGAGGGCATATGGCAGGCTATAGCGACCTTCAGGCAAGGATTGATAGAGGCGATGTGATCATCCTCGACGGTGCAATCGGAACCCAGATCCAGGCGATGGGCGCGCCGATGGCCGGCGAGTCGTGGGCAGCGGCGGCTCTGCACACCCATCCGACCACCGTTCAGATGATGCACGAGCGGTATATCAAGGCAGGCGCCGAGATTATCACGACCAACTCCTACGCGGCACAGCGGCACAACCTGGAGCCCATGGGACTGGGCGACCTGACCGGCGAATTGAATCGGCGTGCCGTTCTGCTCGCCCAGAACGCGCGCGACCGGTGCGCCAAGGACAGGCCGGTGTACATCGCGGGCTCGATCTCCAACTTCGGCCTCCTGACCGGCTCCGAGGGCATCGGCCAGCGACGAGGCGGGAGATGGGCAAAGCGCACCGCCATTACCGAGGAGCAGTCGAAGGCCAACCTCAGGGAGCAGGCCGAGATCCTTGCAGAGGCCGGCGTCGACCTGCTCCTGGCGGAGTCGACCGGCGGCCTGACCCATCGCATGTGGGTGGCCGAGGCGTGCGCCTCTGTCGGCCTTCCTTTCTGGATCGGCTTCAAGACCCACCGGTCGGCGGGAGACCCCACGGTCAGGATAGGCTACCAGTCTGAGGTCCTCTTCACCGAAGCGCTGGACAAAGTCCTGCCGTATGGCGGGCGCGTCGCCACCATTTTCCACACCCACCTGGACGACATTGCCGCCTCGCTTCCGATCTTGAAGTCGAAGTGGGATGGCCCCATCGCCGTGTACGCGGACGCCGGCCGTTCGGACTACACACAGCCGTTCGCCGACCCCAACCAGCAGCCGAATGCGACCGTCGAGGAGTTCGTCGCCGAGGTCACGAAGTTCGTGGCGGAGGGCGCGCAGATCGTCGGCGGGTGCTGCGGTTTCGGGGTCGACTACATCAGGCCGCTCCGGGATGCGCTTCCCAAGCGCATCGCGGCGCCGAGAACGCTCGATGGAACGCTGGCCCGCTAGGAACACCGAACAGGACCAACCGCAGAGGCGCAGAGGACGCTAAGAGTCCGGAAGCCGAAGCGGCCGTGCGGGCGCTGGCAGGTGCTGGACGGACGGGTCAGTCCCCCGTCCCGTTGACCACCCGCCGGTCACCCGCTATGATCGGTATGGCTGCCGGCATGGCCCGCCGGCAAATCCAGGCCGGCCTTCGGAGGGTGGAGAGATGCAGGGCGGACTCAGAGATACCGGCATCGACGTCATCGGCAACGCTCCCTGGGGCACGCACTTCTGCCAGTTCTACCAGACCCGGGAGGACCTGCTCGACATCCTGGTGCCCTATTTCATCGCGGGCCTGGAAAGCAACGAGCTCTGCATGTGGGTCACGTCGGAGCCGCTCGGCGCCGACGAAGCCCGGGAGGCGCTGCGAGCGGCCCTCCCCAGCGCCGACCGGTACCTGGACACGGGGCAGATCGAGATCATTCCCCATAGCGAATGGTACTTGAAGGGCGGTTCTTTCGACGCTCGGCGAGTGCTGAACGGCTGGCTGGACGTGCTGGACCAGGCCGTAGCCAGGGGATTCGACGGGTTGAGGCTGACCGGAAACACCTTCTGGCTCGAGAAAAGCGGCTGGCAGGATTTCACCGACTACGAGGCAGAAGTCAACGCCGCCATCGGGATGTATCGGATGATGGCCGTCTGCACCTACAGCCTCGACAGGTGCTCGGCCCACGAAGTCATCGACGTGATCAAGAACCATCAATTCGGCCTCATCAAGCGCGAGGGCCGGTGGGACATCATCCAGAGCGCGGAGCAGAAACGGCTGAGCGAGGCGCTGCGTGAGAGCGAGGCGTTCGCCAGCAAGGTGCTGATGTCGTCCTTGAATGGCCTCTACGTCTACGATCTGAAGCGACGGGCCAATACCTTCATCAATCCTCAGTACACGCGGCTGACCGGGTATACCATCGATGACCTCAGCGCCATGACCGGCCAGGAGTTGTTCGCCCTGCTTCATCCGGAGGATCGGGCGAGAGTAGCCGCCCATCTGGAGAGCGTCACACGCGCCGCGGACGGCGAGGTTCTAGAGATCGAATACCGTTTCAAGCGGGCAGACGGCCGCTGGATCTGGTGCTTCTCTCGTGATACGGTCTTCGCGCATGACGACGATGGGGCGGCACGTCAGCTCATCGGCACTTTCCTGGACATCACGGACCGCAAGCGGTCCGAGGAGCAGCGAGAGGAGCTCCTGCACACCATCTCCCACGACCTGCGGACCCCGCTCACGGTCATTCTGGGGCAAGCTCAACTGATGTTGCGGATGCTGGAGCGGAGTGGCTATGACGGCCGCATGCGGCTCAGCGCGGAAACGACCGTCACCAGCGCCCGGCGGATGGATGCGATGATCCAGGATCTGGTGGATCTGGCGCGGCTGGAGTCGGGCCAGCTCAGGTTGGACCTGGTTCCCACCGATGTGGCGTCCCTGGCAAACGAACTGAAGGCTCGCCTGGCCGCGGTCCTGGACACGGGACGGCTCCTGGTGGAGACGCCGGAACCCGACGTGCCGGTCGTGCTGGCGGACCCGAACCGCCTGGAGCGGATCCTCACGAACCTGATCAGCAATGCCCTCAAGTACTCGGAAGGCCAGGTCGTGGTCAGGGCAGAGCCGGCAGCAGGAGAGGTCAGGGTGTCCGTGGTCGACCGTGGGTCCGGAATACCCCAGGACGAGCTCCCCCGCCTGTTCCATCGGTTCTATCGGTCCGGCAAGACCAGCACCCTGGAGGGCCTGGGCCTGGGGCTACATATTGCGAAGATGCTGGTAGAGGCCCACGGCGGGCGGATCTGGGTCGAGAGCGAGGTGGGGAAGGGAAGCACCTTCTCCTTCACGCTGCCGCATGCACGATGACCGGCGGCGGGGACCGGCGGACACGGGCCGGCAGCCACCTGCGTGCCCTCTGTGCCGGCAGGGACCGGCGCCCGGGCAGCGCAGAAAACCGTGCGGGCACCGCCTACGTGGCCGAACTCCTCGCTCGACAGGGCTGGGCGGTCGCCCAGCCGGAGTTCGAGGTCGTCGGCTGGGAAGGCGACGACGGAGTGCTGATGGTCGGCGGGGCCGAGCTCCGTCTCCACACCAGCCCGTACTCCCCTGGCGTGGCGGGATCGGGAGACCTCGTCGTCGCCAGCACGCTGGCGGAACTGACCCGTCGGAATCTCGCCGGCGCGATCGTGGTCCTGCGCGGCGCCCTGACCGCCCAGCCGTTGACGCCAAAGGGCTTCCCCTTCTATCAGGTGGAAGATCACAGGCACCTTATCGATCTCCTGGAAGCAGCCGGCCCGACGGCCATCGTCGCCGCGACGGGCTGGTGCCCGGAAATGGCCGGCGCGATCCATCCGTTTCCGTTCATCGAGGACGGAGACTTCCGCGTCCCCACCGGATACGTCGACGAACAGATGGGGTCGGCGCTTGCCGGATTCGACGGACTGCCGGCCCGAGTCGCGCTGCACGGGCAGCGGCAGCCGGCCCTCGCGTGCAACGTCGTGGGCCGGCGGGGGCACGCGCAGGGGCGAGTAACCGTGACGGCCCACATCGATACGAAGGTGGGCACGCCCGGGGCGCTCGACAACGCCGCCGGCGTGGCGGTGGTGCTGCTGGTGGCCGAGATGCTCGACACGAGAGCGCCCACCGGTGTGGAGCTCGTCGTGCTGAACGGCGAAGACTACTTCAACGCCGCGGGCGAGGTGCAGTATCTGAGCGAGCACGGCGGCGACCTCGGCGACGTCGCGCTGGCGGTGAACATCGATGCTGCGGGGTACCGCGAGGGGCGAACGGCGTACTCGCTGTACGGCTGCGATGAACGGCTGGCAGCCCATGTGCGCGCCGTGCTCGACGGGCACGGACTGGTGGAAGGACCGCAGTGGTGGCAGGGCGACCACACGATCTTCGCCATGCATGGGCGGCCCGCTGTGGCGCTGACGAGCGAGCGCCTGGACACGATCAACCAAGAGCTGCTCCACTCCGCCGACGACACGGTGGAGCAGGTCGACGTGAGTCTGCTGGTGCAGGCTGCTCAAGCGCTGTGCGAGATGATCGAGCACCTCTCGCCGGCAGACACGAATCCGACGCCCTGATCCTGCGACCCCGCGTAATGGAGATTCACGAATTGATCCGGCATTTGGGATGCCCGATGCCCTCCGTGGGGGCGCAATTCATTGCGCC
>JACQGW010000360.1 GCA_016199325.1 Chloroflexota bacterium
CGGCGGCGGCCGCCTTCTCTATCCCCCGCTTGAGGATCATCGGGTTGGCGCCGGCCGCGACGTTCTTGAGCCCCTCGATAACCATCGCATGGGCCAGGACGGTTGCCGTCGTCGTCCCGTCGCCGGCGACGTCGTTGGTCTTCGAGGCGGCCTGCTTGAGGAGCTGGGCCCCCATGTTCTCGAGCGGGTCGGGGAGATCGATCTCCTTGGCGACCGAGACGCCGTCGTGGGTGATCGTGGGGGCGCCGTACTTCTTGTCGATGGCCACGTTGCGGCCCTTGGGGCCGAGGGTGACCCGGACGGCCTTGGCGACGACGTCGACACCGGCTTTGAGGGAACGCCGCGCTTGATCTTCGTAGACGAGTAGCTTCGCTGCCATGATGTCTCCTTGGTTTCCTCTTTTCCGTATCCTGTCTTAGCTCTCGAGCACCGCCAGCAGATCGCTCCCTCCTGTGAGAATCTGCCAACGTGTACCGCTGGGAGAGCGTGACGAACCGGACGGAGCACGCTGACGCTTGTCTCCGTCCCGACGTCACCTCTATTAAGAAACCAGCCGGCGCGTTAGAAATCCATCAGGCGAGTGTTAGAGAAGCATTAGATTCTCAGGATCGCCGATCGAAATGGGGATACTCGATAGAGGCTAGTCCCGGTAGGCGCGGCCGCGGGGGAGAACGCGCAGGACGTAGATGGTCCTGCTGGGGTAGTCGAAGACGAAGCGAACCCGCCAGTCGCCGACCCGCAGACGCCATTCTCCGTCGGTTCCCTGGAGGGGTTTGACGTCACCGTGCCCGGTTTCGGCGAAGCGCTCCAGCGCAGCCACCACGCGGGCGGCCACCTGCCGAGCGAGATCGGCCGGGTCGCGCCGGGCCCGCTCTGTCAATTGGACCCGCCAGGTCACAGGCCCAGCTCGCGCTTGACGTCTTCGAGGGACACGACCCGCCCGGCCGCCAGGTCCGCTTTGCCTTCCTCGACGGCCAGGCGCTCTTCTTCGGTCTCCGGCTCATCGTCGACCGACGCGGTGGCCAGTGCCCGCAGGACCGGATCGCCGCTGGTCAGGTCCTCCAGCAGCCGCTTGGCGACCTCCAGGTCACCCTCGGGCAACTCATCGATCAAGCGGTACAGATCATCTCTCGTCGTCATGCCCCCTCCTCGCCCCCTGCGCCGCTTTTGGGCTGGCGTCCGAGCTCGCGCTTGACGTCCTCCCAGGGTGTCACCCGACCGGCCGCGATGTCGGCCTTGGCCTCCTCGACCGCCAGCCGCTCCTCCTCGGTCTCTAGCAGCCATTCCAACGAAATCGCAAGGTCCACAAATAGCTGCGTGCCAAACCGGGCGCCCAACGCCCCGGGAGTCACGAGAATCCAGCGAATCCAGTGCGGGACCATCCAACCTATCCTCGTCGTTGAATCGGTCGCCGCCCTGCCGTATCTCTCATCCTTACGTCGTTGCGTGGCCGCGTACGCGCCAACACTGACCGCTGGGGTGGGCCCGCTGGGATTCGAACCCAGGACCTGCCGATTATGAGTCGGTTGCGCTCACCGCTGCGCCACGGGCCCGTACGCGAGTGCCTCACACGCGGCTTTGGGTTCCCGGCCAGAGGCGACTGCCCATCAGCCAGGCGATCACCACAGGGAGCCTCTACCGGTGCGCCGACACCGGCCCAATTATACCACAGGCAGCAGGCCGACAGACGGCATGAGGACGCGAAAGGGAACGACGGCGGCACATGATCAGGCAGTGGTCGCGTCGGGCTCGGACCGGTCGCCACAGGTTTTCCCGAGCAAGAATTCAGTAGCCAGCTTTCTCGGTATCTCTCTTGGCGCCTTGGCGGTTCGCCGCCTCTACGCCGCGCGTCGGCGCAGATGCAGCTCGCCGAGCAGGGCGACCTCGAGCACTTCGTCCATGTGCTCCACCGGAATGAGCCGTAGCTCGTCCCGGACCTGCGCCGGGATCTCGATCAGGTCTTTCTCGTTCTTCTTGGGATAGGCGAACGTCGTCATGCCCCCGCGGTGGGCAGCCAGCACCTTCTCTTTGAGCCCGCCGATCGGCAGGACCCGGCCGCGGAGCGTGATCTCCCCCGTCATCGCGACGTCGCGCCGCACCGGCCGGCCCGCCAGCGCCGAGACGAGCGCCGTCGCCATGGTGATGCCGGCCGACGGCCCGTCCTTGGGAATCGCGCCCGCCGGGACGTGGATGTGGATGTTGTGCGTCTCGAAGAAGGAGGCGGGCAGGTTCAGCTCGCGGGCGCGCGTGCGGGCGTAGGTCACGGCGGCCCGAGCGCTCTCCTGCATGACGTCGCCGAGCTGGCCGGTCAGGACGAGGTCGCCTTTCCCCTCGACCAGGGCGACTTCGACGCCCAACAGGTCGCCGCCGAACTGCGTCCAGGCAACACCCGTCGCCACTCCCACCTCATCCCGCTCCTCGGCCAGCCCGAAGCTGAAGCGCGCCGGACCGAGCAACGCGCAGAGGTCAGCCGCGTCGATCTTCGAGAGGTCCGCCGGGTTGTCGGCCACCCGTCGGGCCACCTTCCGGCAGATGCTCGCCAGCTCCCGCTCCAGGTTCCGGACGCCGGCCTCCTTGGTGTACTCCCGCACCAGGCAAAGGAGCGCCCCGTCGCCAATGCACAGATTGTCCTGGGAGAGGCCGTGGCAGACCGTCTGCTTCGGCAGCAGGAAGTGGCGTGCGATGGACAGCTTCTCGTCCTCGGTGTAGCCGGCGATCTCGATGACTTCCATGCGGTCCCGGAGCGCCGGTGGGACTGGATCGAGCACGTTCGCCGTCGCGATGAAGATCACCTGCGAGAGGTCGAACGGCACCTCCAGATAGTGGTCGGAGAAGGCCCAGTTCTGCTCAGGGTCGAGCACTTCGAGGAGGCCGGCGGCCGGGTCGCCGCGGAAGTCGGTCCCGACTTTGTCGATCTCGTCCAGCATGAACACCGGGTTGCGTGACCCGGCATCGCGCATCCCCTTGATGATGCGCCCCGGCAGCGCGCCGATGTAGGTCCGCCGATGGCCGCGGATCTCCGCCTCATCACGGATGCCGCCCAGCGACACCCGGACGAACTGCCGGCCGAGCGCCCGGGCGATCGATCGGCCCAGGCTCGTCTTGCCCACGCCCGGCGGCCCGACGAAGCACAGGATGGGCGTCCGCATCCGCTCGCCGGCCAGCTTGCGGACGGCGACGTACTCGATCAATCGCTCCTTGACCTTCGGCAGCCCGTAGTGGTCCTCGTCGAGAATCCGTGCCGCCTCGGCCAGGTCCAGCCGGTCTTCGGTCAGACGTGCCCAGGGCAGCTCGACTATCCAGTCGAGGTAGCCGCGGATGATGCCGATCTCCGGAGATCCGGGCGGCATTGCCTGCAGCCGGGCGGCTTCCTTGAGCGCCTTCTCGCGCACTTCACCTGGCAGCTCGGCCGCCGCGATCTTGCCGGCGTACTCGTCGGCCAGATTGGCCTCCGGATTGACTTCGCCCAGCTCCTTCTGGATGACCTTGAGCTGCTCGCGCAGCAGGTATTCCCGCTGCTGGTTGCTGACGCCCTCCTGGACCTCCTTCTCGATCTGGGTCCGAATGCGGAGGAGGTCGACCTGGCGCTGGAGAAACGCGGCGCACTGGCGCAGGCGTTCGACGGGGTCGAAGGTTTCCAGCAGCCGCTGGCGGTCGGCAAAGGTCAGATCCGGCGAGAAGGCGATGATATCGGCCAGCCAGCCGGGCTCGTCGATGTTCCTGGCCGCCGTGATGATCTCCTCCGGCAGGCCCTTGCCCAGCTTGACGTACTCCTCGAACGCGGCCATGACCGCGCCCATCAACGCCTGACCATCCAGGCTGTGCTCCGACGATTCGGCGATGGGCTCGGCCGTGCAGCGGTAATAGGGCTCGGTCTGGTCGACTGTGACAATTCGCGCCCGCGTCAGCCCCTGAACGAACACCTGTGCGGTGCCATCGGGCATCCGCAGCAGTTGGGCAACGGCTGCGATAGTGCCGACGGCGTGAAGCTCGTCAGGCGCCTGGAGGTCGTGGGTGGCCGCGCGCTGGGCGACGAGCAGCACGCGCTGATCTCCGGCCAGGGCGTGCTCGATGGCTCGCAGCGATCGCTCGCGCCCGACGCCAAGGGGCACAACCATGTGAGGGAAGAGCACCGTATCGAGCAGTGGAACGAGCGGCAGCTCGATCCGATCCGGGTCCTGGGCGCCGGGCTGGCTGGGACCGTCCTTCGCAACCATACGGAACTCCTCCTTGTCCGTAGAGCGATGCAATCCGCATGCCAGGGGACCTTTCGGCGGCTCCGTCCGGCCTCAAACAGCTTCAAACAGGCCGCCGAATCTGGTATACTTCGGCGGGCGTCGGCGTCTCGGGCTGCCTGCCAGGGGGCGGGGGAACCGGGGCGCCGTTTCTCGCGCCAAGAGACATGGAGGGTGTTCCGATGCCAGTCGTCGCAGTGATCGGTGCGCAATGGGGGGATGAAGGCAAGGGCAAGATCGTCGACCTGCTCGCCCAGCGGGCGCGCGTCGTCGCCCGCTGCACCGGCGGCAACAACGCCGGCCACACGATCATCAACGAGCTGGGCGAGTTCAAGCTGAACCTCGTCCCGGCCGGTATCTTCAATCCGCGAGCGATCTGCGTCATCGGCAACGGCGTCGCCGCCGACCCCCTCGTGCTCACCGAAGAGATGGACCGGCTTCGCCGGCGGGGCGTGGACCTCGGGCACCTCTTCATCAGCGACCGCGCCCATGTGATCATGCCGTATCACCGCTTGCTCGACGCCCTCGAGGAGGACGCCCGCGGCGCCGAGGCCATCGGCACCACCCGCAAAGGCGTCGGCCCGGCGTTCGCCGACAAGGCGGCACGCGTCGGCATCCGGATGGGCGACCTGACCGACGACGAAACGCTCCTCAATCGGCTCAGCCCGGTCCTCGCCCACAAGAACCGGCTGCTGACGAAGCTGTACAACGAGCAGCCGCTCTCTCTCCACGAGGTCTATTCCGAGTATCGCGCGTTCGGCAAGCTCCTGGCGCCCCACATTATCGAGACGAGCCTGATCATTCAGCGAGCGCGGGAGCGAAACGAGCTGATTCTCCTGGAAGGCGCCCAGGGGACCCTCCTGGACGCCGACTTCGGCACCTATCCGTACGTCACCTCCTCATCACCGACGGCCGCCGGGCTCTGCCTGGGCGTCGGCCTGCCGCCGACCGCCCTCGACCGGGTCATCGGCGTGTTCAAGGCGTACACGACCCGGGTGGGCCACGGCCCGATGCCGACCGAGCTGCTCGACGACACCGGGCAGCTCATCCGAGAGCGCGCCCACGAGTACGGCACGACGACCGGGCGAGCTCGGCGCTGCGGCTGGTTCGACGCAGTCGTCGCCCGGTACAGCCACCAGATCAACGGGTACACGAGCATCGCTCTCACCCGGCTGGACGTCCTCGACGAGCTGCCGACCCTCAAGATCTGCACCGGCTACCGTCTGGACGGCGACGTCCACCATCATCTCCCCGGCAACCTCAGCTTGCTGAAACGCGTGCAACCGGTCTACGAGGAGATGCACGGCTGGCAGACGCCGACCACCCACGCCCGGACGTTCGAGGCGCTCCCCCAGCCCGCGCAGGACTACGTCACCCGGCTCGCCGAGCTCGTCGGCTGCACCATCGCCATCGTGAGCGTCGGCCCCGAGCGCGATCAGACCATCATGGTCAAACCAACGCTCTGACGAGTGATGAGTGATGAGTGATGAGTAGAGAGGGCACACTCCATCCGTGATGGGTGACGGGCATTCCCTACTCATCACTCATCACTGGAGGCGAAGTTGCTGCTGGCGATTGACATTGGCAACACGAACATCGTCATCGGCCTGTTCGACGGCCGGGACCTCGTGGTGACCTGGCGGATGGAGACCGATACGCGTGAGACGGCCGACGAGTACGGCGCGCTGCTCTTGACGTTGTTCGGCCACCGCCGGATCGCGGTCGAACAGGTGCAGCGCGCCGTCATCGCCAGCGTGGTGCCGCCGCTCCGGACGACGTTCACGCGGGTCTGCCGCCAGTATTTCGGCGTCGAGCCGCTCGTCGCCGAGTCGAGCGCCATCCCGGGCGTTCGCGTCCGCATCGACAACCCCAGTGAGGTCGGCGTCGACCGCGTCGTCAACGCGCTGGCCACCAGCCGCCTGTACGGCTCCCCTGCCATCGTCATCGACTTCGGCACGGCGACCACGTTCGACGTCGTCTCGGCCGAGGGCGACTACCTCGGCGGCGCCATCGCCCCCGGGGTCGAGCTCGGCGTGCGCGCCCTCGCCCAGTTTGCTGCCCAGCTCCCGTCTGTGGAGCTCGTCCGGCCGCCGCACGCCATCGGGAAGAACACTGTCCAGGCGATGCAGTCCGGCGCCATCTTCGGGTACGTTGGCCTGGTGGAGGGGCTTGTCCGTCGGATGGCCGCCGAGCTGGGGCGCCAGCCGCGCGTGATTGCGACGGGTGGCCTCGCCGAAGTCGTCGCCCGCGAGACGACCGCCATCGAGCTGGTCGACCCCGATTTGACGCTCCGCGGTCTCCAGATCCTGGACGAGCTGACGCAGCCGGCCGAGCTGCCGTTGCCGTCGTAGATCGCCGGAGGAGACGAACCGCAGAGACGCGGAGAACGCAGAGGGCGAGGCTGAGCGATTTGTCATGCTGAGCCGCAGCGAAGCATCTCCCCGGCGCGGACTGGGGACGCCGGGGAGATGCTTCGCTGCGGCTCAGCATGACGGAGGGAGAACCGCTGGGGCCAGTGGTTCGTCAAAGCTGAACGGTTGGGTTCGTAGTTGGCGATTCAGCGCCCGGTCCTCAGGCGCCTGAGGACCGGGCGCTGA
>JACQGW010000322.1 GCA_016199325.1 Chloroflexota bacterium
GCCTACGAGTGCCCACCGTAAGCCGGGGAGATTCTTCGCTGCGGCTCAGCATGACGGAGAGGGAGGAAACCCGATGATCGTCAACACGCAGCCCAGGCTCGCTGCGGTGCAGCATGACAGCCTCCACCGAGTTCCTACGAGTTCCTACGAGTTCGCTCACTGCGGCTCAGCATGACGGAGAGGAAAGAAACCGATGATCGTCAACACGCAGCCCAGGCTTCAGCTCGTTCCCGATGAGGCCATCGACACCATCCACAGGGCTTCCCTCCGGATCCTCGCCGAGATCGGCGTGACCTTCCTCTGCGAGGAGGCGCTCGACGTGCTCGAAGCGGCGCCGGGGACCCGGGTGGACCGGGAGACCCAGGCGGTCACCTTCGACCCGGCGGCCGTCGAAGCCGCGGTTGCCCTGCTGCCGCCCTCCTTCACCGTCCACGCTCGGAACCCGAAGCGGACGGTGACCATCGGCGGGGATAACGTCGTCTTCTCACCCGCCGGCGGCTGTCCCTATGCGGTGGACGCCGAGCGCGGCCGCCGGCCGGGCCGGCTCCAGGATCTCATCGAGCTGATCAAGATCGCGAGCTCCATCGACGAGCTGGACATGGTCGGCGCCGGGATGGTCGAGCCGCAGGACGTGCCGGTAACACTGCGGCCGGCCGTGGGCCGGTATCTGTCGGCGAAATACTCCGACAGGCCCTCCAGCATCGGGGCGCTGGCGCCGTCGCCGGGCGACATCGACCGCGACATCCGCGGCGATTTCCGAGCGGTGGTCCAGGCCCTGTTTGGCTCCGACTGGGATCCGGTGAAGAAGCCCGTCGTCACTGGCGGCATGGCAGCGCTCAGCCCGCTCTGCTTCGACGATCGGGTCTCCCGGTCGGCGATCAACCAGGCACACTTCGGCCAGCCGTTCTTCGTCGGCTCGGCGCCCATCGCCGGCCTGTCGGCGCCCATCACGCTGGCCGGCGCGATGACGCAGCACAACGCCGAGGTGCTCGCCGGCATCATGCTCGCCCAGGCCGTCCGGCCCGGCTGCCCGGTCATGTACGGCACCGTCGTGACGGTCGCCGACATGAAGGCGGGGGCGCCCATCTACGGGAGTGCCGAGCACGCGCTCTGTCTGAGCATCGGCGCTCAACTCGCCCGGAAATACGGCATCCCCTCACGGAGCCCCGGCGTCATGACGGACGCCAAGATTCCCGACGTGCAGGCCGGCTACGAGCAGATGCTCATCCTCTTGAACGCCTTCCTTGTCGGCAACCACTGCATTAACCATGCAGCCGGTCTGCTGGAGTCGTTTCTGACGAACTCCTACGAACTGATGGTCATCGACGCCGACCTGATCGGCATGCTCCGACGCATCGCCGAGGGCGTGCCGGTGGACGACGAGCAGATCGCCCTGGAGGTCATCAAGGAGGTCGGCCCCCAGGGGATGTACCTGACGACCGACCACACCTACAGGCACTATCGGACCGCCTATTTCGAGCCGCGGCTGGCCGACCGCCTGCTCTACAACGATTGGGCGAAACGAGGGAGCAAGACCATCGTCGAGCGGGCGACCGAGCGATGGAAGGAGCTGCTGCACGGCTATGTCGCGCCCCCGATCGAGCCGCACGCCGAGCAGTTCCTCCGCGAGCTGATTCTCCGCGACGAGGCGTCAATTCCCATCGGCGAGCGCGAGGAGTGGCCACGCGAGCTGGTCGACCTGGAGCGAGCGGCCCTCCAGGTGTAATTCTGGATCGGTCTACGGAAAGACCGAACCGCCAAGGACGAGGTTTCTGGTTTCTGGTTGGGGAAGGAAACAACCAGAAACCAGAAACCCAGAACCACAAACCCCGTAGGAGGCCCCCATGATCGTGAACAGGCAGCCCAGGCTCGAGCTCGTTTCCCACGAGGCCGTCGAGGTCATCCATCGCGCCTCGCTGCGGATCCTCGCCGAAGTCGGCCACGCCTACCTCTGCGACGAGGCGCTCGACCTCCTCGAAGCGCTGCCGGGCACGCGCGTCGACCGCGACCTTCAGCGGGTCACCTTCGACCCGGCCGCCGTCGAGGCGGCCGTTGCCCAATTGCCGGCCACCATCACCGTCCACGCCCGCAATCCGAAGCGGACGGTGACCTGGGGCGGCGACAACGTCGTCTTCAGCCCGACGGGGGGCTGCCCCTTTGCGGTGGACCAGGAGCGCGGCCGGCGGACCGGCCGCCTGGAGGACGCCATCGAGCTGACGAAGCTCTGCGCATCGATCGACGAGCTAGACATCGTCGGCAGCGGGTCGGTCGAGCCGCAGGACGTGCCGGTGACGCTCCGGCCGGCCGTCGGCCGGTATCTGTCGGTGAAGTACTCGGACAAGCCCGCACGGATCGGCGCTCTGGCGCCGTCGCCGGGCGACATCGATCGCGACATCCGGGGCGACTTCCGGACGGTCGTCGAGATCCTCTTCGGCTCCGATTGGGACTACGTGCAGAAGCCGATCTCGGCCGGCGGCGTCAACCCGCTCAGCCCGCTCTGCTACGACGATCGCGTCTCCCGGACGATCATCGATGAGGCGCATTTCGGCCAACCGCTCTTCATCGCCCCCGCCGCCATCGCCGGGCTCTCGGCGCCCATGACGCTGGCCGGGGCGATGGCCCAGCACAACGCCGAAGTGCTGGCCGGCATCATGCTCTGCCACGCCGTCCGGCCCGGCAACCCGGTCACCTACGGCACGGTAACGGCGGCCGGGGATATGAAGACCGGCCTCCCGCTCTACGCCGGCGCCGAGCACGTCCTCTGCCTGAGCATCGGCGCCCAGCTCGCTCGGAAATACGGCATCCCGTCGCGGGGCGGCGGTGCGATGACCGAATCGAAGGTCCCCGACGTCCAGGCGGGCTACGAGCGGATGTTCCTCCTGCTGTCGTCCATGCTCGTCGGCAACAACCTCATCACGCACTCCGCCGGCGTGCTGGAGTCGATGCTGACAGCCAGCTACGAGCTGCTGGTCGTCGACGCCGACCTGATCGGCATCCTTCGGCGGATCGCCGACGGCGTGGCGGTCGACGACGAGCAGATCGCCCTGGAGGTCATCAAAGAGGTCGGCCCCCAGGGCATGTTCCTGACCACCGAGCACACCTATAGCCACTACCGGCGCGCCTACTTCGAGCCGAGACTGGCGGACCGCCTGCTGTACAACGATTGGGTCAAGCGTGGGAGCAAATCGATCGTCGAGCGGGCCACCGAGCGTTGGAAGGAGCTGCTGCAGAGCTACGAAGCGCCTCCGCTCGACCCGCACGCCGAGCAGGCGCTCCGCGAGCTGATCCTGCGCGACGAGGCGTCGATCCCGAGCGGCGACCGCGAAGACTGGCCCCGCGAGCTGGTCGGTCTGGGACAGGTGGCGCGTCTGGCGTGACGGGGGTTGGGGGAGGGCGGGTTGCTGGTTTCTGGTTCGGGGCGAGAGAGGTGTTCCGCGCAGACGCGAAACGAGCGGCTTGGGGATTGGCAAGTTGAGCGAGTGTGACTGGGAGGCAGGGGACCGGGCGCTGAAGCGCCAACTACGAACCGGGGTAGCTTCCGGGTGAGGACCACCGTCTGTCATTCCTCGCTGCGGCTCGGAATGACAGCGAAGCGCCGGTCCACATCCTCGCGCGTGAGATGGGTGTCGTGGTGTGCCTCGCCCAATGACCTGGATCCACATGCTACGGGGACCGCCCCCGCTTCGACGCTACCGGCGTCTCCGTAGGGGCGATCCCCCGTGGTCGCTCCCGTCTCCTTCGTTGTGCCCGACCCATTCGTCCGGCGGGCGTTACGCCTGGGCCGTAGACAGCTCGACCGTCTGCGGGACGAACGTTCGGCCTGGTTCCCTGGTCGTGGTGAGATCGTCGGGACGCACGGCCCGCTCGAAGGCCGCGACCACTTCCGGATCGAACTGCTTGCCCGACATGCGGCGCAGCTCGAAGATCGCTCGTTCGTAGCTCATCGCCGGCCGGTAGGGACGGTTGGACGTCATGGCGTCGAAGGCGTCGGCGACGGCCATGATGCGGGCGCCGAGCGGAATCTGCTCGCCCCGCAGGCCATGCGGGTAGCCCGCGCCGTCGTATCGCTCGTGATGGTACAGGATGAAATCCCGGCCGTCACGATAGTCGCTGAAGCGGCCGACGAAGTCGGCGCCGTGCTGGGCGTGGCGCCGCATCTCGGCCATTTCATGCTCGTCCAGCGGTCCGGGCTTGTGCAGCACGCCGGACGGCACGTTGAGCTTGCCGACGTCGTGAATGCGCGCCGTCCGAACGATGAGATCCATCTGCTGCGGCGTGAACCGGCCCAACCCCTGCGCCATCCGGCCGGCGTAGAAGGCCACGCGCTCGGAATGCTGCGCTGTATAGTGGTCGCGAGCGTCGATCTCGGTCGCCAGCCCTTCGAGCGCCCGGATGGTCTCCGTCCGAACCATGAACGTCGAGCGCACGGTCATGTACATCGTCACGACCGGGAAGACCATCACCAGGCTCGCCGGCGGCGAGTACGAGAAGACGACGACGGCGACGGCGGCGGCGACGAGCAGCCCGCCGTAGAGCGGCGCCAGTTGGCGAACCCGAATGAGCCAGCCGCTCAGGAACTCCTGCTGCTGCTGGACCAGACCCACGATGGCGGTCATCAGCCCCGCGTTGACCAGGAAAAAGGTGAGGGCGGCCAGCAGCAGGCCCAGCCCGTTCTCCGGCGTTCGCAAGAGTGGGAATCCCCGGTCAAAGGGAGCGTAGACGAAACCGGCGGCCGCAATCGAGAGCACATAGGTCGCGGCGTTGAACACCATCTGATACCAGCGGCAAGGACAGCCCCAGCGCGGCAGCACCGTTGCGACTACCATGCCGAGGGCAGCAATCCAGATGGCCGTCACCTGCCCGACCGCCAGAAGCGCCGCGAACGCCACCGAGGCGCAGAGGTTGAACTTGATCGTATGAGAGAGGTCGACGGGGCGAATCCGGGCAGCGGTGAATGCAACCACGCCGAGCACAACTGCCAGGGCCGTCTCCGCCGTCCACCCGACCGGCCCGGCCGGCGGCAAAGAAGCAAAGAGGATCGCGCCGGCGAGCAGCGTTACTGTGCCGACAAACACCTGCGCTTGAAGCGGCAATACACGCATATGGTGCCCCTTTACGTCGAACTCAGCACTCGAAGAGTGCGCCTTCCCACATGTCCCATATGTAACGAACAGGAATGGGTCAAGGACGCGCGGCCTTGCTCATGCCGTGGGCAGAGGATTCCCGCGCTCGATCAGGTACTGTGAACGAGTTTGGCTGAGGCATTGGCGTGTTCGGATGGGGCGCGATGCCGGCTTCCATGGGCGGCGGCGAGCAGCACCACTCGATCCCGGCGTTCGCGACCTGCCCCGTGGTTAGGATTGACCCCGCCCAGAGAAGTGCCCCGAGAAGCCCACCTGTAACGATTCGACGACGCATACTAGCCTCCCTCCAGAGCTTCCGCACGGGCAGCCGACGTTTTCGGCGCCTGTTTGGCGTAGCATACGCCGCCTTTTGAAAATGCACAACTACCAATTAGTACCAGGGAAGGGCCTGCCAGTCTGGCTAGCCTGTTTAGGGGATAGCAGCCAGGCCGACGTCAGCGGTCATTTGCTCGACCGGGGTGCCGCCCACTACAATGGTGGTGCATAGAGCGGTCTGCGCAAGGATTGACCAGACGACCAACCGATGTTCTTGTCGCCTTCCTTGGCGATCTTGGCGCCTTGGCGGTTTGTCCTCTGGAGGGATCCAGGGAGGAGGTCGAGTTGTGACGCCAGTGCTGAAGCCGGGCGACTTGCGGGCGATTCCCTACTTGCGCGAGCTCGCCGAACCGGCGCTCGCGCGCTTTGCAGCCAAGGTCAGCATCCGCCAGTACGAACCGGGCGAGTCGGTCATCCATGAGGGCGACCCCTGTGGCGGCCTCTTCTATGTGCAGATGGGACGCGTCCGCATCTTCAAGACCTCCATCGAGGGCAAGGAGCAGGTGCTCCACTACATCGGCGCCGGCGGCACCTTCAACGACGTCCCGGTCTTCGACGGCGGCCCCAATCCGGCCAACGTCAGCGCGCTGGAGCCGGCGGCGCTCGTCCACGTCCGGCGGGAGGACCTGCTCGACCTGATCGCGACCGAGCCGGTGGTCGCCCACACCGTCATTCGGATCCTGGCCGCGCGCCTGCGCCATCTGGTCGGCCTCGTCGAAGACCTCTCGTTTCGGCACGTCACCAACCGCGTGGCCAAGATCCTGCTCACGCATTTCTCCCGGCCGGACGCGCCCAGGATCACGCAGCAAGAGATGGCGGCCATGGCGGGGACCGCTCGGGAGATGGTCGGCCGCGCCCTCAAAGGGCTGGAGCAGGACGGCGTCATCCAGATCGATCGCGGCCGCGTCGTCATCCTCGACCGAAAGAAGCTGGAGCAACTGGTCTAGAGCGGTGAGCAGGAACATTGACCTGGGGAAGAGGGCGGGAGACGTGACCTGGCCTCCGCCGGCCCCTGGCCCCTGACCTCCGCCCCCCGCTCTAGCCCGTCAGGACATCGGCACCTGCGGGATCACTTTCCCCTCGATCCGCGCGAAGATGTTCTCCAGGCTCAGTCCGGTGATGGTCAGGCCATGGTTCTTCAGCCCGATGACCGCCTGGCTCGGCACCGGCGCCTCACGGACGAGCTGGGAGACGGCCTGCGCCAGCTCGTACGTCCCGCAGGGGTAGTTGACCTGGGTCGAGCGGACGCCCTCCATCCAGGCGTGGATGTGAACAATCGCCCTGATGCTCGGATGCTCCTCGTAGATCAGCGCGTGCTCGATCGCGTCGACCGAGGCCCGGCGGGGCCGGACGTCCGGTGGCACGCTCACGATGATCACCTGGCGATCGAGATCGTAGCCCCGAATGAGGAGGATGTCGCGGCCGATCTCGTGCAGGTCGCTCTTGTTGACACCGCTGGCGCTCATCCAGAAGCTGCTCCGGTCGGCAGCCCGCGCGCTGATGTTGCCGTAGCTCAGCCCGCCGATCCCGTAGAGCAGCTTGATGTGGCGGAGCTCGCGCTCGGGGACGATCTCTTCGAGCGGAAAGGGCGCCGGCAGCAGCCCCAGCCGATCGAGCTGCTTCCCGGCGAGCCCGATCTGGCCGGTCACGGCGTCGCCCTGCCAGAGGCTCGCCGGCAGATCGGGCGTGAACTCGTTGTCGATCATGAGCTGGGAGGCGGCCAGCGGCGCCAACCGCTCGTAGACCATGTCAAAGAACGCCTCCTCGTCGCCGTCGTACGGGATCTTGTAGCAGCCCTGCTCCATCGTAACGAAGTGGACCTGGGGCCCCTGTTGCGACTGGAAGATGTAGACGAGCAGATTGGACAGGGCGCGGACCAGGAGCGGGTAGCCCTCCTTGAGGACGTTCTCCGGCCGCTGCTCCGCTTCGGCCACCGACACGACGAACGTGGCCTTCGAGTGCCGGCGGAAGGGACGCGGGCGGCGCGTTTTGATAAAATTCAGGACGAGCCGGACGCCCGGCGACGCCTTTTCAGAGAAGCGATAGCCCCGTCGGGTCATCACCTGTCGCAGCCCATTCAGAAACCAGGTCCGCAATCGCCCTTGCGATTCCCCGGCAATCGCCACACTGAGCGCTGCATTGCTCACACTCATCGTTCTTCCCCATGGCAGCGTGCTTGTTTAGGCTGTGACGAGACGTGCGCCCCGGCCCGGCAAGGCCGCCTGATCTCATATTATAGACGATCGCCGGATGCGATCAATGGCGCAGCGGTGTATAGTAGCGAACGAGGTTTGGGGTTCATGGAAGGAGAAACGATGGAACAGATCGAACTGGGAACGACGCTTTTGGCCGCCGAAACCATAACAGTCGCCGAGATGAAAGCGCGCGCGTGCGCCGCCATCGACGTGCGCCGCCAGGAGATCGTCGCCCTCGCCGAGGCGATCTTCGCCAACCCCGAGCTCGGCTTCAAGGAGGTCCAGACCGCCCGCCGGGTGGCCCAGACATTCGCCCGGCTGGGCATTCCCTTCCGGGAGGGACTCGCCGTGACCGGCGTCAAGGGGATCCTGCACGGCGGCGTTGCCGGACCGAGCGTTGCCGTGATGGGCGAGCTCGATTCCCTGGCCGTCGCCGGCCATTTCCAGGCGGACCCGCAGACGGGCGCCGCCCACGCCTGCGGCCACAACGCCCAGATCGCCGCCCTGATCGCCACCGGCATCGGCCTTCAGGCGCCGGGCATCCTGGCGGGCCTCGCCGGCACCGTCGTCCTCTTCGCCGTGCCGGCCGAGGAGTACGTGGAAATCGAATACCGCCTGGACCTTCGGCGGAGCGGCGCCGTCGAGTTCCTGGCCGGCAAGACCGAGCTGGTCCGGCTCGGCGAGCTCGACGACGTGCAGATGGCGATGATGGTCCACACCACGAGCAACCCGGAGGACCGGCAGTTCCGGCTCGACACGTCGAGCAACGGCTGCATCGCCAAGCAGATCCGCTTCGTCGGCAAGGCGGCGCACGCGGGCGGCGCGCCGCACCGCGGGGTCAACGCCCTGAACGCCGCCCATCTGGCGATTGCGGCCATTCACGCCCAGCGCGAGACGTTCCGCGACGAGGATTCCGTCCGCGTCCACCCGATCATCACCCGTGGCGGCGAGCTGGTCAACGTCGTGCCCAGCGACGTCCGGATGGAAACCTTCGTGCGCGGCAGGACGGTGGCGGCCATCGAGGAAGCGAACGTGAAGGTCGACCGTGCGCTGCGGGCCGGTGCGCTGGCCGTGGGCGCCCGCGTGCAGATCACGACGATGCCCGGCTACCTGCCGCTCAACCAGGACCCGGCGCTGACGGGCCTCTTCAGGCGCAACGCCGTGTCGCTTGCCGGCGAAGAGAATGTGACCGCGGGCGGCCACCGGGGCGGGTCGACCGACATGGGCGACATCAGCCACATCATGCCGGCAATCCACCCGTACGCCGGCGGCGCCACCGGCACCGGCCACGGCGCCGACTACCGGATCGTCGACTACGATCGGGCCGTCATCAACCCGGCCAAGGCGATGGCAATGACCGTCGTCGACCTGCTGGCCGAGGGCGGCGCCGGCGCACGGCGCGTCCTCGACCTGGCCCGGCCGCCGATGACCAGAGCGCAGTACCTGGCATTCGTCCGCGGCCTGGCGGGCGAACGGGAGTACGCCGAGGAGTAACTCTCAGAGCTGGATGAGGCGCAGGTGGGCGGCGCGCGTCACCGCCTGCGTCCGCGAGAACACGCCGAGCTTGCGGAAGGCGTTGTGCAGGTGGTTCTTGACGGTCTGCTCGCTGATCCCGAGATCCAGCGCGATCTCCCGATTGGTCGCTCCCCCGGAGACGGCCTGGACGATGGCGGCCTCGCGCGGACTCAGTTGGATCGGGCGCTTCCGCTCGTGGTACACCCTTCTTCCCTCGCGGTGTAGTCTGTCACTCCTACAACGTTCGAGGGGTCAAAAGGTTTGCCCTCAGAAAGGATTCGGCTGCACCGCCCAGGAAGCTGGCCTTCTCCTCCTCCGTCAGATAGGTGGCGTGGCGGCGGACGGCCTGGATCGCCTGTTCGTACCGATAGTAGTGGTCGAACCAGGGCCAGTCCGTCGCCCACATGACTTTGTGCATGCCCACTTCGCGCTTGAGCGTCTCGATCCGCCGCTGGTAGTTCGGATAGGGGTACTCGACGCCGTCATCCCACAGGGCGCCGGGCATGGCCGTGCTCAGATAGAGGTTGTCGAAGCGCCGAGTCAGATCGAAGACGCGCCCGGCCTCGGGCAGCAGCGGGTCGACGCAGCCGGCGTGCAGAAGGGCGAAGCGGATCTCCGGGAACTGCGCGACGACCGTTTCCAGCTCGTCGAGGTATTCCGGCAGGCTCAAGCTCTTCGGCGGGATCAGCGTCTCGAAGGAGATCAGCGCGGCGGCGCCGCGCCGGGCGCAGACCTCGAACACCCGCATCAGGCCGGGGTCGGTCAGGTGCGACTGGATGTAGGCAGGGAAGATCTTGACGCCCGCCGCGCCCTCGTCCAGATCGTTGGCGACGAGGGCAGCCGAGTCGTAGCGGTGCGGGGTCTTGACGGTGTTGAACCAGATGAATCGATCGGGGTACTTGCGAACCCAGAGCAGCGTGTGCTTCTTGCCGCCGGCGAACTCCTCCGGGCTGAAGCCCCGCGCCTCGGCGCTCCAGGTGGTGTCCTCGGCGTCATAGCTGATCAGGAACGCCTTGTCGACGCCGGCGTTGTCCATCTCGGCGATGAGCAGGTCGCCGTCGTGCTCGTGCCAGGTGTAGTGCTTGATCCTGGAGCTCCCCGGGTTCGTCCGGGAGGACCGCGCGAAGTAGAACACGTGGGTCTCCGTGTCGATGATCATCGCCGTCTCCTGTCGGACTTGGTACAACTGTGAACGAGAGAACCGGGCGCTGAAGTGCCAACGACGAACCAGGGCCGCCGTTCGTAGTGCGCACGTCAGTGCGCCGTTCCCCGGAGCCTTCCGGCTTGCATCACAAAGACGACGTCCCGGACGGCCGTGATATCCGCCAGCGGATCCCCCTGCACGCCGACCACGTCGGCGAGCTTGCCGACCTCCAGCGTCCCGAGCCGGTCGGCCAGACGGCAGGTCTCGGCCCCACACTTCGTGGCGCTCATGATGGCCGCCATCGGGCTCATGCCCATCTTGACCAGGCAGGCGAGCTCGTACCACAGCTCGCCGTGGCGCCCGTCGGTGCCGGCAATGATCCGAACGCCGGCCTGGACGGCTTTCGGGAACATCTCCTGGAGGTTCTCCCGCGCCTGCGCCCGCTTGCGCTGGACCTCCTCCGGCTGCACCTGCTCGCCGGCCTTGGGCGGCTGGAAGTACAGCACGAGGTTCGGGTTCAGCCAGGTGCCGTGTTGCGCCAGCAGCTCGATCAGCTCGTCGTCCATGAAAGCGCCGTGCTCGAGGTTGTCGAGCCCTGCCCTGACGGCGAGCTTGGCGCCGGGACCGCCGTGGGCGTGGGCGCCGATCGGCTTACCGGCGCGGTGGGCCTCGTCGATGGCCGCTGCGATCTCGGCCTCGCCGTAGGAGCTGTGCGTCACCGGGGTGCCCAGGGTGCCGGTGGCACCGGTGATGAAGATCTTGATGAAGTCGGCGCCGGCCTGGGCGTTCTCACGGACTCGCCGCCGTACCGCCTCGGCGCCGTCGGCCGGAACGCCCCAGGGTGCGCCATAGCCGTCGCTCGCGTGGATCCCCGGGCCAGCGATGATGGCGCGCGGGCCCCGGACCAGGCCGCTCTCCCAGGCGCTCCGATAGGCAAAGGCCAGGTCGTGCCGCTCGCCGGCGATGCGCGCCGTCGTCACGCCGGTTCGGAGGAGCGTGCGCGCGTTGTGCGCCATTCGGAAGGCGACGTCCGCGTCCGATGCCTCGGCCAACGCTTTGGGGCCGTAGCCCATCATCGGCATGCTGCTCAGATGCGTGTGGCATTCGAATAGGCCGGGCAGCAGCGTTGCCTCGCCGAGATCGACCCGCTCGACGTCGGCCGGCACCGCCACCTGGCGCTCGGGGCCAACCCCGACGATCCGGTCGTCCTGGACCAGCAGAACGGCATCCTCGACGGACGGCCGGCCGGTGCCGTCGACGAGTCGCCGGGCCTTCAGCACAATCACGATTCACCCCCAATGCGTCAATGCGAACGCAATCTATCTCCTGGAATGCCACACGAATCCTAATGGATAGGCTTGCCAGTCTCATGCGTCATGCGTCATTGCATCAGACTCCGATAGGCGCAACCCGTCCACATCACGGTGGTACTTCACTACCAGTCTCGCGCCCGAAAGTCAAGCGTGACTGGGTGGCGGCTGTGGCCAAAGCTCCTCCCGGGAGCGCAGGCGTCCCGCCTGCCGAAACCTCGGTGGCGGTGGCGCTGCTCGCCAGCGGCGTCCTGGTCGTCCTCATCTACATCGCGTCGCGCGGCCTGCGGGAGACGCCGACGGCGCGCACCGCCGATCTCTGGCTGCCGGTCCGGCCGGGGACGGACATCGCCGTGCTGAACGCGATGCTCCGGCAGATCGTCCAGGACGGGCTGGTCGACGACGCGTACGTGAGCGAGTACACGGCGGGCTGGGAGGCGGTCCGGGCGGCCGTCGCGCCGTACACCCCGGAGGTCGCCGAGCGGATCGCGGGCGTTCCGGCCGAGCGGATCGTCGCGGCGGCTCGCCTCTACGGGCGGGCGGCGCCATCCCTCACCCTCCACACCCGCGGCGTCGAGCAAAGCAGCCGCGGCGTCAACACGTGTCTGGCCTGCATCAATCTGGCGCTCACCCGTGGCCAGGTCGGCAGGCCCGGCGGCGGCACGACGATGCTGACCGGCCAGGGCAACGGCAAGGGAGGCCGGCAGGTCGGCCAGAAGGCGAACCAGCTCCCCGGCTACCGCCACATCGACGTCCCCGAGGAGCGGCAGGCGGCGGCCGACGTCTGGGGCATTCCGGTCGACGAGCTGCCCTGGGAGGGCGCGGCGGCGACCGAGATGGTCGGCCTGATGGCGGCCGGCCAGATCAAGAGCTGCCTGATCAATGGAGGGTCGGGTGGTCAAGATCAATCGGGCGGCCGAGCCGCCCGGCGACGCGCGGCGCGACCGGGCCTCGGAATTCGCCCTCGGCTGCCTGATCGTCAATCTGCTCGTCCTTCAACGGCACGCCGCCCGGCTGATCGCGGACCAGTAGCCCGCTCGGCTGCAAAGGGGTATACTGCGGGGTGGTGGTTGCCCGGCCGGGCGCAGCTTCTCCGAAAGAGGGAGCACGGTTTCGATGATGGTCTGGACCTCGGCGCTCGGGCGCCGCTTCGCCTCCACGGGCCAGACCGTCTGGCTCTACAACCGGTCCTGGGATTTGACCTTCGTCATCCTGAGCGCCGCGCTCGTCGCCGCCCCGCTCGTCCTGTACTACTGGCTCGCCGTGCCCACAAGGGCGATCGACCTGATCGTCGCGGGCATCGTCGGCGGTCCCCACATGTATGCGACGCTCACCGTCACCTACCTCGACCCGACCTTCGTCCGCCGGCATCCGGCCTATGCGGCCGCTGCGCTCCTGGTCCCGGTGGCGGTCGTCGTGCTCGCGCTGCTGGACCTCACACTGCTGCTGACGGTGTTCATGTTCTGGGCGTCGATTCACGTGCTCCACCAGCTCGCCTACGTCGCCGACTGCTATCGGCGCCGGGCCGGCGAGCCGCTTCGCAGTTGGTCGCGCGCCGCCGACTACGCCCTGATCTTCAGCAGCCTCTATCCGTTCGCCACGGAGAAGCTCGTGAGCGACGCCTTCGTCATCGGCGGGCGCGCGCTGCTCGTGCCGGCGTTCGTCAAAGGGCCGTGGCTTGCGGTGCTGGCCTGGAGCTTCTTCGCCGGCGCGGCGCTGCTCTTCATCCTGAAGACCGGCCACGAGATCCGAAAGCGGCGGGCGAACTGGCCCCGGATTCTGCTGATCACCGTCGGCTGCTCCCTCGCGCTGCTCGCGCCGACGTTCGACAACCTCGACGTCGCCTTCCAGGGGATGAACGTCTGGCACTCCTTCCAGTACCTGGCGATCATCTGGTACGTGAACAAGCTCCGCAGCGACAACGGCGAGCTGCTGAACGGGACGGTCCGCCGTATCTCGGGCAACGGCCGCGGCGTGCGTTTCTACTTCTTCAACGTGGGCGTTACGGCGCTGGCTGCCCTGGCCATCGGGGCTCTCTTCCAGCTTTCCGGACTCGGGTTCGAGCAGGCATACTACATCGTCGTCCTCGGCAGCCTGCTCGTTCACTACTACTTCGACCACTTCCTCTTCACGCGGGTCCATCAGGTCGTGCGGCAGTAGAGCGATAGTGACTAGAGACGGTAGCCGTCGAGGAACCGATCGATGCTCCGGAGCTTGTCGGCGAGGTCGAGGGCCGACTCTCTATCCATTGGCTGCGCGGTGACGACGGATACGCAGGGGTACTTGCCCAGCGCGCCGACGACGAGGTCCAGCGCCCGCCGGAGAAACTCGAGGATCTCGTCTTTGGGCCAGAGGACCACCATCCGGCCCGAGAGGGCCACCAGCGGAGGATACCCCGGCACCGGATACTTCATGCCCATCCTGAGGACATCCACCCTCTCGGCGGTGCCAAAGAAGGCGCTGAAGACCTGCCTGGCCTCTTGCTGGCTGACGGGATCGTTCTGTTTCCCCATGAGCGGGGCATAGGTGTCGGCCACCGTCTGGCCTCGGGCCGAAAAGTGCCGGAGCACCTGGGCGTTGTAGGGGGCGATGTGCTGGTGGTAGAAGGAAGCGCTGATAAGAGTGGGCACCAGGAAGATGTCGATCAGGATGTTATTGGGTAGCCCGAGCGCCAGCACCTGCTCGCCCAGGAACCTGGCGTGCTCCACGCACTTGCTCATCCCGGCCCTGTACAGGCCGAGGTCGACCTTGGTGTCAATCAGCGTCTGCTCGATCCCTCTCAGGAAGCACATGATGGTAAAGGGCGAGGTAATCAAGGCGTTCAAGAAGACGTGGTCGCCGATCTCGTTGCGAACGATCCGGCAGATCTCGAGGTATCGCTTGAAGTACCCGGTCGGCTCCGTCGGGATCTGCCAGCGCTCCAGGTCCTCGAGGCTGTTGATGCACCCTTCAACGGATGCCGGCAGACTGTCCTCGACGAACTGCCACCGGACCCCCACCTCAGGACCGCAGCCGCTGAAGAGGATGTAGGCCACGCCCGGCAACACGCTGCAGAAGCCAAATTCCTCGACGAACTGAATGGTGGTCCTTGCACTGGCCTCCGGGTCCTCGACGAGCTGCTCGGCCGTTACGCCGTAGTAATGGCGCACGAAGGCATCGTGGCTCCCGACGTGCAACGGCAGCCTGTCCGGCTTCTCGCCGTTGAAGGTGGCCATGTACCGTTCCTTCCTGGTCATCGTCCGGGTCGCCATAGCGGTTCCTCCTCACCCTAGCGCGGTTCCGACAGACAACGAACCGCCAAGACGCCAAGATCGCCAAGGAA
>JACQGW010000305.1 GCA_016199325.1 Chloroflexota bacterium
CCAGCGCCCGGGCGAGCGCCACCCGCTGCTGCTGGCCGCCGGAGAGCTCGTGCGGGTAGCGCCGCTCCAGGCCGGCGAGCCCGACGAGCGCCAGCACCTCGCGAATCCGTCCGGGGCGGTCGGCGCCGTTCCGCAGGCCGAACCCGACATTGCCGGCGACGTCCAGGTGTGGGAAGAGCGCGTAGTCCTGGAAGACGACGCCGATCCGCCGGCGCTCGGGCGGGACGAAGTGCTGCGGACCGACGACGGGTTGGCCGACGACCTCGACGGTGCCGGCATCCGGCTCCTCGAAGCCGGCGATCAGTCGAAGCATCGTCGTCTTGCCGCAGCCGCTCGGCCCAAGCAGCGCCAGGAACTCGCCCGGCTCGAGGGTCAGACCGACGCCGTCGACGGCCAGCACCTGGCCGAACGCCTTGCGGAGCCCGGCGCAGCGGATCGCCGGCGGGCTAACCACCGGCCAGCCCTCCTCGCTTGGATGAGCTGGATGAGAGGAAGACGAGTGAGACGCTGGAAACGGCGATCAGGAGGACGGCGGCGATGGCGGCCTCGGCGAAGAAGCCCTCGGAGGCGCCGGTCCAGATGGCGGTTGCCAGGGTTCGGAAGCCGATGGGCGACAGGAGGAGCGTCGCCGGCAGCTCTTTCATCGTCGTCAGGAAGACAAGGGCGGCGCCGGCTAACAGTCCCGGCCAGACGATGGGCACGGTCACCGACACGATGACGTTGGCCGGCGACCGGCCGAGCGCCCGGGCCGCCTCTTCCAGACGCGGATTCACCTGGAGCAGTGAAGATCGGGCGCTGCCGACGGCCTGTGGGAGGAAGCGGACGACGTACGCGACAATCAGCAACGCCAGCGTCTGGTAGAGCGGGGTCGCCAGCCGGGTCGCGACGAAGACGAGCGCCAGGGCGATGACGATGCCGGGGAGGGCGAAGCCGACGTACGCCCCCCGCTCGATCAGGCTCGCCAGGCGGCCGGGGTAGCGGACGGCCAGCACAGCCACCGGCAGGGCGGCAAGGACGGCGCTCACCGCGGCGAGGCCGCTGGCGCTGACCGAGTTGACCGCGGCCTGCCAGACCGGCTGGAGGGATGGGCCCAGGCCGACGCCGCGAAAGAGCCAGATCACCAGCACGCCGAGGGGCAACACGAGGCCGAAGCACACGACGGCGCCGACGAACACCAGCGCCGGCACGGTCCAGCGGCCAAGACGGAGCAGCCGCGGCGGCCGAACGGCGCCGACAGTGCTCCGGTGGTAGCGCGCTCGCCCCCGACAGCGCGCCTCCAGGAGGAGGATCAGTGCCGTCAGCCCGACGAGCAGGAGGGCGAAGCCGGCGGCCAGCGTGCGATCGAACGACGCCCGATATTGCGTGTAGATGGCACGCGTGAACGTATCGAACTGGAGGAGCGAGACGACGCCGAAGTCGCTGAGCGTGTAGAGCGCGACGAGCAAGCCGCCCGCGATCATGGCCGGCACCAACTGGGGAAGCGTGACGTGCCAGAACGTCGGCCAGCTCCCTCGGCCAAGGCTTCGCGATGCCTCCTCCAGGGCCGGGTCAAGGCCCCGCAGCGCCGCCCGAACAATGAGGAGCACGTAGGGGTAGGTGAAGAACGTCAGGGCGAGCCAGGCGCCGGCGAACCCGTAGATCTCCGGCAGCCGATCGACACCGAAGGGTGCTGCCAGCGCCTGCTGGAGCAAGCCTTTCGGTCCCAGCGCGGCGACGAACGCAAAGGCGCCCACGTAGGTCGGGATGACGAGGGGCAGCGTCGTCAGGACTGTCCAGACCCGCCGCCCGGGGAGATCGGTGCGGACCGTCAGCCAGGCCAGTGGCAGCGCGATACCGACGGTCGAGACGGTGACGGCGACGGCGAGCCCGGCGCTCCGGACCATCAGATCGGCGGTGCGGGCGCGGAGGAGGAGAGGCCAGAGCGCCGCGCCGGCATCGGCCGTCCGGATGAGCAGGTAGACGGTCGGCAAAAGCATCGCCAGCGCGACGGCCAGCGCCGGCACCCAGATGAAGGCCGGCGGCCACCGGCGCCTGAGTGCCGGTGGACCTGTGACGACCGAGCCGAGTCGCGCTCGGCTGCTGATTCGACCGCTGAGTGTCGCGTCCATCGTCAAAGCACCCCCGCCTCGCGCAGCAGTCGGAGCGTTCCCTCGAGGTCGGCCAGGCTGCCCAGGTCGATCTTCGGCGCGTTGATGGAGCCGAGCGGCTCCAGTCCTGGAATCGTCGGCACGCCCGCGGCGAGCGGATACTCAGACGTCTCCCGGGCGAAGTAGCTCTGCGCGTCCTGGCCGAGCAAAAAATCGATAAATCGCTCGGCCGCCTGGACGTTCTGGGTCGTCTTGAGCAGCCCGACGCCGGCGACGTTCACCATCGCACCCGGTCCGCCAGCGCGCAAATGGTAGTTGCGGACGGGGAAACTCTGGCCCTGCTCGGCGAGGAACTGGTACAGGTAGTAGTGGTTGACGAACCCGACGGCGATCTCCCCCTTGCCCACGGCGTCGACGATGGCGATGTTGTTCGGGTAGACCTTCGGCTGATTCCGCTGGATTCCCTCCATCCAGGCTTTCGCGCTCGCTTCCCCCTCCGTCACCCGGAGCGCCGTGACAAACGCCTGGAACGACCCGTTCGTCGGCGCCCAGCCGATCTTCCCTTTCCACTTCGGATCGGTAAAGCCGAGGATCGAGTCCGGCAGGTCGGCCGGCTGGAGCAGGCTGGTGTTGTAGGCGACCACGCGGGCTCGCCCCGAAATGCCCACCCATTCGCCTTTCGGCGACCGGAAGCGCTCGTCGACTTTGGCCAGAATGGCATCCGGGAGCGGGCGGAGCCGGCCGACGCGCGCGATGGCCCCCAGCGCGCCGGCGTCCTGGGCCAGGAAGACGTGGGCGGGGCTCCTGTCACCTTCTTCCAGGATCGCCGCGGCCAGCTCGGCGGTGTCGCCGTACCGGACCTGGATGTCGACGCCCGTCTCCTTCGCAAATCGATCGAGGATAGGCCCCACCAGCCGTTCATTCCGGCCCGAATAGATCGTCAGCGTGGACGGCCCCGTCTGGCCGATGCCGCAGGCGGTCGCCGCCATCGCTGCGACAAGGCCGAGCACCACGAGGGCCGGGCAGAAACGTCGAATCATCGTCGTCACCTCGTCGGGTTGATGCCGATAGCTACTTGAAGGCGGCCGGCGAGACCCGATCGCCCGCTTTGAGCGCCAGGGCATCGGCCGCCCGATTCAGCGCCGCCAGGGCCTGGTCGCGGTCAGCCATCGTCGGCTTCGACGGGCTGCTCTGGTAGAAGGCGACCAGCGTCCGGTCGGCTGCGGCGTCGACCCCGGCGACCTTCGGCTGGATCGTCTGGTAGAAAGAAAAGCCCTCCATCAACTGGACCACGGCGTCGTCCGGCTTGCCTGCCTGGACGCTCTTCACTGATTCGTTCAGGTAACGCGCCGAGGCGAGGTAGAACAGGGCGTTGTACCGGGAGAGGATGTCGGCCCGCGCCTGGGTGAATCCCTCCACGTGCTTGTCGAGTGCGGCCTTGATGGCCCTGGCGAACGCCTCGCGCATGGGCTTGTCGATGGTCCCGGGCCGCTCGAAATTGCCCTCCCGGCTCTGGGCCGTCGCCGCCAGGGAGTAAGGGTACTTGCCATCCTTCTCGGCCCCGACGTAGATCGCCCATGCCTCGCCGACGTTATGCGGCGCGCCCGAGGCCGGGTCGACGTTGCCGTCCCGGAGCTTGGTCTGCGCGCCCATCAGCTCCTGGACGGACCAGTAATAGAGGATCCGCTGGATGCCCTTCTGGATGGCCTGCCGGCGCTGGGCCGGCGTATAGCTTGCCGCCGGGCCGGTGCCGTTGATGGCGGCGATGACCGGGTCGTCCAGGAACGTCGGGCTCTTGTAGAACGCAGCCTCGTCCGGGAAGTCCTTCGGCCGATTGGCGTTGGTGGAAAAACCGCGCAGCGGTCGGGTCTTGTCGCCGATCTTGGCGAACTTGCCCTGTTCGTAGATCGCCAGGATCTCCTGGGCCGGCAATGGCTTGCCCTGAGTGACGACGTTGGTCAGGCCGGCGATCTCGGCGACGTCGAGGGAGATGAGCTGGTAGATGTCGACGTTGCTCGTCGGCGTGAAGACGCCGTCGCCCTTCGTGGTCGCGGCCGCTTGCGGCGTCGCCGCCGCCCCGACCGACGTGGCTTTCGCCTCCGGTGCGCTGGAGACCGAAGCGGAGACGCTGCCCGACTTCGTGCCGCCAATGGTCTTCACCGTGCCGGGGCGCTGCTCCGGCTGGCAGCCGGTGAGGAGCGTGAGGGCGCCGAGGGTTCCGACAGTCAGGGTTCGCAGGGCGCGGCGGCGGCTGTACACCCGAGTTCCTCCGTCTGATTGGTCATCCTGGGCCAGGCAGTTGTGCGGTAACACTCACCAAATCCCCTCTGTATGCTACAGCTTAGCTCTAATGTTAGTCTCGTCTAAGGCGGGCACAGTGTACCGCACGCCGACGCTGTTGTCAAGCATCTGAGAGCCAGGGTGCGGTTCGTTAACGGAATCGTCACAATCGGTGGACGAGGGGAAGGAGCTTCGTTTCTCCCTCAGGCCCTGGGGGGATGGCTGGGGTGGATGGCTGGATCGGCGGCCATCGAGACCTCGAAGCAGCAGCGTGGCGGATCGCCGCGGTCGCAGCGCTCGCGGACCGGCGCGCCGACGACGTCTGCGAGCAGCGTCTCGGCCAGCAGACACATCTGGGGGTGGCCGGGGACGGCCGCGCCGACCGGGCAACTGTAGCCGCGGATGACGAAGGCGGCGTCGCGCTCTTCCAGCTCCCCGAGCCCGCCGAGATCGCCGAGCAAGGTGAGCGCGTACTCAGCTCGCCCACGCAGGTTGCCGGGTGGCGCCTGATGTCCGGCCGCCACCCGATGGCCGACTTCGCGGAGGACCTCTTCGAGCACGTCGGGGGTGAGGCGCGCGGCGAGGACGTCGAGGAGCTGGTGGAGGATCCGCCCGTAGGGCTTGGGGAAGAGCCGCTCGGCCTCGGGCGTCAACTCATAGGCGAAGGCGGGCTTGCCGGCGCCACGGCGAACTCCCTCCTGCTTGACGAACCCATCGCGCTCGAGGGTGGCCAGATGCGCCCGGACGGCATTGTCGGTGAGGGAGAGGCTCTGCGCCAGATCGTCGACCGTCCGGCTCCCGCGACAGAGCAACGCAATGATCTGGCCGCGCGTGCTTGCAAAAAACCGCTCATGCCAATGCGTGGCCATGGTTCGCCCTCCCGGCGTGTACGGTATCCTCTCTCCATTGTAGTCGCGGTCGTCTCTCATGTCAAATAAGTCAAATAATCTATTGACAATATAGACCATGTGCGATATGCTGGGAAGTGGAGGAGCGATCATCAGCGACCATCGAGAGGAGTCAAAGGGTGACAGGAGTGCTCGTCGTCGGTCTCGTCATCTTCGGTCTGGGGGGCGCCGCCGATCTGGCCTACCACCTGCTCCCGACCGGTCACATCGGCGCCGCCGAGCCGCTGCTCCGCGCGGCGGCTCCCGCCCATCTGGCCATCCTTGTCGGGATGGCGGTGATCTTCGCCGGCGTCGTCGCACGGGGGCTCAGCAATGGCCGCTGACTGTGCCCGCAGCCCACCGGTGGCGCCGTCCAGTTACGACCGATGCCAGCCACGCGCCAACGCATCCACCAACCAATATCACAATGGGAGGTCTTCCAATGCCTTTCGGTGGCTTCGTCAACGCATTCCCGCCGGCCTTCTTCCTGGCCGTTCACCTGGCCGCGTTCCTGATCGGCGCGTTCTTCGCCTATCGCTCCTTCGAGGGCGGCGCCGGTCTGCTGGGCTGGGGATTCGCGCTCTTCGCCCTGGCGGAGATCAGCTACATGACCTATCACCTGGACTGGACCGTGTTCCTGTTCGCGCATACGATCTCCGAGGTCCTCGACCTCGTCGCGTTCGCCCTGATCTTCGTCGCGGCAGCCCAGCAGGCTGTCTCGGGCGTTCGGGCGTCTCAGCCATGAAACGGCGCCCGATGCGCCTGCTCCCGGTTGTCGCTGCCCTGGTTGCGCTGGCCGTCCTGTCCGGCTGTGCCGGCAGGGCGGCCTCGGCAGAGCCGGTCCGGACGAGCCACGTCGACCTGCCGCCGAGCTACGTCTTCGCCCCGGCGGCTGTCGCGGTGCCGGCCGGGACGACCGTGACCTGGACGAACAACGACCATTTCAGCCACTCGGTCCAGGTTGCGGGTGGACAGGTACATGCGATGCGGCCCGGCGAGACGGTATCGGTTGTCTTCGATCGCCCGGGCGAATACGAGTACCTCTGCACGTATCATCCCCAGAACATGAAGGGGAAGGTCGTCGTGACCGCTGGTTGAACGCTCCTTGATGGAGCGTAACCACGGAGCGCGCCGCTCGTTCTCTATTCAGTGGCGGGTGGCCGGGCCACCATCCCGCCGCTGAGAGAGCGAGCGGAAGGGGGTGACATCCCAATATCGGCGGATCGGATCCCGTGATCCGGCTCGATCCCGGGGGGCAGGCGTCCGATGCATGTACCCCGCTCTGGCCAGCGGACGGACGGCATCACGGCGTGGTGCGAGAAAGGAGGAGCGCTTGCAGGACCGACCTGGCCGCCAGCGCGGACGGGTCGGCGCAAAGGCGATATCGTGGAAACCGCGTTTTCGGCCGTCGTGGGCGCTCGCCTGCGACGGCCGACCTGTTTTCACTCGATTCGACTTCCTGGCCGTCGCGGTTCGGCAATGGCTCCTATGATCCGAGCCGCGACCGTCAGGGAGCGGAATCCACCGGCTTGCCCAATGCTACCGCGTCATACTGGGCGCGCAACCTTCTCTAGCCGGCCGCCACCAGGACTCTGGTGCCGTCGGCGCCGGTGGTGTCGCCGAGGATGCGCACGTCTGGCGGGAGCGTCGCCGCCGCCCGTCCGGGTGGCGCGATGTCGACAATGAAGCGCAACCCGAGCACGCTGGCCAGTCGCTCGAGCGTCTCGATCGAGGGATTGTGCTCGCCCAGCTCCAGCCGCGAGACAGCCGGCCGCTTCATGCCGATCCTGGCCGCCAACGCCCCCTGCGAGAGGCGGTGCGCAGTCCGGTACGCCACGACAGCGTTCGCCACGGCGCGGGCCAAAGTGGTTCGCTCCCAGCGCGCACGCGCCTCAACGTCCATCTCGGCGTCCATCTCCGCGAAGACTTCCGCCGCCGTGGGTAGGTGACTCAGACCTGGCATCGCATCCTCCTCTACGATCTCGCCTCTTCCGCATCCAGGCGCTCCTCAGCCGCGCGTACCGCCCGCGCGAGGCCTGGTGGATCAGCCTGGCCCTCGGGGCCGAACGCGCCGATCACGATTTCGGCGCCGATCCGGCGGTAGAAGCCGCGCCAGGGGCTCTGGCCCGCCCGCGGCCGCGGCTCGCGCAGGTTCGCCGCGCCGCGGACGCTGCTGGAGTGCGGGTAGGCAAGGCCGTAGCCTGCCTGCTCCAGCTTGCCGATTGCGTTACGCATCGCTTCCCGCTCGGCCGGCGGCAGTGCGTGGAACTCCCGTCGCGCGTCGTGGCAGAACCGCACCAGCATAGAGCCATGGTAACATGATTGTTACTAGCCATCAAGGACGGAAGGCGTCGACCAGTCGCCCGCCCGTCTTGTCGATGCAAGGGGGCACGATCGGCACGGCCCCGAAAACGGCCAGGCATGGCCGCCATTCGACCCCGTGTCGAATCTACTGCGGGCGGCAGCGGTACCGGTAGACGTAGACGGTCGTCGTGCCCAGCGGTCTCATGCCGGCGTTGCGGTACAGCCGGAGCGCGGGGGTGTTGGACGCGTCGACGGCCAGGCCGGCCCAGGTCGCGCCGGCGGCGTACAGGTGATGGAAGCCGGCCAGCAGCAGCGCCCATCCGATCCGGCGGTTCCGGTGCTCCGGCACGACTCCCAGGTTCTCGATCCAGCCCCGCACCGACCGGGCGTTCGGCGCCTGGGCCGGCACCAGCGCCCAGCAGAAGCCGACCGGCTCGGCGCTGTGCCAGGCGAGCAGCACGATGGCCTGGCCGGCGGTCTTCTCGACGATCGCCCGCATCGACGCGGCGGTTGCCGGCGCGTGGCCCCAGCTCTCCGCGAACGACCGATTCTTCACGTCGGCCAGCGCGATCCAGTCCTCATCGCTACTGATGAGGTCGATCGGGAGGTCAGGGGAGCGTGAAGACTCCGGCGCCGCGGCCGTGAGCTCGACGCCCAGGTGGCAGAACGAGCGAACCGACTGGAAGCCGGCCGAGTGGACGAGATCGACCCGCTCGGCATCGTTCTCCTCGAACCAGGTATGCACCTCATCGATGGGCAATGTGTCGGCGACGGCCAGTGCCGCCTGGATGAGCTGCCGCCGAGGCGAGGGGAGCGCGGGTTGAGGGGTGGAGGGCGGGGAGGCACCGGGCATGGCGAAGGGGCCCAGGAGATGGGCACGGCGCGCCGCCAGCAGGCGCGGGCCATGGACGAGCGCCGTCCAACCGATGAGGCGCCCATCCTGAACCGCCGCCCACGTGTCGACGACCTCGGCGTTCGGATCCGGACGCAGTTGACGCGCCAGCTCAGCCGGCGTCACGGCGACGTAGCCCGGCTCGGCGACGCACGCCGCGTTCAGCACGTCGGCTGCCCAGCCCAGGTCGCTATCGGTCAATGGTCGCAGCTCCAGCACGAGCGAAGTATACCACGCCGCGTGATGCAGGCTGACGAAACACTCGAATGGAGAGGGGAGGGCAACCGCGGGGGGTTGCCCCTCCGACGAGACCGGCCTCTCCGGAGGGACGATCCCCCCGTGGTCGCCCCCGGCTCCCCGTATCCGATCAATTCGTGAACCTGCATCACGCGCATGCATTGACCCGGCAGGGCCGTGCCAGGGTGGGCGTCAGGGTTTTGCGTGGACGGCTGCCGGTCTGCTGCAAGAGCAGCTCGGGAGCTTCTGATCCAAGGAATGGGGCGAGGCATGCCACGGCACCCATCTCACGAGCGAGAAGGCGGGCTGGCGCACCCCTGTCATTCCGAGCCGCAGCGAGGAATCTCCTCGTCCGTCCCGGATCAACCGGGGCCGGTCCAGGCGATGGGTGAAGCTGAAGCCCACGCTCCCTGCAGCCCCACGCGCAACGCCGAGCTGTCCCTCAACCACCGGGGAGATTCCTCGCTGCGGCTCGGAATGA
>JACQGW010000310.1 GCA_016199325.1 Chloroflexota bacterium
TCCATCGCCTTCGTGATCTTGGCGGTATTCTTAATCGACCGAATCCGCCGCCGGATCACCCGTAAAGTGGCCATCACTCACTCCAACGGAAGGGTTGAGGGTTGAGGCATGAGCGACGTCGCCTCATCCCTCAACCCTCATTGCTCATCCCGCATCACTCAATACGGCACATTCGCCTTGAACTCGGCGATCGCCGCCTTCAGCTTCTCGATGGTCTCGTCGGTCAGGCGGCGGTCGGCCAGAATCGCCCGGCCGATCTCCGGATGGGCGCTGTCCATGAACCGCAGGAAGGCTTCCTCGAACGCCTTGACCTTCTCGACCGACACGTCGTCCAGGAAGCCGTTGACGACCGCGTACAGGATCTCGACCTGCTTCTCCACCAGCATCGGCTGGTACTGCGGCTGCTTCAATACCTCGGTGATCCGCTGCCCCCGATCGAGCTGGCGCCGCGTCGCCGGATCGAGCTCAGACGTACCAAACTGCGCGAATGCCGCCAGCTCGCGGAACTGGGCGAGGTCCAGCCGCAGGCGGCCGGCTACCTGGCGCATGGCCCGGGTCTGCGCCGAGCCGCCGACGCGGGAGACCGAGATGCCGACGTTGACGGCCGGCCGGATACCGGCGTAGAAGATGTCGCCCTCCAGGAATATCTGCCCGTCCGTGATCGAGATCACGTTCGTCGGGATATACGCCGACACGTCGCCGGCCTGTGTCTCGATGATCGGCAAGGCCGTCAGCGAGCCGCCGCCGTACTCCTTGTCCAGCTTCGCCGCTCGTTCGAGCAGGCGAGAGTGGAGGTAGAAGACGTCGCCGGGGTACGCCTCGCGGCCCGGCGGCCGGCGCAGCAGCAGCGAGATCTGCCGGTAGGCCCAGGCGTGCTTCGAGAGATCGTCGTAGATGATCAGCGCGTCCCGCCCCTGCCCCATGATCTCTTCGCCCATGGCACAGCCGGCGTACGGCGCGAGATACTGGAACGCCGCCGGGTCGGAGGCCGCCGCGCTGACGACGATGGTGTGCGCCATGGCCCCGCTCTTTTCGAGCGTGGCCACCGTCTGGGCGACCTTCGCCGCCTTCTGGCCGATGGCGACGTAGATGCAGGTCAGGTCACCGCCCCGCTGGTTGATGATCGTGTCCAGGGCGATGGCCGACTTCCCCGTCGCCCGGTCGCCGATGATCAGCTCACGCTGGCCGCGGCCGATGGGAATCATCGAGTCGATCGCCTTGATCCCGGTCTGGACGGGGGTATCGACCGATTTCCGGGTGACGACGTTCGGGGCAATGCGCTCGACCGGCCGTGTCTTGCTCGTCTGAATCGGCCCCTTGCCGTCGATGGGCTGCCCGATGGCGTTGACGACGCGCCCGATCAGCGCATCGCCGACCGGCACCTCGATGATCCGGCCCGTCGTCCGAACCTCGTCGCCCTCCTCGATGTCGGCGCCATAGCCAAGGATGATCGCGTCGACGCTCTCCTCGTTCAGGTTCAGGGCGAGACCGTACTCGCCGTTCTTGAACTCCAGCAGCTCCGACGCCATCGCGGCGCCCAGACCGTAGATGCGGGCAATCCCATCACCCACGGAGATGATCGTGCCGACGTCCACGGCGCGGAGCGGGGCGCCGAATTGCTCGATTTGCTGCCGAATGATGGACGTAATCTCATCTGGCCTGACTGCCATCTTTCACCTCTCCGCGCCGACCAGATTCCGCCGGAGCTCGACCAGCCTGGTCCGCGTGCTCCCATCTAGCACTTTGTCGCCAACCTTCACAATCATGCCGCCGATAATCGCCGGATCCACCTTCGCCCGCAGCACGACCCGCTTGCCGGTATGCTCTTCGAGCTGCCGCCGCACGTTGAGGGCCAGGGCATCGTCCAACGGGACTGCCGTCGTCACTTCGGCTGTGACAATCTGCCGGTCCGCGTTCACCAGGTCCTGAAGCGCCGCCCGGATGTCGGCCAGCACGTCGAGCCGTCTGCGGGCGACCAGCAGATAGAGGAGGTTCAGCGCCTTCGGCTGGACGGCGGCGTCCATGCGGCGGCCGAGCATCTGCTGCTTCGTCGCGAAATCGACCTTCGGATTCCCGAGAAAGGCGCTCAGTGTCGAATCGGCCACGACGCGCGCGATCATCTCGGTGTCGGCGAGCCATTGATCGATGGCGCCATCCTGGCGTGCAATGTCGAACACGGCCTGGGCATACCGCCGAGCCACACCTGCTACTGCCATCCTGGTCCCCTATGCCGACCTGAGTCGGCCGCTCTCGGCGAGCACCTGCTCGATCAGCCGCTCATGGGTGCCACGGTCGAGCTGCTGGCCGATCACTTTGCCGGCCGCCAGAATCGTCAGCTCGGCGAAATCCCGGCGCAACTGGGAGATCGCCCGATCGCGCTCCAGATCGATCTCGCCACGCGCCCGGACGAGCAACGCCTCGGCTTGCCGCAGCGCCTCCTGACGCGCCTCCTCCTTCATGCGCTCGCCGATCTGGGTCGCCTGCGCGACGATGGCCTGCGCCTCCCGGCGGGCGTCGTCGAGTCGGGCCTGGACCGCCGATTCGGCGCGGGACGCCTCCTGCCTGACGGCTTCGGCGCGGCCAAGACTCTCTCGGATTCGCTCGGACCGCTCGTCCAGCGCCTTGAGAATAGGCCTGTACAGCAGCGTCGATAGGAGGAAGAGCAAGAGCGAGAAATTGACAATCTGGGCGATCAGCCCCGGTAGATTGATCCCTAGGGCTTCCAACGGCAAAACCTCCTCGTGTTCGGCAGTCGAAAGTCGGCAGTCGAGGGTCGGCAGTCCGTGTCCCGACACCGCCACCGTACGTGCAGCGCAACTCGTGGGCAGTCGAGAGTCGGCGGTCCGTCTCCCGACTGCCGACTCTCGACTGCCGACCCGTCCAGACGGCTACGGTCTGGTTACACGAACTTAATGATCAGGGCCACGACCAGAGCGTAAATGGCGATGGCTTCGGCGAAGGCGAGGCCAAGGATCATGTTCAGGCGCACCGCCGGCTCCGCTTCGGGATTGCGCCCCAAAGCCTCCATCCCCCGAGCGACAAGCAACCCGATGCCGATGCCCGGACCAATTGCGCCGATCCCAATCGCCAACGCCGCGGCCAACTGCCTCAAACCGACTTCTGACATGACTCCTCCTTTCCTGTCTAGCAAGTTTGTTTCCGGCTCTGATTCACGGTTCACGGTGCAAGGCTGAGGGGCGATCCCTCAGACTTGAGCCGTGAACCGTGAACCCCTAATGGTGCTGCGCCGGCGCGTGTGCCTCGCCGTGCTCATGCTCGCCGTGGCTGATGACGGCCATCGTCGCGAACGCCAGCGCGAGCAGCGAGAAGACGAGCGCCTGCACGAACCCGACGAAGAGCTCCAGGCCGAAGAAGGGGAGAACGGCGACCATCGGCACCAGGAACCCGATAACGGCCAGAAGCACCTCGCCGGCAAAAATGTTGCCGAAGAGACGGAACGTGAAGCTGATGACTCGACCGGCCTCGGAGACGATCTCGATCAGGCCGATGGCAAAGTCAATGGGACTGCGCAGATTGACGAAACGGGAGATGTAGGTTAGGAAACCGAGCGCCGCTACCCCCCAGAACTCAACGAACGCCATCGTCACCAGGGCGAGAGCCAGGGTCATATTCAGGTCCGTGTTAGCGCTGCGGAGGAACGGAACCAGGATGCCGTGAATCGCCTGGTCGTCCTCCTTCTTGGCGGCCTCGCTCTTTGCCCCGGCCGGTTCCTCGGGGTGCTCCTTGTCGGCGGGCTCACGCGTTAGCGGCACGATGCCCAGATCGATCGGGCCAAGGTGGACGGGCTGGAACGTCCATGCCTTGTCCTCTGCGCCCTCGTGGGGATGCTCGACGACGCCGATGGTGCCGTAGCCCGGCAGCAGCCCCATCCAATTGGAGGTCACGATGAACAGGAAGATGGTGATCACGAGCGGGAAGAACCGGCGGCCGTTCTCCTTGCCGGCCACCCCCTCGACCACCGAGAGCCCCGCTTCGATGACGGCCTCGACGAAGTTCTGGGCGCCGCGCGGGACGAGCTGAATAGCCCGCGTCGCCCGCCAGGTCAGCGTCAGGAGCACGAGCATCGAAAGCCAGGCGGCCAGGATCGTGTTGGTGAGCGGGAACCCGAAGGGGCGAGCGACAACCTCGGCCGGGAGCGAGATGGGTGCCATGCGATTGGGCAAGAAAAACCCACCTACGAGCAAGAGCGCCGCCACACCGAGCAGCACCTTGCCACGGTTTGAGAGCTTCACTCTTCAGCGTCCTCCGAATGGTGTTCGCGAGCCGGGCGGCGCTCCGAGCGCGCGTCCGTCAGCCGCTGTTCGCGCACCGTCTCGGTGAGCAACCGAAAGAACGCCACGAACCCGGTGACCACGCCGATCGTACTGCCGACGATAATGAAGAGCGGGGTCGTCTGCAAGCGGCTATCGAGCCAGTAACCCACAAAGAACCCCAGGCCGATGGCGACGACGATAAGCCAGCCAAATCCGATAAGCCGCAGCGGTCCGAGGAACTTCGTCATCGCGGCCCACGCCTGCTTGAGACTTCGAGAATTATATCACAACCTCTCTGCTTCTACAACACCGCCCAGTCGGCTAGTAACCTGCCACGCTGATTGTGATGGAGGGATTCTGAGAAGGATTGCCCAAGCACGCGAATACCTTTCCTGGCATCCTGGCGGTTCGGCCCCGCTCGACCGAGCCCTAGAGGCGACCTTCCCTGCCTCCGCGAAACAGGCGCGCGAAGTTGCCGTCGAACGTCTGGAGGAACTCACGCATTGCGAGCACGTCGTTGGCGCCCACGGGGGCAGCGGAGAGGTCAGCGGGTGCGGGGCGGGCATCGGCAACCGGGGGCACCGCCTGCTCTTTGACGAGGGCAGCCATCAGCCCCTGCGTCTGGCACGCCGGACAGAGGACCGAGAGGAACCAGAGATCATCCTGATGGCCCAGCACGTTGACGTGGGCGGCTGAATACCGACGACCGCACGTTGCGCATCGGGCCATCTTGACCAGGTTCCGAACAAACCGCTCTTCCAAAGGCGGCCTCCTCTGCCGCGCCCCCCGGCCGGCTCCTACGATTCGCCTTGCTTGCGCTGGTCGAAATCCGAGAGGTCAAGGCTATTGATGAAGTCGCGGAAGGGCGCCAGCTTCTCCATCTCCTTCTCCTCCCCCTCACCGCCCTCGCCCTTCTTCGCCGCCTCCGGCTCCAGGTAGATGCCCGCCTTGTCGAGGACAGTATCGGCGGCATAGATCGGGGCCTTCACCCGCACCGCCAGGGCAATGGCATCGCTGGGGCGGGAGTCGACCTCCACGTGGCGGCCGCTCACGTCGAGGACGATGCGCGCGTAGAAGGTGTCGTTGGCGAGGTCGTTGACGACGATGCTGAGCACCGAGCCGCCCAGCTCGCCGATGACGTTGCGCAGGAGATCGTGGGTCAGCGGGCGGGCAACCTGGACATTCTGCAGCTCGATGGCGATGGCATCGGCTTCGGCCGGGCCGATCCAGATCGGCAGATAGCGCTCGGCGTGCTTCTCCTTGAGAATGACGACGCGCTGATAGTTCAGCAGGCTCATCCGAATGCTCTCAACCACCATTTCGACCATGCCGGCTTCCTCCGACCGTGACGCTCGCCATTCAGCCCAATTGTACCCGCTGCCCCCGGCAGTGTCAACCAACCGGCTCGGTCCCACGGCCGCTCTCCCGTCCCGGTGGTCCAGGGGTCGGGCGACTTCCGACCGGAGCGCGATTGGACGTTTGGTGCTTTACAGGCGAGCAGATCCGTGCCTATAATCAATCCAACGGCGTACGGCGGCGCCGACCGGGATGCCTCCTGCCGTCGGACCGGCGGCGGATCACAGGAGCGCAAAGAAGAGCAAGAGAAGCGCAAAAGGAGAGCAAAGGAGATGAACCCATGGGATTGATCGCCCGTATCTCGATGCTCATCAAGTCGAAGATGAGCCTGCTGCTCGACCGGGCCGAGAACCCGGCCGAGACGCTCGACTACTCGTACGAGCGCCAGCTCGAAATGCTCCAGAAGGTCAAGCGGGGCATTGTCGAGGTCGTCACATCCAAGCGCCGGCTCGAGCTCCAGGCCAACCGCCTGCGTGAGCAGGTCGCCAAGTTGGACAACCAGGCCCGTCAGGCCGTCGCCGCCGGCCGGGACGACCTGGCAACCGTCGCGCTCCAGCGGAAGCAGCTCGCCGTCGGGCAGCTCGAAGGGCTCGACACCCAGATCACCGACCTCGAGAAGGAGCAGGAGAAGCTGACGACCGCCGAGCAGCGCCTGACGATGAAGATCGAGGCGTTCCGCACCCGCAAGGAGACGATCAAGGCGCAGTACGCGGCGGCCGAGGCGCAGGTCCGCATCGGCGAAGCCGTCTCCGGCCTCTCCGAGGAGATGGCCGACGTCGGCATGTCCATCCAGCGGGCGGAGGACAAGACCGAGCGCCTGCGGGCGCGGGCCGGCGCTATTGACGAGCTCGTCGAGACGGGCGTGCTCGAGGACGTCTCCGGCACCGATTCGCTGACCCGGCAGCTTCAGGCGACAGCCGCCCAGCAGAATGTCTCGATCGAGCTCGCCGAGCTCAAGCGGCAGATCAGCGGCGCCGAGCGGAAGCAACTGCCGGCGGAAGGGGGCGCCCAATGATCGCTCGGATCTCGGCTGAAGGCCAGTACCGTCTGGACAGCGACCTGCTCGACCAGATCAACGCCCTGGACAACCGGCTCGTCGAGGTCGTCGCGGCCGACGACGAATCGGCGTTCTGCGACATCTTCGAGAAGATGCTGGCGCTCGTCCGCCAGGGCCAGCCACTCCCGCCCGACGAGCTTCACCCCTCCGACGTGATCCTGCCGCCGTCCGATCTGTCGTTGGAGGAGGCGAGGGAGATCTTCACCGGCCACGGGGTCATCCCGGGCTAGGGGCCAGGCGCTTCGCCACGCTCCGCGCCGCAAAGCGCCCAGGAAAATCCTCACGCGGAGCCGCGGAGGTCGCAGAGCACGGAGGAACCGAGCCGCGACCGTGAGGGAGCAGTCCCCGGCGAGCGGGAGTGGATCACACGCCGGGGAATCGCTCCTTCACGGTCGCGGCTCGGTTCGCTGCCCCGCTGGCGTCGCCCGCCCGCCAGCGCGAGTCCCTGACGCCCGGGAGCGCACCTGCGAGTGTACACTACGAACCTGTGCGCCCCGTCTTCGCAGCCTCCGCACCTCCGCATGCCCCCCCACTCCAACTGGCGTGGAAACTCGGGAGCACTCGTAGGAACGCATGACTCATAGGAACTCGGGGGAACTCAGAGGAACGCGGTCTTCCAGTCTGTGGCGTCCGGCGCTGCTGATCGGGGCGCTCAATGCGGCGCTCGCGGTCGGCTTCTTCCTCATGGTCCCCTCCCTGGGCCCGAAGCTGTATCTGGCGCTGTCCCTGGGGTACTTCGTCTTCGTCCGGCCGGCTCTCTGGCTGTGGGCGGGGTACTGGGGCACCCGTCGAAGTGATCGAACTGGCCGTCAACTTCCAGACCTTTCCCCGCCCCTGTGGTCCATCCTCAAGCCTCTAGCCACGACCTTCCCCCTACCGCCGCGCCGCCCCGACGAGCTCCGTGATCGCCTCGATGCCCTCCCGCTCCAGGTAGGCTGCCAGGCCGTCGACCACCTCGAGGGCGGCCGTCGGCCGGACAAACGTCGCCGTGCCGATCTGGACGGCCAGGGCGCCGGCCAGGATGAACTCCAGCGCGTCCTGCCAGGTCATGATGCCGCCGCTGGCGATGACCGGCACGTCGACGGCGCCCGCGACCTGGTAGACCATGTAGAGCGCCACCGGCTTGATGGCCGGGCCCGAGACGCCGCCGCGCACGTTCGGCAGGATGGGCCGGCGCGTCCGAATGTCGATGGCCATCCCGACGAGAGTGTTCGCCACCGTCAGCGCGTCGGCGCCGGCCTCGACGGCGGCTCGCGCAATCGAAACGATGTCGGTTACGTTCGGGGTCAGCTTGACGATGACCGGCAGGGTCGTCACGGAGCGCACCGCCGCCGTGACCTCGGCCGACATCGCCGCGTCCCGCCCGAACTCCATGCCGGCGCCGGCGAAGTTCGGCGAGCTCACGTTGATCTCGATGCCGGCGACGCCGGGAACGCCCTCCAGCGTCTCCGCCATCGTCGCGTACTCGTCGACGCTCGTGCCCGCGATGTTGACGATGACCGGCACCTGCCAGCGCGCCCAGATCGGCGCCTTCTCACGGACCACCGCTTCGACGCCGACGTTCTGGAGCCCGATCGAGTTGATGAGCCCCGACGGCGTCTCGACGAGCCGGGGCATCGGATTCCCCTTGCGGGGCAGTGGGGTAGTCCCCTTGGAGACGATGGCGCCGAGCCGTTGGATGTCGATCAGCCTGCCGTACTCGGTGCCGTAGCCGAAGCACCCGGATGCCGTGAGCACCGGGTTGCGCAGACGGAGGCCCTTCGGCCGGCGCGGCGCCAGATCGACGGCCAGGCTCACAGTGCCACGTCCCGGAGCTCAAAGACCGGCCCCTCGACGCAGCCCCGCTCGTAGCCGCGCCGGGTCGCTACCACGCAGCCAAGGCAGACGCCGGTGCCGCATCCCATCGACTCCTCCCAGGCAATCTGGACGGACTTCTGCGTCGGGTTGCGCCGAAAGAAGCCCGCCATCGTCTCGTACATCGGCCGCGGCCCGCACGCGTACACGGCGTCCGCCCAGCCGAGGTATTCGGGCAGCAGGTCGGTGACGAGCCCCCGATGGCCGGCCGAGCCGTCGTTGGTCGCGACCGCAACCTCGACCTGGGGCGGCAGCCGATGGCTGGGGTAGAGGTCGGCCGAGCGCAGTGCCCCGATCAGCATCGTCACCGAGCATCCCCTGGCGATGGCCTGGTCGGACAGCAGCACGAGCGGGGCGATGCCGATGCCGCCCGCGACCAGTAGCAGGTTCCGGACGCCGGGCTCGACGTCGAACGGCCGGCCGAGCGGGCCGAAGAACTCGACGACGTCGCCGGGCCGCCGCTCGCCCAGCCAGGTGGTCCCGCGCCCGACGATCTTGATCAGGATCGCTACCGCGTCGGGGGTTGCCCGATAGATGCTCATGGGCCGCGCCAGCAGTGGGTCGGTTCCCCAGCCGCACCGCACCATGACGAACTGGCCCGCCCGGGCAACCGCCCCCATTCGGGCCGGCAGCCAGAGCGCGCGCACGCCGGGCGCCAGCTCCTCTGTCGCGATCAACGGTTCCGACCGAACCTCGAACATGCCCTACTCCGCGTCGGGAGCCGCTGCGGGGTCATGCGTCATGCGTCATGCGTCATGCGTCATGCCGAAGTGCCCTACTCCGCGTCGGGAGGCACTGCGATGCCTCCTTGCTCCGTCCTGGGGATGATAGAGCACTGGCGCCGCGCCTGCAAGCAGCGCGCCAGATGGGGCTTGCGCAGCGGGTCGATGGTGAGATTCGGCGTCATTGCGCCACGACTGATCAGCGCCGAATCGAAAAGTGGGGTTGATAGCGTCTTTCGGGGCTCAGTTCTTGGCGCCAAATAA
>JACQGW010000313.1 GCA_016199325.1 Chloroflexota bacterium
CCCTTCACCCTTACAGGTGTATCCAGGTCGCTTCCTCACCGTGCCGGCTCCCCGTCTGTCATGCTGAGCCGCAGCGAAGCATCTCCCGGGCGTTGCCGGCTCCCCGTCTGTCATGCCGAGCCGCAACGGAGCATCTCCCGGGCGTTGCCGGCTCCCCGTCTGTCATGCCGAGCCGCAACGAAGCATCTCCCGGGCGTTGCCGGATCGAGCCCGAGGAGATGCTTCGCTGCGGCTCAGCATGACAGCGCGCAGCCCGCTGCGGCTCAGCATGACAGCGCGCAGCCGTCAGCCGAACGCCGGAACGGTATCAGTCCACTCGAATCGGATACTTGCCGTACTTGAGAACGGCATCGCGCATCGCGATGAAGTTCTCGATGGGCACGTACTCGGGGACCGAGTTCGACGACCCGCAGGCGTAGCCGCCGCCGGGGGCGAGCTGCTGGATCCGCAGCTTCACCTCGGCGTCGACCTCCTCCGGCGTCCCCTGCGTCAGCGTGTAGCCCAGGTCGACGTTGCCCATGACCGCCAGGCGGTCGCCGTAGGTCTGCTTCAGCCAGACGATGTCCATCGCCTTCGGCTCAATCGGGTGGACCGCGTCCACCCCGCAGGCGACGAGGTCGTCCAGCACCTTGCGGATGTCGCCGTCCGAATGGTACATGAGCGGCATATCCCGGCCGTGGCAGAGGTCGGCGGCCGCCTTGATCCAGGGGAAGAGGTGTTCCCGCAAGAGCTGGGGGCGGACCATCAGCCCCTCGGCATAGGCGATGTCGTCGCCGTGGAGCACGGCCCCGACGCTGTCGAAACGCGTGACGGTATCAAGCACGGACCACTGGAACGCACCGACCTTCTCGAAGACGGCCTTGATGAGTGCGGGGTCCTTGCGCGTGGCTCGAGCAAAGCCCTCCAGCCCCATCAGCCACCAGACGCCGGTGAATACGTAGCCGATGCTGGCGAGCACCTTCATGCCGGGGCGGAGATACCGCTTCACGTCCTCGAAGGCGCTGTAGTCGAGCGTCCCGGGGTCGGGCCAGGGAAAGCGCTCGAATTCCTGCCAGTTCGTGATGATCCCCTCGCTCTCGTTGGCCCAGCCGCGCTCCTGCTCCTCGTCGCCGAAGGCGGCGTACTTCGCCCTGCCGACGGTGGCGACCCGCTCTGCCAGCTCAACCTGATCGCGGATGCCGATCGAGAACGCCACGAAGTCGAAGCCGGCGCGATACCAGAACTCGACATCCAGATCGAGCGGGAGCTTGCCGCTCCGGCTGAGCATGCGGCTCCTGGTCTCCGGGATGATCGGGATCTCCTGTCCCAGCTCGCGTCGCAGAAACTCCCGCTTGACGAGTGTGTCGATGCTGAAATCGCTCAGCGGCACCCGGTCGGGCTCCCCCTGCCGCAGGATCGCCTTCTTGAAGCGCCCCTCGAAGTCAGGCCGAGGTTCAACACTCATTCTCTGCGTCCTCTGCGCCTCTGCGGTTCGTATTGTTCCGCACGGCTAGACCGCCCTGACGCCGACCGCCACGAACTCCTTGGCGACCTCGGCGGCCGCGGCGGCGTCGCTCCGATAGGCGTCCGCGCCGATCTTTTCGGCGAAACGGGCGTTGACCGGAGCGCCGCCGACGATGACCTTGACCCGGTCGCGCAGGCCCTTCTCCTTGAGGCTCGCCATCACCTGGCCCATGTTCAGCATCGTCGTCGTCAGCAGCGCCGAGAGCAGCACCAGGTCGGCGTCGTGCTCCTTGACCGCCGCCGCCACCTGCTCGGCCGGACAATCCCTGCCCAGGTCGACGATCCGGAACCCTGCCCCCTCCAGCATCATGCAGACCAGGTTCTTGCCGATGTCGTGGAGGTCCCCCTTGACCGTGCAGGCGACGGCCACGCCGGTGGGCTTCGCCCCGCCCGACTTGACGATGATCGGCCGCAGCAGGTTGCCGCACGCCTGCATCGTGCGGGCCGAGAAGAGCACCTCGGGGATGAAGTATTCGCCGGCCTGCATCAGCTTGCCCACCGTCTCCATCCCAGGGATCAGGGCGCGGTCGAAGACCTCCTGAGGGGGAACGCCCCTGTCGATGGCCTGCTGCGTGATCGCCAGCGCCTGCTCCTCTTCGCCGTCGATAATCGCCTGCTTGAGCGCGTCCAGGTCTACCATCCGTGTCTCCTTCTTGTGTCGAGCTTGGGTTGGGGGTTGTGGTTTCTGGTTACTGGTTTCTGGTTCGAGGAGTGCCGTCGCCTCTCGATACCAGAAACCAGTAACCAGAAACCTCGTTCGGTATTCTCAGTCCATTCGAATCGGGTACTTGCCGTACTTGAAGATCGCTTCCCGCATCGCCAGGAAGTTCTCGAAGGGGACGTACTCGGGAATGGAGTTCGCCGATCCGCAGGCGTAGCCGCCGCCAGGGGCGAGCTGCTGGATGCGGAGCTTCACCTCGGCCTCGACCTCCTCCGGCGTCCCCTGGGTCAGGGTGTAGGCGAGATCGATATTCCCGATGAGCCCGAGGCGGTCGCCGTAGGTCTGCTTCAGCCAGACGATGTCCATCGCCTTCGGCTCGATCGGGTTCAGCGCATCGACCCCGCAGGCGACGATGTCGTCCAGGACCTTGCGGATATCTCCGTCTGAATGGACGATCACCGGCAGGCCCCGGCTATGGCAGAGGTCGACGGCGGTCTTCAGCCAGGGGAAGAAGTGCTCCCGGAAGTGCTGGGGGCGGACCATCAGCCCCTCGGCATAGGCCAGGTCGTCGGAGTGGACGACGGCGCCCACCGAGTCGAAGCGGGTGACGATGTCGAGGATCTGCATCTGGGCCGTGCCGACCTTCTCGTACATGGCCTTGACGAGGTCGGGGTCCTTGCGGGTGGCTCGGGCGAAGGCGTCGAACCCCATCAGCCACCAGACGCCGGTGAAGAGCTTGCCCAGCGTCATCACAACCTTCATCCCCGGTCGAAGGTGTTGCTTGACCTCCTCGAAGGTGCTGAAGTCGAACTCGTTGGGGTCGGGCCAGGGAAAGCTCTCGAACTCTCGCCAGTTCGTGATGATCCCCTCGCCCTCATTGGCCCAGCCGCGCTCCTGCTCCTCGTCGCCGAAGGCGGCGTACTTGGCCCGCACGACCGTCGCCACGCCCTCCATCGTCTGCGTCTTCGTCTGGATGCCGGCCGAGAGCGGCACGAAGTCGAAGCCTGCCCGATACCAGAACTCGACCTCCAGGTCGAGGGGGAGCTTGACGGTCTCGGCCAGCCCGCGGGCATGCGGGCTGCGGAGGACGGTCACGTCGTGGCCCAGCTCCCGCCGGAGGAACTCCCGCTTGACCGGCACGTCCACGCCGTAGTCGCCCAGCGGCACCCGGTCGGGCTCGCCCTGCCGCAGGATCGCCTTCTTGAACCGCCCCTCGAAGTCCGGGCTCAGGGTGATGCTGCTTGCCTGCTGATGGGTCTGCACAGGCTCCTCACTTCCCTCGGCATACCGATGCACGGCCGGTTGTCGCCCCGATGGTTGGGCTTCCGTGCTTCGTGGTACAATGTCGGCGCACAGCATACCGCGGTGAGCCGGGAGCCGTCAACAGGGGGAGCGACGTCATGGGGAACGCGCTGTCAACGGATTCTGGGAGCGGATTGAACGGATTGGAGTCCGTTCCCCGAATCCGTTAGCAGCTCGTCCCCGGCCGATGCGGCAGTCCTTCGCCTGATGCGCATGGGGAAGAGGGAAAACCGGCCCCCACCGCTGACACGTTACCATTAAGGAGGCGCCCTTGCGGTTTGGGGTCGTGGTGTTCCCCGGGACGTGGAGCGACCGGGACTGTTCCCACGTCGTCGACCGGGTCTTCCATCAGCCGGTCGAGCTCGTCTGGCACCAGACGACTGACCTGAGCCGCTACGATTGCGTCGTTCTCCCCGGCGGCTTCTCCTACGGCGACTACCTCCGTGCCGGGGCCATCGCCCGCTTTGCCCCGGTGATGGCGGCGGTCGATGCCTTCGCCGCTCGGGGGGGGCTCGTCTACGGGATCTGCAACGGCTTTCAGATCCTCTGTGAAGCCGGGCTCCTGCCCGGCGCACTCATGGTCAACAACCACCTGCAGTTTCGCTGCCAGTGGGTTCACCTTCGGATCGAGAACGAGCGGACGCCTTTCACGTCGGCTGCCCGGCGCGGCCAGGTCGTGCGTGTGCCCATCTCGCACGGCGAGGGCAACTACTACGCCGACGCGGCCACGCTCGCCGGTCTGGAAGCGAACGGCCAGATCCTCGTCCGCTACTGCGATCCGGCCGGCCAGATCACGCTCGCGGCCAATCCCAACGGGTCGCTCCGCAACATCGCCGGCGTCATGAACCGCGCCGGCAACGTCTTCGGCATGATGCCGCATCCGGAGCGCTGTTGTGAGGAGGAGCTCGGCGGCTCCGACGGCCGCGTCTTCTGGGAGTCGATCATTCAGCACGCACTGATGAGATCGTAGCCGATGACCAGTCTCACGAACCCCGTCATGCGTCATGCGTCATGCGTCATCCGTCATCTGGTGAGAGTGTAGCCAATGACCAGTCTCACGAACCTCGACCAGCTCCTTGACGAGCTGGCGCTCCCCTTTGCCGAGTACGACCAGATCTGCGAGGAGCTTGGCCGGCCGCCGAACCCGGTCGAGCTCGGCATGTTCGGCGCGCTCTGGAGCGAGCACTGCGGCTACAAGAACTCCAAGCCGCTCCTCAAGCTCCTGCCGACCACCGGCCCGCGCGTCGTCCAGGGCCCCGGCGAGAACGCCGGCGCCGTCGACATCGGCGATGGGCTCTGTGTCGTCTTCAAGATCGAGTCGCACAACCATCCGAGCGCCATCGAGCCGTATCAGGGAGCGGCGACGGGCGTCGGCGGGATCGTGCGGGACATCTTCACCATGGGCGCCCGCCCCATCGCCATACTCGACTCGCTCCGCTTCGGGCCGCTCACGGAGGCGAGGAATCGGTATCTCTTCGGTGGAGTCGTTGGGGGAATCGGTGGCTACGGCAACCCGCTGGGCATCCCGACCGTCGGCGGCGAAGTGGTCTTCGCGGGTGCCTACTCGCACAACCCGCTCGTCAACGCGATGTGCGTCGGCGTCGTCGAGAGCGACAGGCTGATCCGGGCGCGGGCGAGCGGCGTGGGGAACGTTCTCCTCCTGGTCGGCGCCGACACCGGGCGCGACGGCATCCACGGCTGCTCCGGCCTTGCCTCCCGCGAGCTCTCCGACAGGACCGAGGAGCAGCGGCCGACCGTCCAGGTGGGCAACCCGTTCCTGGAGAAGCTCCTGATGGAGGCGTGCCTGGAGCTGCTGGGCGACCCGGACGTCGTCGCCCTCCAGGACCTGGGGGCTGCCGGCCTCACGAGCGCGGTCGTCGAGTGCGCCAGCCGCGGTGGGGTGGGTGCGGAGATCGACGTTCAGAAGGTCAGCCGCCGCGAACAGGGCATGAACGCCTTCGAGGTGATGCTCTCCGAATCGCAGGAGCGGATGCTCGTCGTGGTCCGGCGCGGGGCCGAGGAGCGGGTGCAGCAGGTCTTCGCCCGCTGGGGGCTGCACTCCGACGTCATCGGGCAGGTGACCGGCGACGGGCTCGTCCGGGTGCGGGACGGCGGCGAGGTCGTGGCCGAGATTCCGGCAACCCTGCTGACCGAGCCGCCCACCTATCGGCGCCAGGGCGTCAAGCCGGCCTGGCTCGCCGATCTGCAAGCCGCCGACCTCGACGCTCTGCCGGACGTGGGGCAGGCCGGCGCGCCGTTCCCGAGTGGATGGGGGGCGCTGCTGGCGCTGCTCGCGTCGCCGACGATCGCCAGCAAGGAGATCGTCTACCGGCGGTACGACCACCAGGTGCAGACGAACACCGTCGTCGGCCCTGGCTCCGACGCCGCCGTCCTCCGGATCAAGGGGACGCGCCAGGGCATCGCGCTGAAGACGGATGGCAACGGCCGGCTCTGCTACCTCGACCCGTTCGCCGGCGGCGCGCTGGCCGTCGCCGAGGCGACGCGCAACGTCGTCTGCGCCGGCGGCGAGCCGATCGCCATCACGAACTGCCTCAACTTCGGCAACCCGGAGAAGTCCGACATCTACTATCAACTGGAGGAGGCGATCAAGGGCATGGCGGCCGCCTGTCGGGCGCTCGGCGTGCCGGTCGTCAGCGGGAACGTCAGCCTCTACAACGAGACCCGAGGCGAGGCCATCTATCCGACGCCCATCGTCGGCGCCGTTGGCCTGCTGCCGGACCGCGCCACGGCGATGGACCTGGCCTTCAAGGAGCCGGGCGACGCCGTCCTGCTGCTGGGCCCCTGGACTGCCGAGGCTGCCGCGCTCGCCGGCTCCGAATACCTGGAGGTCGGCCATGGCCTCGTCGCCGGCCGGCCGGCGATGGACCTCGATCTCGAAGTGCGCGTCCAGCGCGCCTGCCTGGAGGCGATCCGCGCCGGGCTCGTCCGCTCGGCCCACGATTGTAGCGAGGGCGGGCTCGCCGTCGCCGTCGCCGAGTCCTGCATCGCCGGGAACCTCGGCGCGCAGCTCGACGTGCCGGCAGGCGGCCGGCTGGACGCCGGGCTTTTCGGCGAATCCCCGTCGCGGATCGTCCTCTCAGCGCGGCCCGAGCACGTCGAGCGCCTTCAGGCCATCGCCGCGCGCCACGCGGTGCCCCTCCGGCGGCTTGGCACGGTTGGTGCAGACCGACTGACGATCGGCGAGGCCATCGCCGCGTCGGTTGCCAACCTGCGATCGTGCTGGGCCGGTGCGCTGGAACGAGCGGTCAACAGTCAGGAGTCAGCAGTCAGCCATCAGCCATCAGCAGGCAGCTGACCGCTGACGGCCGGCCGCTAACATGCTGAAGGGTACGAACGTGTCACGGAACCACCAGGGCTCGGATAACCACCGCGAGACGCTGGCCGAATGCGATCGGCTCCAGCAGGAGAATCGTGTCCTCTACCAGGAGCTGGGGCCGTTGCTGGCCCTCCAGAGTCTCATCGGTCAGTTGGCCGAGCCGGCGCCGTTCACCACCCTGGTGCCGGCCGCGCTGCGGGCCGCGATCAGCGTGCTTGCTGGCAAAACGGCCGCGGTCGCCCTCGTCGAACCGGACGGCACCCTCACGGTGGTAATGGCCGAAGGTGAAGAGGCAGCGGCGCTTCGCCAGCAGCCTCTCCCGGCCGGGCGTGGCGTCCTGGCGTGGGTGATCGAGCACCGGCGAGCGCTCGTCGCGAGCGGGGAGGATGAGCGCGTCTCGCCGTTCGAGCGAACGTTCTGCGCCGACGGCGCCATCGCCGCCACCCCGCTCGTGATCGGCGGCGATCGGATCGGCGTGCTGGCCGTCTTCGGTGCAGAGCAGGCCGGTGATGCCCAGCGCGCCTGGCTCGAATCCGCCGGCAGCATCGTTGCGGCGGCGACCCAGACCACCAGGCTGCGGATCGATCTGCAAAATGAGCGCCAGCGGGAGCTGAGCAGCCAGGAAGAGCTCCGACGGCGGATCGCCCGCGACCTCCACGATGGCCCCGCCCAGCGGCTCGCGGCGCTGACGATGGGCCTCGAGATCATCGCCCGCCTGTCGCCCCAGGAGCCGGCGCGCGCGACCGAGGAGTTCGCGGCGGCCATCGCCCTGGCCCGCCGGACGGCGCAGGAGCTCCGAACCTTGCTGTTCGAGCTGCGGCCGCTGGTCCTGGAAGCCCAGGGGCTCGTTCCGGCGCTCCAGTTCTACCTCGACCAGCTCAAGCCCGGCGACCTTGTATTCCACCTGGCAGCCGACGAATCGGTCGGCCGGATGGCGCCGGACGTGGAGGCCGCGCTGCTGGCCGTCGCCCGGGAGGCCATCGCCAACGTTCGCAAGCACGCCCAGGCCCGCAACTGCCGGATCGCCCTCACCCGTCGAGGGAAGCAGGTCAGCCTGACCGTCCGCGACGACGGCCGGGGGTTCGACGTCGAGGCCGTTCAGCACGCCTACGCCCGCCTTGCCCGCTTTGGGCTGGTCAGCATGCAGGAGCGGATCGAGCTCGTCGGCGGCACCTTCGCCATCCGCTCGCGCCCCGGTCGCGGAACGACGATCATCGCCCGTATCCCGCAGGCAGCCCCGGTCACCCCCCCACCCGCCACCACGTACGTCGGCGGAAAGTAGAAACGTCACGGGTTTCTGGTTTCTCGTTTCCGGTCCGAGGAGGTTCGTCCCATCCACCAACCAGAAACCAGAAACCCGCTATTGTGGTATCATACAGCCACCGGATCGACCTGCTGCACGCCTATTCCTGGCACGACCGGCAATACCCTTTCTGGAGGTGGCGCGATGCCTACGGTCACCCTCTCCCGTCCCGCCAGGCTGAAGGAACGCCTCATCCGCCTCGAGCACGATCGATATCGGGAACACCGGCATCTGGACGTCCTGGCAGCCGGTGCCGATCCGGCGGAGCCGGTGGTCGTGCGCAAAGCCAGGGCGCTGGCGCTGGTCCTGCGGGAGATGCCGGTCCACATTCAGGACGACGAGCTCATCGTCGGCGGACGGACGCTCTACGGCGGACGGGATGCCCTCCGGTTCGTCTCACACCAGCAGATGTTTACGGCCAGCTCACGGTGGGCCGCGAGCTACTATCCGCACTATCTGACGGATCAAGAGCTGGGCGCGCTGAACGCCTCCGCTCCGAACAGCCGTCCCGGTGCCGGCGTCCGGCCGGCCGCAGCCACCGGCCACGCGGCGGTGGGCTACCAGCGCATCCTCTCCCTGGGCTTTGGCGGTCTGCGGACGCTAGCGAAGCAGAGCGCCGCGCGCCTCCGAGCGGAGAACCCACCCGATCTGGCGCGCCGACTGGCCTTCCTCGAAGCGGCCGACATCGCTCTGGCCGGGGCCACCGGGCTGGTGCGCCGCTACGAGCAGTTGGCGCGGACGCTGGCGGCGACATCCGACGATCCGGCGCGCCGGGCGGAGCTCTCGCGCATCGCCGGCATCTGTGAGCAGGTGGCCGAACACCCGCCGCGCGATTTCCACGAGGCGCTCCAGCTCTTCTTCTTCGCCCGGGTCATCTCCATGGTGGAGAGCTACATCTGCATGCCCCTCGGCCGGTTCGACCAGTATCTCTACCCCTACCTGGCGCAGGACCTGGCCGCCGGGCGCCTGACCCGCGCCGACGCGCTCGAGCTCCTCGAATGCCTGTTCGTCAAGCTCAACGAGGAGGTCGACGTCTCGACCACGGATGACTGCCTGCGGATCATGGTGTCCGGCCAGGATGCCGAAGGGCACGACGTCACCAACGAGCTCTCCTACCTGTGTCTGGAGGCGGCGGTCGACCTCCACCTCGCGTCGCCCAAGGTGGGCGTCCGCCTACACCGCGGAACGCCTCGCGAGTTCCTGATGCGCTGTGTGGAGGTCGCCAGACTCGGCATCGGCGGGCTCCCGGAGATCTACAACGACGAGGGGATCATCTCAACCCTCGTAGATGCGGGGATGCCGCTGGAGCACGCGCGTGACTACGCCCACGACGGCTGCTCCGAGATCACGCTCCCCGGACGGTCTGACTTCTACCCGATCTGGACCAAGCTCCGGTTTCTCCAGTGCCTTGAAAGCTTCCTCGCCGAGGGGGCGGAGTACGGCACCTTCGGCGATCTGCTGGCGGCCTACAAAGCGCGGGCGACCCGAGAGATGCAGGAAGCGGCCGCCCTGGGCAACGAGCGGGACCGCATCCTGGGTGAGTTCTCGCCGGCCCCGTTCATCTCCGCCACGTTCGAGGGCTGTCTGGAGCGCGGATTGGACAAGACGTGGGGCGGCACGATCTACAACGAGACGGGGATGCTCGGCATGGAGCTGCCCAACACGGCCAACGCATTGGCCGCCGTCAAGAAGCTCGTCTACGAAGAGCGGCGCCTGTCGCTGGCCGAGCTGCGGGCGGCCCTGGCCAGCGATTTCGCCGACGCCGAGCGCCTCCGCTTGATGCTGGTGAATCGAGCGCCCAAGTACGGCAACGATGACGACTACGTGGATGCCATCGCGGAGGACCTGGCGTCCCACTACATCCGGACGGTCCGCGGCTTCAGCAACCCCCGCGGCGGCCGCTTCCGCGCCGGCTTCTACGACTTCTCCAACTTCATCATCGGGGCGAAGGAGATCGGCGCGACGCCCGACGGGCGCAAAGCGGGCGGATACATCTCGGGGAATCTGTCGGCGATGCCGGGCACGGACCGGAACGGGCCGACGGCGCTGGTGCGCTCCGCCTGCAAGGTGATGCGGCTGCACCCCGAGCTTGGCGCGATGCTGGACATCCGGCTGCACCCGAGCGCGGTGCGGGGGGCGAACGGCCTCGAGCAACTGGCGGCGCTGGTGGGGGGCTACATGGACCTGGGAGGCCTGGCGCTCCAGTTCAACGTCGTCGACGGCGCGACGCTCCGGGCTGCCCAGCGGGAGCCGGAGAAGTACCGCGACCTGCTGGTGCGGGTCTGGGGGTTCAGCGCCTACTTCGTCCAACTGTCGCCCGATTTCCAGGAGCACATCATCGCCCGCACCGAGCACGGGCTGTAGAGCCTGGGGACGAAGCGAACCGCAGAGGCGCAGAGGACGCAGAGAAAGGGGTTTGCGGTTTATGGTTCATGGTTTGTGGTTGAGACGACGCCCGAGCCAGAAACCAGAAACGCCAAACACGGGACCGACCGGGCTCGTTTTCGACGTGCAACGATATTCGGTGCATGATGGCCCCGGTATTCGGACGACGGTTTTCCTCAAGGGCTGTCCTTTGCGCTGCCTCTGGTGTCACAACCCGGAGTCGCAGCTTCGGGATGCCGAGGTCTGGCTCGACGCCTCGCGCTGCATCAACTGCGGCGACTGCGTGCCGGTCTGTCCGGTCGGGGCGCATACGCTGCGCGACGGGGTCCATCAGCTCGACCGCTCACGCTGTCGGTACTGCGGGCGCTGCGTCGATGTCTGTGACGCGGGCGCCCTGGAGAACGTCGGCCGCCCCCTGAGCGTCGGCGCGGCCGTGGCGGCGGTCGAGCAGGACCGCCCCTTCTACGCGCGTTCGGGCGGTGGGGTAACGCTCTCCGGTGGTGAGCCGCTGCTCCAGCCGGCATTCGCCGCCGCCTTCCTGGCCGCCTGCCGCCGGCGCGGCCTGCATACGGCGCTGGAGACCTGTGGCCAGAGCACCTGGCGCGTCCTGGAGCGAGTGGCACGTGAGGCAGACCTGGTGCTCTACGACGTCAAGCATACCGATGCGAAACGGCATCGGGCGCTCACCGGCGCGCCCAACGAGCGGATTCTGTCCAACCTCCGCCAACTGCTGGCAGCCGGAGCGAAGGTCATCGTCCGCGTGCCGGTGGTGCCGGGCTGCAACGACGGCGATGAGCACTTCCGGGCGCTGGCCGCATTCCTGCGCTCCTGCTCACCGCTTCCGGCAGCCGTCGAGCTGCTGCCGTATCACGGCTGGGGAGAGGCGAAGTACCGCCGGCTAGACCGCCCCTACTCCCTGGCCGAGTGCCGGACTCCGGACCGCGAGCGGTGCGCGGCCATCCGAGACCTGGTCGCGGAGAGCCGTGTGCCTGTGCGCCTGCCGGATTCCTAGTGGCATGCCACGGTGATTCTGATGGATGCGGCTTGCCGATTTCATGCGTCATGCGTCATTCCGTTAGCGTTCGACAGGAGCTAGCCATCAGTATTACTGTAGTATTCCACTGGCTTCAAGGAGCGGGAATCGGGACCGTACCAGCCACCCGGCAATGAGTCCCGGTCCCGATCGTTAAGGGGCCGGGACACCGGGACTGGCGGCGTGGGCCGGTAGTCTCCGTCAATCGTGCTTTGACAAGCCGCTTGCACGCCCTGTGCTATACTGGTGCCGCAGGCGGTGACACAGTGACCCTCGTGGATCGCGAAGGACAGCTTGGCACCCAAGGAGGCGATGGAGGCAGCTTTGCGCCAGGTCCGCAAGCCACGATCTTCCAGCATCTACCTGGAGATCGCTCAGCGAGTCTCCCTGACAGGACATGCTGACGCCAGCTTCCTCCACTTCACGCGGACTTTGCAGACGTGGTTTCCGCCACCGCAGGAGACGAGGGCGTGAGTGACGCCACGGCGACTCGGTGCATGGCTCTGGCACAGCAGGCAGCACCGCTACCCAGGACATGTCAGGCAGCTTCGGTCTCGTGATAGCGATGAACTATTCTGGGCCGAGGGATGCCTTCTCTCTCACCGCGCTGAGCCTAATGCTTTTCCTTCTGTCTGGCTGCTTCCTGGCACCGGCGGCGCCCGACCGCAGTCTTGAACGGGTGCATGCTGCCGGGCGGCTGGTTGTGGGGATCGATCCGAGCTACCCGCCCTTCGCCGTCGACGACGGCCGCGGCCAGATCGTCGGCTTCGACGTCGACCTGGCGCGGGCGCTGGCGGAGCGGTTGGGCGTCCAGGTCGTTTTCACGCCCATCGACGTCGGCAGTATCTTCGACGCGCTGCTCGCCGAGAAGTTCGACGCCGCCATCTCGGCGCTCCCGCTCTACCCCGAGCTGACGAAGGACGTCGGCTTCTCCGAGCCGTACTTCAACGCCGGCCAGGTGCTGATCGCACTGGCGTCGTCCGACTTATCGGGGCCGGCCGACTTGACAGGGGTGGTCGCCGCCGATCTGGGCGCGTCGGGCGAGGTCGAGGCGCGCCGGCTCGCCGCGACCAGGCCGGGGCTTGCCGTGCGGATCCTCGACGCACCGGAGGCGGTCGTCGTCGCGGTCGCCGCGGGGAGCGCCGACGCCGCCGTGATCGATCGGGTCACCGCGCTGGAGGCGCTTGCCGCCCGGCCGATGCTCCGGCAGGTTGGAGAGCCGCTGACGGCCGAGCCCTACGTCGCCGCCGTCCGCCGGCCAGATGCTCGCCTACTGGCTGAGATCAACCGCCACCTCAAGGCCATAGCTGCCGACGGCACGCTGGCGCGGATCGAGCGCCGGTGGCTTGCCGGCCGGCAAGCCACCGGCCACTGACCCCGGCCTGACCGGTGCATCTGCGTCATTACGTCATGCGTCATGCGTGCTACCGGCCACTGACCCCGACCCGGCCGGTGCATTCGGCAAGTCCGTTTGAGCCTGGCTGACGCGCCCGCTGTCAGGCTGAGCAGTCCATGAGCCTTGCGGCCTACTTCGGACGATGAACAAGCCAACCGAGGAGGGCGACCCAGCGGGCATATGATCCAACAAATACTGCTAGGTTGGCTGTTCCTTCGGGCGAGAGGTGCAGTTTTTCTGGGCGTGCCGCTCCTTTCGGATGAGGACCACGTCTGGTGGTAACGGCGTGATGGCCTCGGGGGGAATGACCGGGGACCGGATGACCGTGCGGCGCGAGGGGCGGATGAACCGGAGGTCGCGGCCCCGCTCGACAAAGACCGTGACGGGGTCGCGTCCCTCGGCGGCATAGC
>JACQGW010000324.1 GCA_016199325.1 Chloroflexota bacterium
ACTCATTACTCATCACTCATCACTCATCACTCGCAAGGGGCGGGCATGTTGTTGAGGCACATCATCTGGGCGTGGGATGCGGCGCTGGCGATCCTGGCGACCGAGGATGCGGCGACGGCGGGGCTGGTCGGTGAGTCGTGCTGGCCGTTGGCGACCGACCTCCGGCGCGTAGGCGTGCTCGACGTCGTGCTGGGAAGTTGGCGCGCCGAAGCCCGGCAGGCGCTGGAGCACCCGCGGCGGCACGCCCTCGTCGAGCTCGCCCTCGGCAAGGCGCTCGACGAGAAGGTGGCCGTGCTCGTCGTCCCCTGGCCCGGCGTGCCCGAAAGCCCCGGGATGGCGCCGCCGGCCCTCCTGCCGGCAGATACTCCACCGAGCCTGCTCGCCGAAGCGGGCAAGTGCGAAGCGCCGCTGGAGCGGTTCTTCCTGGCCGCCGCCGCCCGGCGAAAGCTCTCCCTGGTTACCCAGCATCCCGTCGGTACGTTCCGGATCGACTTCGCGCTGCCCCGGCGGATGGTCGGCGCCGAGATCCAGGGCTGGTTCCGCCGGCGAGAGCGGGCGTTCGCCGAACGGTCGGAGGAGCTCAAGAGCCTCGGCTGGCGGGTGGTCACCTTCGCCGGCCAGGATGTCTACGAGAACGTCGACGCTGCCGTTCAGGCGCTCGCCCGCGAGGTGGGCAAGTAGACCGGCGGGCGAGCTCTTGGGGACTCGTAGGAACCTGCGACGCTGGCGTAGACGAGGACGTTCGTGTCCAGGAAGATCGGACTATCGACCCCAGTCGTCATACATATCCTCACGCCGTAGTGAAAGGTTCGCCGGCCAGGGGCCCAGGTCAAGGACTGGAAACTCCAGCAGCGGCCGTGGTTCCCGTGGCAGTGACCTCTCGTCGATCACCAGGACAACCTGGTGCTCGCCGGGTGGAATGTCGGGCGGCGCCGGCACGATGAGCTGACCGTCGGGGGTGACCGTGGCAATCGTCTGGATGGTCTTCATAGCATTGTCTCCCTCGCGCATCCGTGACGCCTGACGTGTGACGCATGACGCATGACGCATGGCTGGATGGTCTTCACAGCATCGCCTCCCGCGCGCATGCTTCTCGCCGTGTCTATGAGTATACTATAGGGACCGAACGCAGTTTGGACGCCCGGCCAGCGGCGCGAGCGACCGGACAGATGGCCGGCAGTCTTCGAAGAGGTTGAGCCATGAGCACACGGAACAACCCGTTTGGCGCGCGCGCCCCGTTGGAGACGTCTGGCGGCCCCGTCGAGATCTATCGCCTCGACCGGCTCGAAGCGGCCGGTCTCGGCCGGATCGATCGGTTGCCGGTCTCCCTCCGGATTCTGCTGGAGAACCTGCTCCGCCACTGCGATGGCCGACTGGCCGACGAGGACGACGTCGCCGCGCTGGCCGGCTGGAACGCCGCTGCACCCGCTCGTCGAGAGATCCCGTTCATGCCGGCCCGGGTGCTCCTCCAGGACTTCACGGGCGTGCCGGTGATCGCCGACCTGGCTGCGCTCCGGGCAGCCGTCCAGCGGCTTGGCGGTGACTCCGGTTGGGTCAACCCGATCGTGCCGGTCGACCTCGTCGTCGACCACTCCGTCCAGGTCGACGTCTTCGGCCGGGCCGACGCCGTAGCCGCCAACATCGATCTCGAGTACGCGCGCAACGGCGAGCGCTACGCGTTCTTGCGCTGGGCGCAGCGAGCGTTTCGAAACCTCCGGGTGGTCCCGCCGGACGCCGGCATCGTCCACCAGGTGAACCTGGAATACCTCGCCCGCGTCGTGCAGCAGCAGGCCGTCGGCGGCCAGGCCGTCGCCTTCCCGGATACCGTTGTGGGGACCGACTCGCACACGACGATGGTGAACGGACTGGGCGTCCTGGGCTGGGGCGTTGGCGGCATCGAGGCCGAGGCGGTCATGCTCGGTCTGCCCTTCTCCTTCCTGACCCCCGAGGTCGTCGGCGTCCGCCTGACGGGCAGGCTCCGCCCCGGCGTCACCGCCACCGACCTCGTGCTGACGGTCGTCCAGATGCTCCGCAAACGGGGCGTCGTCGACAAGTTCGTCGAGTTCTTCGGCACCGGCCTGGGCAGCCTGCCGGTGGCCGACCGGGCAACGCTGGCCAACATGGCGCCGGAGTACGGGGCGACGTGCGGGTACTTCCCGGTCGACGCCGAGACGCTGCGGTACCTCCGAAGCACCGGCCGGGATGACGCGCTGGTGGACCTGGTCGAACGGTATGCCAGGATCCAGGGGCTTTTCCGGACGGACGAGACGCCCGCCCCGGTCTTCACCGAGACGCTGGAGTTCGACCTGGCCGGCGTCGAGCCAAGCCTGGCCGGGCCAAGGCGGCCGCAGGAGCGCGTCGCGCTGAGTGGCGTGGGTGAGGCGTTCCGCGCGGCGTATGCGGACCGGCTGGCGGCGCCACCGCCACGGACCAAAGAGGCCGCAGACCGGGCATCGACTGCCGAGGTCGTGGTGAACGGCAAGAGCGCGCCGTTCGGGCACGGCGCCGTCGCCATCGCCGCCATCACAAGCTGCACGAACACCTCGAACCCGTCGGTCCTGATCGGCGCCGGGCTGCTGGCGAAGAAAGCGGTCGAGCGCGGGCTGGCGGTTCAGCCGTATGTGAAGACCAGCCTGGCGCCCGGCTCACGCGCGGTCACCGGCTACCTCCAGCGCGCTGGCTTGCTGCCGCATCTGGAGGCGCTCGGCTTCCACGTCGTCGGGTACGGCTGCACCACCTGCATCGGCAATAGCGGACCGCTGCCCGAGCCGGTGGCGTCGGCGATCCGTGAGGGGGATCTGGTCGTCGCCGCCGTGCTCAGCGGCAACCGCAATTTCGAAGGCCGAGTCCATCCGCTCGCCCGTGCCAGCTTCCTCGCCTCGCCGCCGCTGGTCGTCGCCTACGCCCTGGCCGGGTCGGTCGACGTCGACCTGACTCGTGACCCGATCGGCCGCGACACCCAGGGCCAGCCGGTCTACCTGCGGGAGATCTGGCCCTCTGCCGAGGAGATCCAGGAGACGATCGAGCGATCGCTCAGCCGGGAGCTGTTCGAGGAAACCTACGCGGCGATCAGCGAGGGCGACGAGCGGTGGCAGACGCTGGAGGTGCCGCCCGGCGACCTGTACGAGTGGGATGGGGCGTCGACCTACATCCAGGAGCCGCCGTTCTTCGAGGGCATCACGGCAACGCCGGCACCCATCGCCGACATCCGCGGCGCCCGCATCCTCGCCCTGGTCGGCGACTCGGTGACGACGGACCACATCAGCCCGGCGGGAGCGATCAAGCCTTCGAGCCCCGCGGGAGAGTTCCTGATCGAGAGGGGCATCAAGCGCGAGGACTTCAACAGCTACGGCGCTCGAAGGGGAAACCACCACGTCATGGTCCGGGGCACGTTCGCGAACGTCAGGATCAAGAACCTGATGGTGCC
>JACQGW010000029.1 GCA_016199325.1 Chloroflexota bacterium
CATCAGGGTCTCGCTTGAAACAGCCATGGGTCTTCCTGTTCTGTCTGGACATGCCGGCGGCAGCGACACTTCAGCTCGGCTGGCGCGGTGTCGCCCTTCGGCCCCAATCCGTTCAATCCGCTCCCAGAATCCGTTGACAGCTCCGTCCCCCCGCGTCTATTGGCGCGCACCCGTTCCAGGTCGATCTCGACGCCGTAGACGCGGGTCGCTGCTTCGGCGGAGACGAACCCCGCGCGCACGTCGGCGAACACCCGGGCGGGATCCCGCTCCGCCGGCTCGCCGAAGCCGCCGCCGCCCGCCGTTTCCAGGGTGATGCGCACGTCGGGATCGTCCAGGGCATAGGCGCCGAGCTCGTGGCGAATCTCGCCGACGGCGAGCGGCCTGCCATCCATCCGGGCGCGCGTCGGCGCGGCGTCTCTGCCGCCGGCCAACCCGAACGCAGGGTACTCCTGGTTGTGGAAGGCGGCGCCCACAATCAGCGGGCGATCGAGGTCGTCGTGTACGCCGATGGTGACGCGGACACCGCAGCCCCCCCGCTGCCGCCCGGCTCCCGCCGAGTCCGGCAGGAACTCCTTCTCCGCGACGAGGACAGACGTCAGGCTCTCGAGGATCTCGATCGGCACGTTGCTCGCACTCGTCGGGTAGCAGATCGCGTGAACTCCATCGGTTGCAGCGCCGGCGCCCATGCCGCCCCCGTTGAACATGAACGAGCGGAAGGCGACGCCGTTGTCGTCGACGCCGAGCAGCCGGAAGAGGCTCTTGAGCCCGCTCGACGCCGGCACCTTCTCCGGTATCGCCTGGGCCAGCGCGCCGAAGATGATCGGGTCGGCGTGCCAGCCCACCTTCGTGCGGTCGTTGACGCTCGCCGGAAAGCGCGCGGCCAGAATCGTCCCCTCGGGGATCCGCACCGTGATGGGTCGGAACAGCCCCTCACTACCCGGGATCTGGGGGGCGAGAATGCAGTTGAGCACGTAGTTGCAGCGCACCGGCGTGTAGTTCGGCGTGCAGTTGATGCCGCCGTGCGGATGCTCCGGCGGCACCCGGGTGAACTCGACGACGAGGTCGGAGCCCCGTACACGGACGGCGCCGCCGATGGTCATGGGGCCGTCGAGCTCGTCGAAGGTGGTCTCGAACGAGTAGTCGCCGTCGGGGATCTCGTCGATCGCCTTCCGCATCGCCCGCTCGGCCCTGGCCTGGACGGCATTCGAGAGCGCATCGAGGTCGTCCAGCCCGTACTCGTCCAGCAGCGCCAGCGTCTGGCGGGCCGCCGCCGCGTTGGCCATGACCAGCGCCGTGATGTCGCCCATGACCATCTCGGGCGCCCGGACGTTCCGCTCGATGATCGAGACGAGCATCTCGTTCCGCCGTCCGGCTTCATAGAGCCTGGCCGGCGGGATCAGCAGACCCTCTTCGAAGATGCTGCGCGCCAGTTGGGCGTTCAGCAGGCCGCCGATGTCGGCGACGTGGGCGATCGACCCGGCAAAGCCGACCAGCCGCCCGTGCTTGAAGAAGGGCGTCACGACGCCGAAGTCGGGCGAGTGCCCGACGACCAGCCAGGGGTCGTTCGTGACGAGCACGTCGCCCGGCTTGAGTGACTCCGGCGGGAAGATCGGCAGGAGCTTCTGGACCAACTGCGGCAGCGTCAGATTGAACGCGGGGTTGCTCGTCGTCGCGTGGGCGACCGACCAGCCGCGCGCGTCCATGATCTCACAGCCGAGGTCGTTCGCCACAGCCACGATGGTGCTGAAGGCGGTGCGGCGAAGCACGGCCTGCATCTCGTCGGCCGCCGTCACCAGCCGGCCCCAGATGATCTCCAGCGTGACGGGGTCGTCAAAGAGAGAGGCCCGTCGGGCCAGCGTCGGTGTGGTCTCCTGTAGAGCGTCCATCACTTTTCCCGTTTGTTCATCGCGGATCCGCTGGCTCGCGCATTGTCATGCTGAGCCGCAGCGAAGCATCTCCCCGACGTCCACCGCCCCCTCCATCATGCTGAGCCGCAGCGAAGCATCTCCCCGACGTCCACCGACAACGCCGCGGAGATGCTTCGCTGCGGCCCAGCATGACAGTGTGAGGACCTTGCCCGTCACTCAACACTCGTTCGCTGCGGCCCAGCATGAC
>JACQGW010000319.1 GCA_016199325.1 Chloroflexota bacterium
GCAGCGCGCGTTCATTTCCCGGGCATTCATCGGCATCGACCTGCTGCTGGTCGTGCTGTTCATCCCGTCGCTGCTCGGGCTGATCAACACCCTGGCGATCAACGTGCTGGAGCGCACGCGGGAGATCGGCGTGCTTCGGGCGATCGGCGCGACGCGGGCACAGGTCCGAAAGCTGGTGCTGGCCGAGGCGCTGCTGCTCGGGGCAGCGGGGGCCGCCCTCGGCATGCTGGCAGGGCTCGCCCTCGGCTACGGCCTCACGACGATGCTGGCGGCCATCATGCTCCCGTCCATGAGCTTCTCCTTCCCGCTGGGTGAACTCATCGCGGCGGTGGCTATCGCGCTGCTGATGGCGGTGGTGGCGAGCCTGCTGCCGGCACGCCAGGCCGCGGGCCTGCGTATCGTGCAGGCGCTCAGGTACGAGTAGGGGACGGGTCTCAGGTGCCAGGGGGCGTGTGAGGCGCTTCGCGGTTTTGCCAGGGACCCCGTGGGGCGCTATACTCGCGCCGCGTCAGAATTGGAGAGCGAAGGAGGATTGCCTTGGACTCCAGCGTGAACGCGACCATGATCTGCACGCGGGACGTGGCCGTGCCGATGCGAGACGGCATCAGACTGATGGCCGACCTCTATCGGCCGGCGACCGGCGGCCCGTGGCCGGCGCTGGTCCAGCGCACGCCGTACAACAAGAGCGCGCTCCTGCCCCCCATCGGCGTGGTCGACCCCGTGCGTGCCTGCCTGGACGGCTTCGCCGTGCTCATCCAGGACGTCCGCGGCCGCTACAAGTCGGAGGGCGAGTTCTACCCGTACCGGGACGAAGCGGCCGACGGGTACGATACCGTCGAGTGGACGGCGGCGCAGCCGTGGTGCAACGGTCGGGTGGGCGTGTACGGCCGCTCCTATTCCGGCGCGACGGCCTGGCTGGCGGCCGTCGCCAGCCCTCCCCACCTCGGCGCCATCGTGCCGATCGTCACCGCCTCCGAGTACTGCGAGGGCTGGACCTATCGCCAGGGCGCGCTCGAGAATGCCTTCATCCTTGGCTGGGTCCTGCGCGATCTCGCGGGTATCGAGCGCGCCGCCGTGGGCGCGGTGCCTTTCGAGGAGGTCGCCGCGCTGGCCGACCGCCTGCCCGAGATCTTCGCCAGCCCGACGCCACCGCCCTGGGAGGAGGTTTTCCGCCTGGCGCCGTACGTTCGGGATTGGCTCGACCATGCCTACGACGATGCGTACTGGGGACCCTGGGCCATCTGGCCGCGGCTGCACGCCGGGATCGCGCCGTCGCTGTCTATCGGTGGCTGGTTCGACTTCCTGGCACGGGGCGCGCTCGACAACTTCACGCGGCTGCAGGCGATGGACGGCACGGCCGGCCGGCACGCGCTGATCATGGGACCCTGGGCGCACACCAACCCGCTCTCCCAGATCGTGGGCGACGTCGACTTCGGGATGCGGGCGTCGCCCGGCTTTTTCGACGTCCCCGGCGCCCTGTTGAACTGGTTCCGCCGCTGGCTGATGGGGCCCGAGCATGCCCGTCCGCAGCCGCCGGTCCAGGCGTTTGCCATGGGCGCCAACCGATGGCTGAGTGCCCAGACCTGGCCGCTCGGCGCCACGACCGAGACACTCTACCTGACGAGCGGCGGCGCGGCCAACGGGCTCGACGGCGACGGGCGTCTGGTGCGAGCAGCGCCCACTGCCGTCGGCGCCGATTCGACGACCTATCACGCCGATCAGCCGGTCCCAACGCTTGGGGGCGGCTGCGCCGACTACCCGGCAAACCGAGCCGGCGCCTTTGACCAGCGACCGATCGAGCGACGTCCTGACGTCCTCGTCTACACCGGCGAGCCTCTCGATCGCCCGTTGGCGATCGCCGGCTCCGTCACGGCGGCGATCTTCGCGAGCGCCGCCGAGGGCGAATTCGACCTGGCGGTGAAGCTCGTCGACGTTGCGCCCGATGGGTACGCTCGGAACGTCGCCGACGGTATCGCCCGCAGCCAGCACGTCGTTCCGCCGGCTGGCCGGACCGGTCCGGTGAACGCCTACGCCGTCGACCTCGGCCCAACGGCCAACGTCTTCGCCGCCGGCCACCGCATCCGCGTCGACGTGGCGCTCAGCAGCTACCCGCGCTTCGACCTGAACCCGCTGGCGCGCGACGGCTCCAAGCAGACGATCTCCCACGGTGGGCCCTTTCCCAGTCGGGTGACGCTCCCGGTCAAGTCCTGACCGCGTCCGAACGGTGAAACGATGGGAGGAGCTATGCGAGTAGGCTTTATTGGGCTGGGCAAGATGGGGCGGCCGATGGCCGAGCGGCTCCTCCAGGCCGGGTTCGACCTGGCCGTGCACAGCCGCAGCCGCGGCCCGGTCGACGCGCTCGCCGCGCAGGGGGCCCGCGCGTGCGCCTCGGCGGCCGAAGTGGCTGCCGGATGCGATGTCGTCCTGACCTGCCTGCCCGACGCCGAAGCGGTCGAGCTGGTCTACCTCGGGCCGGACGGCCTGGCCGGCGCTGCCCATCCTGGGCAGGTTCTGGTCGACCACAGCACTGTCAGCCCCTCCTTGAGCGCCACCATTGCCGGAGCCGTTCAGGCCGCCGGAGCGGCATTCCTCGACGCGCCGCTCAGCGGCGGGGTCGAGGGCGCCAGGCAGGGAACGCTGACGATCATGGCCGGCGGCGATGCGGGCGCCTTCGAGCGGGTGTTGCCCGTCTTCGCCGCCTACGGCCGGAACGTTCGGCGCGTCGGCCCGACTGGCGCCGGCAGCGTCGTGAAGCTGGCCAACCAGCTCCTCACGGCCGTCAACGCGGCTGCCGTCGTCGAGGCGTTCGTGATGGGTGTCCGGATGGGTGCCGATCCTCAGGTGATGTTCGACGTGATCAGCACGGGGTATGGCGGCAGTACCATGCTCAACCGGAACGTCCCCCGGTTTCTCGCCCGAGACTTCATCCCCGGCAGCACCGTCAATCAGTTGCTGAAGGATATCGGATTCGTTCGAGAGCTTGCCCGCGCGCATGCACTCCGATTGCTTCTGGCCAGCGCGGTCGAGCCCATTCTCATCGAAGCGCGGGCGAGCGGCCTCGGCGATGCCGACATGGCGTCGCTGGTGATCATTCTGGAGCAGTTGGCGGGTTGCGAGGTCCGGGCGTGAGCGGTGCAGCCGTCAAGTCGACGACTGATTGGCCCGCCCGTGCATTGTGATGCTGAGCCGCCGCGAAGCATCTCCTGGACGGTGCCGGCCCAGGACGCGGAGATGCTTCGCGGCGGCTCAGCATGACAGACGGGGAGCCGTCAGCATCACGAGTGGATCTGCCGGATGCACCATCGAGTGTATCGCCCGAAGCCCGAAAAGGGCACTTGACGCACCGGTGGATAACGGATAGACTGCGGGCGAACACCTGAGAAGCTGGTTCTGGCCTGTGAAACGAATCAATCTGCTGCTGGTTGGGCTTGGGCTGATTCTCGCGATCTCGAGCGGCGGCCTGGCGATGGTTTTCCTCCAGGGTGCCGCTCAGCAAACCGACGTCGCGCCGTCCGCTTCTTCGCACGTGCTGGTTGCCACCAAGGACATCCCGGAATTCGCCATCGTGACGGCCGAGCGGATCTCGGCGCGTGAGCTGACGACGGCCAGGCCGCCGAGGGGGGCGCTCGGCGTGCCGGAGGAGGCGATTGGCCGGATTGCGCTCACCCGCATCCGGGCGGGTGAAGTGCTCCTCGGCAGCAAGCTCGGCGAGCCGGGCGCGTCGTCGGCGGCGGCCGCCATGCCGGCACCGGCCGCGAACGAGGCCCAGCGCGTGCTCTACGCGCTGCCGGCCACCGACCTGCTCGCGCAGTCGGGTGCGCTCGGTCGAGGCGACCGGGTGGACGTACTGGTCTCGGCGGGTCGCGAGCCGGTCACCCAGGTCCTCATCAAGGATCTCCTCGTGCTTGGCGTGGGGCGCTGGGGCGCGAGCGGCGAGATCCGAGAGCAGCTCGGCTCGATGCCCGTCGTCTACCTGCTCGTCACGCCGCAGGAAGCGCTGGTCCTCAAACACGTGCGGGACACCGGAGGTAGCCTCGACCTCGTGCTGCGGGCTGTGCGTGACAATCGCGACACGCCCACGGAGCCGGTGGACAAGCAGTATCTCTTCAGCCAGTTCGGCGTCGGATCGCCGTAGCCGCCTGTGGACTCCTCGATCGTCGGGATCATCCTTGCCTTTGGCGTCGGCCTTGGCGTCGCGCTCGCCTTCTGGGGGGTGACCAGCGCGTTCGTCTCGCCTGGCGCGATCGATCGCCGGCTCGCCGAGCTGGCCGTGCCCTCTGCTCCGGTGCAGTCCAGCGCGCCGGCGCTGGCAGATCCCAGCGTTGTGCTGCGGATGGTGCAGTTCACCGGTGGCCTGCTGACCCGCTGGCTCCGAGACGTGGGCGCCGGGGAACGGATCGCCCGGGATCTGCTCCAGGCGGACCTGCGTATGAGCGTCGGCGAATTCGTCATCGCCGAGGTGGCCGCGGCGGCGGGTGGGCTGGTGCTGGCGCTGCTGGTGCGCGGGGACGCGGTCTCCATGATCGCCTGCGCCACCATCGGCTGGGCGATCCCCGGTATCTACGTGCGCCGCCGCCGCAATGCCCGCATCGACGCGATGGTCCGCCAGCTCGGCCATACCATCTCGGTGATCGCCAACGCGCTGCGCGCCGGCAGCAGTCTGCTCCAGGCGTTTCAGATGATCTCGCGCGAGATGCCGGACCCGACCGCCACCGAGTTCGGCCGGGTCGTCCGTGAGGTCGGCCTCGGGCTCACGTTCGAGCAGGCGCTCTGGAACATGCTCAAACGGGTGCCGGGGTACGAGCTCGAGCTCGTCGTCATTGCCATCACCATCCAGTACGGCATCGGCGGCAATCTGGCACCGGTGCTCGACAACATCTCCGACACGATCCGGGAGCGCGTCCGCATTCGCGGCGACGTCAAAGCGCTGACAGCGCAGCAGACGTACTCGGGCTATCTGCTGGCGTTCCTGCCGGTCGGACTGATCGGCATTCTGTACATGATGAGTCCCGACTACATTGGCGTCCTCTTCCAGCCGGGGCCGGCGATGATCTTGCTCTTCGGCGCGATCCTGTCGATCGCCATCGGCTTCATGGTCATTCAGCGCATTACGCGGATTGCGGTCTGATGCTGATTCCCGCTATCGGACTCCTGCTCGGCCTGGGCGTCTTCTTCATCACGCTCGGCGTGGTCGCTTCGCTGCGTTCGTCACAGGCCGACCGGAGGCTGGCGGAGCTGTCGCTGGCGCCGGAAGTGAACGCCCTCGACGTTCAAGCCCTGGATCGTCCGTTCGCCGAGCGGGTGATCTTGCCGGCCATCCGCCGCCTGACGGCGACCGTGTTGCGGAGCACACCCGAGCGCAGCCTCGACAGTATCCGCTTCCGCCTCATCCAGGCCGGGGCGCCGCAGGGCCTGGACGCGCAGACGTTCCTCGGGCTCAAGCTCGCCTTCGCGGTGCTCGGCGGCCTCGTCATCCTCGCCTTCACCGGACCGCTCATCGGCCTGTTGACGGCGGTCGTGTTCGGCATCGGGGTCGCCGCCTTCGGCTACGTCGCGCCGGATCTCTGGCTGAGCCAGCAGGTTGCCGCGCGCCAGGCGGCGATCCGGGCGGCACTGCCTGACGCCCTCGACATGCTAACCATCTGCGCCGAGGCCGGCCTCTTCTTCGACGCGGCGATGACCCGGCTGGTCGCCCGCTGGGACAATGCGCTGACGCAGGAGTTCCGGCAGGTGCTCGCCGAGATCGCCATCGGCCATGCTCGCCACGACGCGCTCCGCCACCTTTCTGAGCGGACCGGCGTTGAGGATCTGTCGACGTTCGTCACGCTGCTGATCCAGGCCGAGCTCATGGGGTCGGGAATTGTCAACGTGCTGCGGACCCAGTCGGCCTTCCTCCGGATGCAGACGCGCCAGCGGGCCGAGCGACTCGCCCGCGAGGCGGGGATCAAGATGCTGATCCCGCTGGTGATCTTCATCTTCCCGCCCATCTTCATCGTGCTGATGGGCCCCGCGCTGATCACGGCGCTGCCGTCGCTTCGATGACGAGTCGGCAGTCGGCAGTCGGCAGTCGGCAGTCGGCGATCCGGGGTCGGCAGTCGGCAGTCGGCAGTCGGCAGTCCTGTCTCCGGAGCCGGGCATCTGGACCCCGCACCCCGGACCGCGAACTGCCGACCGCCGACCGCGAACTGCCACCCCCCGCTTTCCGACCCCCGATCGTGGGCTGCCCACTGCCTGCCGACCGCCGCCCACGGACTGCCGACTGCCGACTGCCGACTGCCGACTCGCCGGGCCAGGGCCTGGTGGAGTTTGCGCTGGTGCTGCCGGTCCTCCTGCTCGTCGTGTTCGGCATCGCCCAGTGGGCCATCATCATGAACGCGCTGGCGACGGTAAACCACGCTGCGCAGATGGGCGCCAGGACCGGCGCGGCAATCGGCGCCAACCTGGATCGCACCAACAGCGGCGACGCCGACACCGACGTCCGCAATGCGGCCAAAGCGGAACGCGGCGTCCTGAATCTCGCCGACGGAGACATTATGATCGAGCCGGCCGTCGGGTTGCGAGCGGCCGGCTCGATCATGACTGTCACGGTCACCTACGGCCAGTCGATCTTCCTGCCCGCGGTCTCCGATCTGGTGGGCGGCGTCTACACCGTGACGGGGCGCTCGGCGGTGCGCGTCGAGTGACCCAGGCCGACGAGATGCCGCGGCCAGTCCTCGCGCTCTTCCATCTCCGCCTCGGCCTGCCGGATCCACTCATGGTAGAGCTGGACGACCTCCGGCTTGATCGGCATCTCCGGCTCCTGGTACGACGCCAGCAGCCGCTTCCACTCCTCGGTCGCCCGCTCAGCCGCGCTCTTCGACCCCCGCTTCACCCACTCGGCGTAGATCTGGCGGTCCATCAGCTTCGGCTGGAAGTAGGCGGTCTTGAAGTGCTTGTAGGTATGATCCGTCGTCAGGAACATCCCCTGTGGTCCCACCTCGTGGATGACGTCCACCGCCAGCTCTTCGTCGGTGATCGGGGGCGGCTGCATGAGCCGCTGGATCATCCCCATCAGGTCCTGGTCCAGCACGAGCTGCTCATATGAGCTGGTGAGCAGCGACTCCAGCACCCCGGTGGCCGACGGCAGCGTGTTGGAGCCGGAGAGGACGGCGACGAGCGCCGTCAGCGCATGCTCGAACCCCGCCTGGACGTCCGGGATCTTCGATTCGCTCGCACCGCCGCACCCGGCAGACGGCACGCCGTAGCGCCGGGCCAGCATGCAGACCATGTTGGTCGCCAGCGCCATGTCCGGGCTCCCGTACGGCGGCAGCCCCACCTTCATGTCGCATTGCACTGCCCAGGTAGTGTAGCTGACCGGCAGTCCGGGGCGGATGGACTGGACCAGCACGAGCGGGCCGAGGAACTCGGCGTTCGTGACGACCATCATCCCGGCAAAGGTCATCGGCGCCGTCATGCCGCCCAGAATGGCCGACCCGATGCCACACGGCTGGCCGGCCTTCGCCGTGTTGATGAACGACATCGCCATCCGCTGGTCCAGCATGAGCGGACTGACGGGCTGGGCACCGCCCCGAGACACCGGCCTGGCGACGTAGTCCCAATCCGAGCCGAAGATGACGGCGACCGCCTCTTTGAACTCGGCCACGGGGTCCCGGTCCAGCTCGCCGGCCTGGGGCGCCAGGCGGGGCAGGCCGTTGACCCGATCCGTGTACGTCGCGTCCACGAGCGGGCGGACGTAGGGGCGCAACGGCACCGGCACATCCTCGATGGTCCCTGTGAGGCCGCCGGCGGGGTCCACGATCGGGAGTTGGTGGACAATCTTGACCAGCTCGATGGCGTCGGCGAGTTTGTTGAGGCGCCGGCCACGCTCCAGGTCGTTGATGATGACCCGGCCTACCGACGGCGTGAGGTAGATGTTGTCGCCGCCGTGGGTCCGGTTGTACTTCGGATTACGGGCGTAGACCGTGTAGGACGCTGGGCACAGGGCGAGCGCGCGCTCGACAGCCGAACGATCGATCCACACCCGCTGCCGGTCGCGGTCGACCTTCGTGCCGGGTGTCGCCTCGTAGATGTCGAGGGCCTCCTCGCACAGCACGGCAAAGCCCGTCTCTTCCAGAACCCCGAGGCTCGCCTGGTGGATTTTCTCGACGTCTTCCCGCGTGAACAGCTCGAGCTTGGGGTGACGGTTGACGATCATGTGCTCCTCCCTTTTCGGTATCGGGTCTGTGATTCCTAGTCTGTGGTCCCTGGTCCGCGGTCTCTGGTTTTTCCTTACAATGAACCGGCCGACCGTCCACCGCAAGTATACCGGAAGCACCTTCGGGCGTCCAGGGCTCGGATTTCCTGTGTATCAGAAACCGGTTGACAGTTGGCTGCGGGGCCAAGCAGGCTAGCAAGGAACTCCCTGGGCTGTAAGCTAGACTTTATCCATTACTATCCAGCGGGGTTCTTGCCAGCGGGGTTCTTGGCGATGGACTCGACTACCTCTGCGATGCGCTCGATATCCGACTCCCTGTTCCACACGCCAACGGAGAGGCGGATGCCCTGAGGCCTGGTCAGGACGATAGTCCTGCCAAAGATGAAGTGCTCACGAAGCCGCGCAACCGCGCTGGCCGGGTCGGCGCCATGGACCGCAAAGGTGATGAGCCCGCTCTGACCGGGCTGGGAGATCATCTGCACGTTCCCGATGGCGTCGAGGCTGTACCACAGCTGGTTGTACAAGGTCCCGAGACGCTCGTACACGAACGTCCAGCCCACGCTCTCGGCGAACCACTTGAGGGCAGCGGTCCCACCCATGATGACGGGGATGGGCCGAGTGCTCACCTCGTAGCGCTGGGCGGTGTCCATCAGGTCCAGCCTGCCGCTCATGCCGTGCCGGGCATCGGTGAAGACACCGGAGTAGGTGGGCAGGACTCGCGGGAACACCCCCTTACGGATGTACAGCGCGCCAGCACCATCGGGGCCGCAGAGGAACTTGTGGCGCGCGATGGCGTAGCCATCGACCTCCATCTCCTTCACGTCGACGGGATAGGTGCCTACGGTCTGGATGCCGTCGGCAAGGACCAGGATATCCCGCTCATGGGCCAGCCGGCTGATACCCTTCAGGTCTGCGCGGCCGCCGGTGGCAAAGGTGGCGTCAGAGAACAGGACCATCCTGGTCCTGGGGGAGAGCACCTTGCGTACCGCCTCCACGGAGTCCTTCTCGCCGTTGCCGAGGTCGGCGATCCTCAGGGTCAGCTTTCGCCGCTGGGCGATGACCATGAGCGGCACGCTGGCGGCGGGGTTCTCAAGGCTTCCGGCGATGATTTCGTCGCCAGGCTCGAAATCGTAGCCCCAGAGGAAGACGTTCATGGCCGTAGAGGACGAGTCGGTGAGGGCCACCTCATCAGGGGAGCAGTTGAGGAGCCGGGCGACCTCCTCCTTGGCCTCGTCAATGGGCCCCGAATAGCGAGCAAGTCCCATATAGCCGCCACGCATCCCGTCCGGGTCGTCGCCCCTGGCCAGGGCCTCTTGCTCGTAGCCCTTGGCAATGGCCTCGCGGGCAGCGCGAGACAGCGGCCCCCAGGAGCCGGCGTTGATGGCGATGGCGTGGTCCGGCAGGTTCAGTTCCCTCCGAATATAGGCGACCTGCTTTTCCGTGGTCATCGAAAACCTCCTCGTATACTACCTTGGCAATGTCACATTTACGGTGAAGCTGAGTTTGGAGGATGACGGCGTTTGAGATGGCTTCTCTTCGCCCGCGTGCGATTGACGAGATGCTGAACCACGAGGGCGGTAGCCTGCTTCGGTGTCAGTTGCGGCAGCGGCATCACGGCCCGCAACAACTCCCGGACATTGGCCGCCGACGGCATCGGCAGCACCTCCACGTCCAGTTGCACGGCGAGCGTCGGGTCTCGCCGCGTCTGTCACGCCCAGTCCAGCGTGTAGCGGTGCGGCGTGACGGAGAGCGCCCAACCGACGAGCTTCGGCGGGATGTGGACGCGTCCGTCGGCCTCGACGCGTGCCCCGCCGCGCCGAAACGTCTCCCGCGCCTCCGCGCCCTCCACCTGGACGCCGGTGCGCTCCAGCACCTGGGGCGCACCCGCATGGAGCCGGTCCAGCTTCGCCGGCTGGGGTGTGATCAGAAGCCGAGTATCCATCACCGCACCGCTGCCACTGGCTCCAACCCGATGAGATGGCGCGGCCAGTCCTCGCGCTCCTCCATCTCGGCTTCCGTCCGTCGGATCCATTCCTTATAGAGGGCGACGACCTCCGGCTTCACCGCCATCTCCGGCTCCCGGTACGCCGCCAGCAGCCGCTGCCACTCCTCCGTCGCCCGCTCCGCCGCGGTCTTCGCGCCCTTCTTCGCCCACTCGGCGTAAATCTGGCGGTCCATCAGCTTCGGCTCGAAGTACGCGGACTTGAAGTGCTTGAAGGTGTGCTCGTGGGTCAGGAACATCCCCTGGGGGCCGACCTCGTGGATGACGTCTACCGCCAGCTCTTCGCCGGTGATGGCGGGCGGGTTGACGAGCCGTCGGATCATCCCGTACAGGTCCTGGTCGAGGACCACCTGCTCGTACGACGCGGTGAGGAGCGATTCCAGAACGCCCGACGCCGACGGAATCGAGCTCGCGCCGGAGAGCACCGCGACGAGCGCCGTCAGGGCATGCTCGAAGCCCGCCTGGACATCCGGGACCTTCGATTCGGTGGCGCCGCCGCACGGGGCGCAGGGCACGCCGTAGCGCCGGGCCAGCATGCACGCCATGTTCGCCGCCAGCGCCATGTCCGGGCTCCCGTACACCGGCAGCCCCACCTTCATGTCGCAGGCGACGGCCCAGGTATCGTAGATGACGGGCAGGCCGGGGTGGATCGCCTGGACCAGCACCAGCGGACCCAGGAACTCCGCGTTCGTGACGACCATCATCCCGGCGAAGGTCATCGGCGCCGTCATCCCGCCCAGGATGGCCGACCCGATCCCGCAGGGCTGGCCCACCTTCGCGGTGTTGACGAAGGACATCCCCATCCGCTCGTCCAGCATCAGAGGGCTCACGGGCTGGGCGCCGCCCCGGCCCACCGGCTTGGCGACGTAGTCCCAGTCCGAGCCGAACATCGCGGCCACCGCCTCCTTCCACTCGGCGACGGGGTCCCGGTTGAGCTCGCCGGCCTGGGGCCCCAGGCGGGGCAGGCCGTTGACC
>JACQGW010000007.1 GCA_016199325.1 Chloroflexota bacterium
CTTGGCGATCTTGGCGTCTTGGCGGTTCGTTGTCTCTCGGCACCGCTCTAGACTCCGAGCAGATCCGCCAGCGCCAGCAGGTTCGGAACGATGGCGGTCGGCGTGGCGCCGGGCGGCGTCGGCTCGCCATAGCGGTTGACCCAGCAGGAGGCGAAGCCGAGCCGGTTGGCCGGGCCGATGTCGTACTTGAAGCCGAAGGCGACGTGCAGGATGCGCTCAGGCGGCGTCTTGAGGACGGCGAGCGCCAACTGGAACGAGGCCAGGTTCGGCTTGTACATGCCGGAGTCCTCGGCCGTCACGGTGGCGTTGAAGGCGACGCCGATTCGCCGGACGCTCTCAGCCAGGATGTCGTTGTCGGTGTTCGAGATGATGCAAAGGCGAAACCGGCGCTTCAGCCGCTCCAGCGCCGGCCGCGTATCCGGAAAAGGCGTCCAGGTCGGCATCGCCCGGGCCAGGCCGGGGCCGTCGTCCGGGTCGATCGGCAGACCGTAGGCGGCGAGCGTGGCCGTGAGACTCTCGGCGAGAATCGTCTTGTACGGCCGGTACGGCCCCTGAATGTGATCGAACTGGATGGCTTCCCACCGTTCGTGGAACGCCGCTGGGTCGACGTCGGCGCCCTTCCGAGCCAACAACGGCTCGACGTACGCGCGGACGCCGGCATCCCAATCGATCAGCGTCCCATAACAGTCGAACGTCAGCACTTCAGGCAGCACAGCAAGCGACATCGAGCTCCTCCGCAGGGGGCATGCGTCATTACGTCATGCGTCATTACGTCATGCAGGGCGGATGACGCATGACGCATGACGCATGACGCATGACGCATGACGTAATGACGCATCACCCATCGTTCAATCCAGGCGGGATCACGTACGAGATCTCCGGCCGGGCGGCGCCGTCGGCGAAGCGGAGGGCGGTGATGGAGCCCTTGGCCGGGTAGAGCTCCATCCGGCGGATGCTGGCGAATCGGAGCGGCAGCTCCTCGTAGCCGGTCCGCACGATCATAATCGGGTCGGCGTGGCTGACCGCGAGCACCAGCGCGCCCGGATGCCGGCGGCGCACCTGTCGAATGAACCGATCCATCCGCGCGAAAATGCCGGCGATAGTCTCATCGGCCGACGAGCGCGGCGGTTCGTAGACGTTGTACTCGGCGCCGAGCATCGCCATCGGCTCGCCCTGCCAGGAGTGGCCAACCTCGACGAGCAGCCGGGAGGTGCGGACCGGCATCGCGGGGCGCCGCGCCGCCAGGATCGCCGCCGTCTGCTGCGCCCGCAACAGGGGGCTCGCGTAGAGAGCGGCGACCGGAGCCGTTGCCAGGTAGTCGGCCAGGAGCTTGGCCTGCCGGTGGCCCAGCGCGCTCAAACGAAAGCGCGGCAGCCGGCCGTAGACGAGATCGGCCGGATTGTGGACGTCGGCGTGCCGGACAAGCCAGACAGTTGCGGCCGGCTCGGTCGTCAACTGATGACGACGTTCCATTCGCGAATCGTCACCTTTGGCCAGATGCGGTTCTTCATGTAGGGATCGTTCTCGACGATCGCCGCCACGTCGTCCTTGTTGTCGGCCCGGTACACGAGCAGCGCGCCGTCGATGGGGTCGGCGAAGGCACCGGCCATGACGAGCGTACCGGCGTCTTTGAGCGATCGGAGGTACGCGAGATGGGCCTCCCGGTAGGGCGCCCGCCGCTCGACGGCGTTCTCGACGTAGGTGGTGATGACGGCGTAGGTCTTCACTGGTGGCTCCTCGATCTGGCAGTTCTCGCGGCACCTGTATACCTGAACACCCAACCGTGCGTCAAGTCTGGGCGATGCGCTCGGGCGAGCCCTTCTTCCGCTCATAGTGCCACCGAACCTTGGCGCGATTACCGCACCGGGCCTACCTGCCGGCGTTGATCTGCCGCGGATCGAACGCATCGCGGGCAGCATCGGAGAAGAAGTTCAGCCCCACGAGCAAAAGGGTCAACGCAGCACCGGGGAAGATGCCGTACCACCAGGCCACGCGCAGGAACTGCCGACTGTGGCTCAGCATCGACCCCCAGGAGGGCTCGGGCGGCTGGGCGCCCAGCCCCAGGAAGGAGAGCGATGCCTCCAGGAGCACGGCGAACGCCATCGCTACCGCCGCCTGCACCACTAAGGGCGACAGGGTATTGGGCAGGATATGGCCGAAGATGATCCGCCCATCGCGAGCGCCCAGGGTGCGCGCTGCTGTCACGTAGTCGCGCTCCTTTTCGCTAAGCGTACAGGCCCGCGCCAGACGGGCGAAGATGGGGATATTCGAAATGCCAACGGCTATGGCCGCGTTCACCGCCCCCGGGCCGGTGACGAGCACGACCGCGATCCCCAGCAGAATCACCGGGAAGGCCAGGAGACAGTCCCAGAGACGGTTGATCAAGGCGTCCAGCCATCCGCCCACGTAGCCGGAGACTAGGCCGCTGGTGGCCCCGAAGGCGAAGCCGATGATCACGCTGATGATCCCCACGCTCAGCGAGAGGCGCGCTCCATGGATGATGCGGCTGAGGAGGTCGCGTCCGAACTCGTCCGTGCCCAGGACGTAGCGAGCGTTGGGCGCCAGGAGTTCGTCGCCCGCATGCTGGATCACCGGGTCGTAGGGCGCGACGGCGGGGGCGATGGCCGCGACAACGACAAAAATCGCCAGCACGACGACGCCGATCTTGCCGCTGGGGTTCCGCAAGACGCGCAGAGCGGTCTTCACCCACGGGCTGCGCGTGGACTCGCGCTTCATCGCCCTTTGATCTCCACCGACTACCAGTCGCACTTGTGCGGCCATCGCCCTTAGCTCCTTCCCCTGCTCAACCGGATGCGCGGATCCAGAAAGGCGTAGGTGATGTCGGTCAAGAGGTTGACGAGCACGAAGATCATCACCAGCCAGAAGACCGCCGCCTGGACGACGGTGTAATCGCGCTGCTCCACCGCCTGGATGATGAGCCGGCCCATACCCGGCCAGGCGAATACCGATTCGACGACGACCGCGCCGCCCAGCAGGCGGCCGAACTGGAGGCCCACGACCGTCACCACGGGCACCAGCGCGCTGCGCAGGGCGTGGCGCACGACGACCACCCGCTCCCGCAGGCCCTTGGCGCGGGCGGTACGCACGTAGTCTTCATTCAGCACCTCCAGCATGGCCGCCCGCACGAAGCGGGTGAAGACCGCCGACATGTTGAAGCTGAGCGTCAGGGCCGGCAAGATCAACGTCTTCAGCCCCATCGCCGGGTTCTCCGCCGGGTCGATCCGACCTCCCGGCGGCAGCATCCCCAGCGCCAGGGCGAAGAGGAGAATCAGCAGGATGCCGAGCCAGAAGTTGGGCACGCCCATGCCCAGGGCGGTGTAGGCCTGGACGAAGAGGTCGATCTTCGACGCCTGTTTGATGGCGGCGATCACCCCCAGAGGCAGGGAGACGACCAGCGCCAGGAACAGAGCGGCCAGCCCCAGTTGGATGGTGGCGGGAAAGGCGTAGCCGACGAGCTCAACCACCGGCATCTTGCTGATGTAGGAATTGCCCAGGTCGCCGCGGGCGACGTTGGCCAGCCAGATGCCGTACTGCACGGGCAGGGGCTGGTCGAGGCCCATCTTCACCCGGACGGACTGGACGATCTCCGGCGTGGCATCGGCGCCGGCGACGACCTCGGCCGGGTCGCCGGGGACCAGGTGCAGGAGCAGGAAGACCAGGAAGGAGGAAAGCAAGATCACGGGGATCAGTTGCAGCAGCCTCCCGACGATGTACGCAATCATGCTGGCCTCCTCCTGGGTGAGTTCGCGCTTCCGCTATGAGCGTCCTGCTCCCGCCTCGCGCCTACTTGTCTAACCAGATGCCGGCCACGTCAGGGGCATTGTCCATATTGTAGCCGAAACCCTTGACATGAGAGCCGTAGGCCCAGGCCCGCTCCTGGGGGGCCACGACAATCAGCGGCATATCATCCAACACGAGCTCCTGGATCTGCCGCAGCAACTGCTTGCGCTTGTCCTGATCCAACGTTGCTTGCACGTCTTTCTTGAGCTGCATGTACTTGTCGGACTCGTAGCGGGTCCAGCCGTTCTCGCCGGCCGTGTGCCAGGCCCTGGCGGCGGTAACCGTGGTGCCCGGGTCGCGGTTGGTGTAGCCGTAGGTCTGAACGGCGATCTGGTACTCGAACTTGGTGAACAGGCGTGTGCTGTACACGGTCGACTCCACATCGGCGATCGTCGCGCTGATGCCGATTTTCTTGAGATCGGCCTGCACGATCTGCGCGAGGTCGCCCATGCCGAACGCATACCCTGTCGAGGTGAGCAGCTCGAGATCAAAGCCCTTTTCGTAGCCCGCCTCCTTCAAGAGCGCCCGTGCCTTGTCGAGGTCGTAGCCGATCTTGCCTTCCAGGTCCTTGAAGTAGGCCCAGGAGTGCCTCGGCCAGATGAGATTGGTGGGCTCAACCAGCCCCTGGAGGGTCGTCTTGGCGAAACGGGCGCGGTCGACGGCCCAGGCGATGGCCTGGCGCACCCGCTTGTCCTTCAGGGGACCGTAGCTGTTGTTGATGGAAAGGTTGAACATGATCGCCCCGGGAGCCCCCATGTCCGTGACGAACTTGCCGCCCGCGTTCTTCAGTCGCACGATGTCCAGGTAGGATGGCTGCCACACGCAGTCGACCGCGCCCGACTCGAGGTTGATCACCATGCTCGAGAGGTCGGGGATGTCACGGATCACGTACCGATCGACGTACGGCTTGCCCTTGTCCCAGTAGTCTTTGAAGGCCACCAGCTCCAGGCGGTCCTTGGGAATGTACTTGTCGAACTTGAAAGGCCCGGTGCCACCGGCGGTCTTGGCGCGGTCGGCCCAGGTCTCCCGGTCGACGATGTACATCTGGTCGAGCAGGTCGTAGACGCCGGGGTACACGGTGGCGAACGTCCAGGTTACCGTGTACTTGTCCGGCGTGTCGACCTTCGTAATCGCCTTGAACAGCGCCTTCGCGACCGATTGCTCGTCGGTCTGGGCTACTTCGACGGTGAACTTGACGTCGTCGGCTGTGAACTCGCGCCCGCTGTGGAACTTCACCCCCTGGCGCAGCTTGAACGTAATGCTCTTGCCGTCGGCGGAGAAGTCCCATTTCTCAGCCAGCTCCGGCACGGGCTTGAGGCTGGTGTCGTACCGCACCAATCGGTTGTAGAGGGCCAGTTGGAAGGCGTAGTGCCCCGTCACCGTCTGGAACGGCTGGAATGCCTGGATCGACGCTGTGCGCGCCAGCGTGAAGGTGCCGCCACGTTTGACGCCCGCCGGCTGGGCGGTGGGTGCCTGCGTTGCCACGGGCGCCGCCGTCGCTCCAGGCTGGGGGACGCTCGGAACCTGTGCTGGCGGCTTGACCGGCGTAGGCTCGGGCGCCCTGGTTGGCGGCGGCGGCGCGGAGGGCGCGCAGGCGGTCAGCACGCCTAGGCCGGTCGCGATGGCGCCGAGCCGGAGGAAATCGCGGCGTTTGACAGTACGTGGTTGCATGGCTCTTCTCTCCTCTTTCTGTATTCCTGATACTGATCGACCGGCTGAGCACTGTCTTGGAAGTGAGGCCATCTCCTGCCATCGTTCATCGGGATTGACCAGGCATTCGGCCTGTTGGTCGCTCTGCCTCTGGCTTCGGGCGCTGCACTCGGCGCTAGTCCAATCGCCGCTCAGCCCTGTTCACGACTTCATCGAGACATCGCAACACCTCCTCCGGCAATGGGGACGGCGTATGGGTAGCCAGGATGTGCCGAACCTGCTCGTTCAGGCGCTGGCCCATCGTGCGCCGCCCTTTCTCCTTCCAGGCTTCGTACCGCAGCCTATCCAGCAGGTTCGAGCGGTAGTGCTCGCGGAAGTGATGGTAGGTATGCTCTTCGGCCAGGAAATTGCCGCCGGGCCCCACCGCCGCGATCACGTCGAAGGCCAGCGTCTCCTCCGTCACCGCGAAGCCCTGGACCATGTGCCGAGCAATGGCGATGGCCTCATCACACAGCGCCAACTGCTCCATCGAGATCGACATGCCCGTGTCGATTGTGCCCAGGGCGTGCGAGATGTCGGGTCTGGCCACCGCCGACATCATGAGCGACATTCCCGCTTCGATGGCCGACTGCTCGTCGACCGTCTTCGCATTGGAGGCGCCGCCGCTCCCGTAGGTGGGGAGGTTGTAGTAGCCGCGGATGATCTCGGTCCAGGCCGCGGAGAGCATCGCCATCTCCGGTGCGCCGTAGCCGAAGACCATGCTGCGCAGGTCCATGGTGCTGATGCCGCCGCCGACGATCATCGGGCTGCCGGGCCGCACGGCCTGCACCAGCGCCACCCCGGCGAGATCTTCTGCCAGCGCCAACGACAGGGTGCCCGCCAGGGTGGCCGGGCCGGTAGCGGCGGCCTGGGTCATGGGGTTGAAAATGATCGGCAAGCCCTTCTGCGCCATAAGGATCAGCTTGCCCGCCGTCTCGTCGCCGTACAGCAGGGGCGAGCTGGGATCGATGCCGGTGGTGAAAAAGGGCCGCGTCCGGAGCTGCTCGGCGCCGCCAGCGATGATCTCGCACATCTCCACGATGTCCGCCATACCCGCGACGGTGTAGGCTGAGGAGTACATCGGTTTCGTGAGGTTGGCCACGGCGGCCCGGAAGCCAACGCGGTCGGCGATAGGCGGCGGGCAGTCGGAAGGCACGCCGAGAACCATCGCCCAATCGATCTGGGGGAGGAAGTCGCACACTCTGGCCGCCAGGCCGATGGTCTCTCTGGTGCTCGGCTTCCGCTCGCCTGTATAGGGATCAATGGCGAACGGCGCCGTGCCGTAGGTGCCGTAGTAGGTGTTGGTTCCGTCCAGCACCATCCGGAGGGAGCGGTCGCGGGCGTACATCTCCACCCGCCTGGGCGAGACCTCCAGGGCCGCGTACACCATCTGGCGGGGCAGCCTCACCCGGCTGCCGTCTATTCGAGCGCCGGCTCGCCCCAGGATCGCTACTGCCTGCTCGTTGTGGAACTCGACGCCGATCTCCTCGACGATGCGCAGAGCGTTCAAGTGGATCTGCTCGACCTGGCTGCTGCTGAGCATGCGAAACTTCAAGACGTCCTCTGCCGTCTTCTTGACGAGATCCTCCGTGTGCTGCACCATGTTGACCCTCTCTCGCTACGCTTAGACAGTGCGCCATCTCGGTGGCGGTGGGCCCGGCCGGAAGACCGGGCCGCCGGCTGGCGGTCTGCTGGTCTGACCAATATCAGGCTACTGCGCCGCCTGCTTCTTGTCAATCCCAGTCCTGGCTCAGGGCCCAGCGGCCGCAACCGGGACGAACGGGAGCTAGGCAATCGTCAGCGCCCGGGCGGGGTTGTCGACGAGTATGCGGTCGATCTCCTCCTGGGCCAACCCCAGGCGGCGCATCAGGGGAACCACGCGCAACGGAATGTGGTGCAGGCCCGGGCCCCCGTAGCGCGCCAGGCGCGATTTCGTACAGCAATCGTGCGAGATAAGCACTCGGTCCAGGTAGCCATCTTCCACAAGACAGCGTATCCGCTCGACGCGCGTGGCGTCGTTGGGCCATTCGGAATCGGGCGCGGGAAAGCCGTGGGAGTCCTCCTTGCCGAAAAGGTCGTAGGCCAGGTAGCAGCCCGTCCCGGCGATCCGGCGCAGACCCTTGCGCTCGGGGATGCGGTTGTCCAGGTGGCACATGACGGTGCGGGTGAGGTCGCCCCCGGCCGCCTCGACTATCCGCAGCGCCTCCAGCGGCGCCGCGGGATTGCGGCCCGGGTGGACGTAGAGGGCCACGCCCGTCGCCACCTGCGCCCGAGCGGCGGCGCGGAGCACCCTGGCCTCGTCCGGATGCACAGGCCACGAGGTGCCGATCTCGCCGATGACGCCGGCGCGCGCCCCGTCGACGCCCTCAAGAACCTGGCGAACGATCTGCTCGCAGATCTCCGTCTCGCTCCAGCCGGCCAGCTCCGGCGGATGCGAGATCTGCGTGTAGTACCCTCCGCCCATCACGACGTGGGTGCGGCTGCTGCGCGCGATGGCCAGCAGGCCGGCTGGGTCGTAGCCGACGCCCAGCGACGTGGCGTCGACAATGCTGTCGCCTCCGGCGCGGCGGAAGAGCGCTACTTCGTCAACGGCTTCGTCGATGCTGTCGAGGATCAGGTTGAGCCGGTACAGGTGTCCGTTGGCCTGGACGTCGTAGCGATTCTCCAGCGTGATGGGCTGCTCCCACTTCGCGCGCTGGCTCGGCGTCGCAGCCGGCTGGCGGTAGGCCACGGACTGATCCACCAGGAGATGCTCGTGGGGGAGCGTGACCCCCAGCTCGCCTGGTTTGATGAGACCGCATACCGTCTGCACCATGCCCGTGCGCGTCGACATCGCGTTACCCTCTATCATTCCCCCACCTCCGGTAGCAATTCCAGGAACAGATCCGGCAGATCGAAGCTCGCGAAACGGGCGAGCAGGAGCGGCTCGAGCGCGAACGAGGGCTCCTGGCCGAGAACGCACTGTCTGATCAGCTCGCCCGTGATCGGCGCGAGCGTCGTTCCGAGCCCCTCGTGCCCGGTCGCCACGTAGAAGCCCTCTACGCCCTCGACGGGGCCGATAATCGGCAGGTGGTCGGGGGTGTGGGGGCGGAGCCCGGTATAGGCGCGCAGGACCCGTACACCGGCCAGATGTGGGACCAGGCGTTTCGCCCGCTGGGCGAGGATGGCGGCGACGTCGATGCGCGTGGCGCTGTCGAATCCGACAAACTCCCGGCTCGTGCCGATCAGGACGTTCCCCGCCGGCTTCTGTTCGGAAGCGATGGCGCACCCAAACTGCCGGTGGTCCACAACGCCTTCGCCAAAGCTGCTCTCGTGTGTCCCGTGCAGGCCGGCCTCCTGGATCTTGTGGCGGTACAGGCGATAGGGCAGGCTCTCGGTGATCAGCACGTGGCCCTTGCGCGGGATCACCGGGATCCGCACGCCAACCATCGCGCCAATCTCGGGCGTCGAGAGGCCAGCCGCGTTGACGACCACAGGCGTGGCGATGAAGCCGCGGCTGGTCGCTACGCCGCTGATGCGCCCTGCCGGGGTGCGGTCGATGCGCAGCACGGTGCTGCCTGTCTCCAGCATGGCGCCAGAGCGGCGCGCAGATTCCGCCATTACGGGGGCCACGCGCATCGACAGGACCATCGCCTCAAGTGGGCTGAGCGCGGCGCCGACGGCTTCCGCCGTGACGCATGGCTCGGCCTCCCGGAGTGCCTCTCGGTCGAGATAGTGGCACGGGATGCCCTCGGCCTGCATCGCCGCCACCAGGTGATGAACCGCGGGCAGCTCGCCGTCATTCAGGGCCACAGTCAACTGGCCCGGCACCTCGTACTCGAGGTCGAACGGCAGCTCCTGGCTCAGTTGCTCCCACAGGCGCAGGCTGGCAACGCCCAGCCGCAACTCCAGAGGCGTGTTGTGCATGAGCGCCAGGCCGCCGTGGGAAGCGCGGGAGGTCCCGGACGAGAAGTACTCTCTCTCGACCAGGTGGACGCTCAACCCCGCTCGCGCGAGGGAATACGCGCAGGCCGTTCCAATCACCCCGCCGCCAACCACCACGACGTCTGCTGTGCTGCCCATCGCCGCTCAGAACCGCACGCTGGCCAGAGTGAATCGCTCCACGTCCGCGATGTGCTCGCGCATAGCCGCCCGTGCCCCCTCGACGTCCCCCTTGGCTATCTGCTCGTAGATCCGCTTGTGGAACCCCAGGCTCCTGATGTTGCCGCTCTCCGGGTCCTCGCTTCGCTCGCGGCCGAACCGCAGCAGCTCTCTGATGGAGGAGAGCATCTTCAGCATCACGCTGTTGTGGCTCGCCCTGGCCAGCGCCTGATGGAACGCGGCGTCGAGCTCCGCCGTGGGACGATGCTTGAGCGCCGCCGCCTCGTATTGCCGCAACGCCCGTTCGATCTGAGCCAGATCGTCGGCGGATGCCCGCATGCAGGCCAGCGCCGCGATCTCGGACTCGATCACCCGCCGCACCTCAAACAGCTCCATCAGAGACTGCTTCTCCAGGGCCGCCGCCACGCCCGCCATGTCAACCACCGAGCTCCCGGTGGAATTGCCGTTCGCCGACGTGACCACGGACCCTGAGCCGGGCTTCACTTCGATGTACCCGAGCGCCGCCAGGCCGCGCAGCGCCTCGCGCACACAGGAGCGGCTCACGCCGAACATGCTGATAAGCTTCCGTTCGGACGGCAGCATATCGCCCGGCTTGAGCACCCCCCCTTTTATCTGCGCGAGGATCTGTTCGATGACCGATTGCGTCAGCGTGAGCTTCTGAGCAGTGAAAACCTGCATAGCGCGCCTCCTTGGGTACCGGAGCGGTGAGCAGGACCATTGAGCCGGGGAGAGGGCAAGAGCCCTGATCTAGCTTGGCCTCCGGTTCCGGCCCCCGACCCCTGGCCCCTGACCCCCGCTC
>JACQGW010000320.1 GCA_016199325.1 Chloroflexota bacterium
CGCCTGGGAGACCTGATGCGACAGCTCTGACCCCATCCATGAACCCGACCCAAACTTGGCCGCGGCCCCATGGAACCATATCCTGGCCTTCGCGGCCAAGTTATGGGTTAAGTTACACGACGTGGCGCTGAAGGTCGACGAAGCGCGCGCCAACATCGCGCTCCAGAAGATCCTGCTGGCGCAGGCCCAGGAGTCGCCGACCGGGGAGGTCCGGGCCGCCGAAGAGGCCGTCAAGGCGGCCGAGGCGGCGCTGGCCGGGGCCGAGGCACGGCTGCAGCAGGTTCAGGCCGGCGCGACGGCGAGCGATCTTGCCGCCGCCAGCGCTGCGAGGGCCTTCCGTTGCTCCGGCCCAGTCAGACGACGGTTCAGGCGCTCTCGTTCCTGCTCCAGCATATTGCCCCCATGCCTCTGTCCTCCGCTGATTGGAGGCATTCCCAGCCCCGATGGCGTGACGGATCTTCTGCACCATACTTAGCTTGCCACAGAGAGCCACGGCGAGCAAGCCGAGCGAGGCACAGATGAGAGCCACCCGGGGACTGGAGCGATGCACAGAGATTGACCAAGCAAACAATCGGTATTCTTGGCGTCTTCCTTGGCGATCACGGCGTCTTGGCGGTTCGCTGTCATTCGGCACCGCTCTGCAAGCGGCGCGCGTTTGTCAGATCAGCAGTCAGACATCCGTTCAATCCGTTCCTCGAATCCGTTGACAGCTTCCCCGTACCAGCCATGCGTACGTGGCACTGTTCATGCACATGGGCTGCATGCCCCCAGGGGTGAGCGGCTCCGGTCTGGAGACGGGCGGCCGGCCATGCTGGACTCGGCTCGAAGACAGGACAGGAGGAAGCCATGCAGGGCATTGGATATCCGGGGATACGCGGCGTGGTGCTGTGGCCGCTGCTGATCATGGGGCTGGCGGTAGCCACCTGGCTCGTGATCCAGCGCGTCTGGCTCGAGCCACCGGCGCTCGGCGGAGCCGCTGTTCAGATCCCGGTCGTCGCCCAGGATGAGACCGTACGCGGGTTCGGCCTGGCGCTGAACCTGACCGCTGCCAGCGTCGACCCCGAATCGGGCTCCGTCGACGTCGCCATCTCGATTGCCAAGTTCGGGCACGCCGGACCGGACGAGACGGCGATCGCCTTCTCGCCGCGGCGGGACCTGGTACTGGCCGACGTCGACGGCAACCGCTACCATCTGGACTGGGCGCAACACCCCGACCAGATCACGCTCAAGGCCGGCCAGCGGACCGAGCTCGTCCGTGCGCGCTTCACCGGGCCCGTCGATCAGGCGAAAGGGAAAGGACTCCTCGTCGGCGTCCGCAACCTGCCGGGCATCGACGGCGGCACCTGGCTCGTCCCGATCCCCCGGAGCGGCTCGTAGAAACGTCGAACCGCTCATCGACGGACGAGCGGCCCGTTGTCGATCAGGCGAACGCCGCCGACGAAGGCGGCGATGACGACTCGGGCCTCGTCCTCGACGGTCTCGACCGGCTCCAGTGTGGCCGGGTCGACGATGGCGGCATAGTCCAGCCGAACGCCGGCCTCGGCGAAGCAATCGGCCATCGCCTGCTCGATCGAGGCCCGGTCGACCCGGCCGGCGTCGACCGTCTCCTGGGCTCGCCGCAGCGCCCGGAAGAGCACGGTCGCCCGTTGCCGATCCGCTGGCCCCAGGTAGACGTTGCGCGAGCTGAGCGCCAGTCCGTCGGGCTCGCGGACCGTCGGGCAGCCGACGATCCGGGTGGGAATCGCCAGGTCGGCGATCAGCCGGCGGACGACCTGGAGCTGCTGATAATCCTTCTCCCCGAAATAGGCGGCGTCGGCGCAGGCCAGGTTCAGCAGTTTCGTGACGACCGTCGCGACGCCGCGGAAGTGGCCGGGCCGGCGCTCGCCTTCCCACCGCCGGGTCAGGCGCTCGACCTCGACGAACGTCGCAAACCCCGGCGGGTAGATGGCTTCGACCTCGGGGACAAAGACGACGTCGGCGGATTCGGCCTTCGCCATGGCAAGGTCGCGATCCAGGTCGCGGGGGTATCGGCCGAAGTCCTCGCTCGGGCCGAACTGCGTCGGGTTGACGAAGATGCTCATCAGGACGGTGGCGCACTCGGCCCGGGCGCGCCGGACCAGCGAGAGATGTCCCTCGTGGAGGTAGCCCATCGTCGGCACGAAGCCGATGGGCCGAGAGGCGCTCCGAAGCTGGTCGCGCAGCTCGTCGATGGTCCTGACGACGTTCACGGCTCCTCCTGATAGCCACATCCGTCGCGTGCCACGAATCGGCTCTTCCGCGGGCCGTTGAGGCAGCGAATCGGCGATCTCCCCGGATGGTTCACCTCCACTGTATCACTCTGGCTGCGCATGGCGCCAACAGGGCCATCGGCTCATCCTGGAAGCAACTGAAAGGGTCCGCCTGAGCCGATCGTCGGGGAACTGGGCGCTGATGAAGGTATGCAAATCGGAAACCTTCATCAGGCATGTTTCAAATTCGGCAGGAAATCGGTTGACACTCTGGAGGGCCGCCCCGACTGCTGGCAAGGCGGGGAAATAACGAGGCGCTGCAAAGTGTCAAGCGGTTTCTGAAACATGCC
>JACQGW010000307.1 GCA_016199325.1 Chloroflexota bacterium
CCTCGACCCAGCCACGTCCCCCCGTCTTGCTGAGCCGCTGCGAAGATTCTCCCCGGCCTCGACCCTGCAGCGTCCGGGTGATGCGTCGCTGCGGCTCAGCATGACGGGGTTCCCATGAGTTCCTACGAGTTCCTATGAGTTCCCAGACCGAGGATCGCACGCGTCTCGGCCGGGGTGGCGACATCGCGGCCGATCTCGCGCGCGATCCGGACGACTCGGGCGACGAGCTGGGGGTTGGTGGCGAGCTCGCCCCTGCGGTAGTAGAGATTGTCTTCGAGGCCGGTGCGGGTATGGCCGCCCATCGCCATCGCCATCACGTTCATCGGGAGCTGGTGGGGGCCAACGGCGCAGACAGACCAGGGCGAGCCCGCCGGGATCTGCTCGACCATGTGCAGGAGCTGTTTGGCCGTCGCCGGCGCGCCGCCGCGCACGCCGAGGACGAGCTGGAAGAAGAGGGGTGGTTCCAGAAGCCCCTGATCGGCGAGGCGCAGCGCATTGGCGATGAAGCTGGAGTCGAAGCACTCGATCTCCGGCTTGACGCCGGCCTCTTTCAGGCGCCGAGCCAGCTCGGGGAGGAACTGCGGCGAGTTCGTGAACACCCCGTCGTTGAAGTTCAGGGTGCCGGCGTCGAAAGACGCCAGATCGGGCCGAAAGCGGAGCGGGTTGAAGCGCACCTCCTCGGTCAGCCGCCCGACGCCGCTGCTCGTGGTCAGATTGACGAGGATGTCGGAGCGGGCGCGAATGCCCTCGACGATCTCCTCCAGGATAGCCGGGTCCTGGGTCATGTTGCCATCGCGGTCGCGCGCGTGGATGTGGACAATCGCAGCGCCCTCACTGCGGGAGGCGACCGCGGCCTCGACGATCTCGTGCGGTGTTACCGGTAGGTGCGGCGTCTTCTCCCTGGGTGACCAGCTCCCAGTGGTCGCGACCGAGACGATCAGCTTCTCCACGTTGCCTGTCCTCCGTTCTTGTCGGTGATTATCGCGCAGGACTGGGCCGGGTGCTACGAGCAGGGGGTTTCCCGCGAGTCCGACCTTGACCCCCAACGAGACACTCGCTATGATGCCCAGCGAAGGACCATGAGCGTTCAGTGGTGGGAGGAACCGGCATGGCCACGACCGTTGCGCCGGCCAGAACCGATCGGTTCGGCAATTTCATCGACCCTGACCTTGGCTACGCTCGGGGATCTGTCCTGGCGAGCCTGAGCGACGACGTCGCCCGCATGCACCACGGGCGAGCGATCATCCGGGACCGCATGCAGCGGCTTGGGCGGGACAGCGTCTACGATCTCACCGGCCTGCCGCGGGCATTCCCGCTCTCCGCCGAGGATGTGGAGAACCTCCAGTCCCAGCTCACGTTCTACGCCTATCTTGACGGCAGGGCTGAGCCGCTGGCGGTTCAGCACACCGGCGGCAATGCGTTGGAGCACGATGCCGTCATCCTCAGCCGCGTGAGCGTCGCGCCGCTGGCCATCGCTATCGCCTACCTGCGGTCAGGCGACCGGATGCTTTCGGTGGTCCCGCGCGGGCGCTCGCACCCTTCGATCAGTCGGGCCGTCGCAGCGGTGGGCGCACCGTTCAGAGAAGTCGTGGGCACCGAGGCGTTCGCCGATGCGCTCAGGCAGGAGAGGCCGCGGGTCGTCACGATCACGACGGTGACGCCCCAGAAATTCGTCACCCCTCTGGAAGAGCTGCGGGCGCAGATCGCGCTGGCGCATGAGGCCGGCGCCATCGTCTTCGTCGACGACGCCCACATGGTCACCCGTACGGTCCACTACGGGCAGCCGAAGCCCTTCGAGCTCGGCCCGGTCGACCTGGCGGTCTGCTCGGGGGACAAGCACGTGTTCGGGCCGCGCGCCGGCATCCTCGTGGGAAAGCGGGACCGGATCCGCGACGTGCGCGGGCTCGTCTACCAACTGGGTCTGGAGGCGCCGTTCGCCCACTACGCCGCGGTCGTCCGCGGCCTCGAGCAGTTCGACCCGGCGCCGGTTCGGCGGGCCGGCGAGCTGGCCCGGCACCTGCTGGCCCGGGCTCAGCGGCGCTACGATATCGATCGGGTCTACGAGGCGGGGCCCGGCATCGCGATCAACGAGGACGACGCCGTCGATATCGTCCGCGAGCGGGCGCCGGGGCGGGCCGTCAGGCTGGTGCCTATGGAGGTCACCAGCGCCATCTGCCTGTCGATGACGGCCAGCCACGGAATCTCGCTGATCCAGACCGTCGGCATGCCGGGATGCGCGGCGCCTCTCCGGATCATGATGTTCCCCGACGGTGAGCGGCGGGGCATCGACGCCGTCGAAGAGGCGCTGGACGGGGCGCTGGCGCGGGTCGCCGAAGTGCTCGATCAACCCGCCGCCGCCCGCCGAATCATCTGTGGGCCGTCGTGATCGGCGTGGTGACATCGACGGCGAACGGGATGACAGATGGAGTGGCGAGCGAGGCGAGCAAGATGAAGGTCCGGATCGGGATCGACGTGGGGGGCACGTTCACCGATCTGGCCATCGCCGACGAAGCGACTGGAAACACGCAGGTTTTCAAGCTGCCGACCACGCCGGCTGATCCGTCGGTGGGCATTCTGGCGGGAATCACCCAGGCGCTGGAGCTGCGCGAGCTCGCGGCTGGCGACGTAAGCTACCTGGCGCACGGAACGACGGTCGCGACGAACGCGCTCCTCGAGGGCAAGGCGGCGCCGGTCGGCCTGGTGACGACTGGCGGCTGCCGGGACCTGCTCGAGCTGGGCCGGCAGGCGCGCCAGGGCATGAACCTCTACGATCTCAAGGCGCAGAAGCCGCGGCCGCTGGTCCCCCGGCGCTTCCGACTCGAGGTGCGGGAGCGTCTGCTGGCGGATGGGTCCGTGCATCGCCCACTCGACCTTGACGAGGTCGCCGCCGCCGTCGGCCAACTGGTCCAGGCCGGCCTCGGGTCGATTGCCGTCTGCTTCCTCCACGCGTACGCCAACCCCACCCACGAGCAGGCAGCAGCAGCCCGCATTCGTGAGCGGTATCCCGACATCTTCGTGACGACCTCGCATGCGGTGGCTCCGGAGTTCCGCGAGTTCGAGCGGTTCACCACCACCGTCCTGGATGCCGCCCTCCGACCGGTGATGACGGCGTATCTCGATCGCTTCGCCGCCGGGCTGAAGGAACTGGGCGTGACCTCGCCGGGCTTCCTGATGCAGTCGAACGGCGGCGTCGTCTCGCTCTCGGGTGGGGACTGCCAGGCCGTCAAGACCATTGCCTCGGGGCCGAGCGCCGGCGTCATGGGCGCCATCCACGCGGCCGGGAAGTCGGGCCAGTCGAGCCTCATCACCTTCGACATGGGTGGCACCAGCACGGACGTCTGCCTGGTACGGGATGGCGAGCCGGCGAGCGTCCAGCTGCGCCTGGTCGGCGGCTACCCCGTCCGGACGCCGATGCTCGACGTCCATTCCATTGGCGCGGGTGGGGGGAGCATCGCGCGCGTGGACGGCGGCGGTCTCCTCAAGGTGGGGCCGCAGAGCGCCGGGGCCGACCCCGGGCCGGCGTGCTACGGCCGGGGCGGCGAATACCCGACGGTGACCGACGCCAACGTCCTGCTGCACCGACTGAATCCCGAGCACCTGCTGGGCGGCCGGATGGCCATCGACCGGGCGCGAGCCGAGGCCGCCATCCGCCGGTACGTCGCCGAGCCCTTGGGCATCGATCCGGTGACGGCCGCGGCCGGCATCCTCCGCGTCGTTAACGCCGGCATGATGCGCGCCATCCGGGTTGTGTCGGTCGAAAAGGGCTTCGACCCGCGGGACTTCGCGCTGGTCGGCTTTGGCGGCGCCGGGCCGCTCCACGCAACGGCCGTTGCCCGGGACCTGAACATCCCGCTCGTCGTCGTTCCGGAGCGGCCGGGCATCCTGTGTGCGATGGGGCTCCTCGTCAGCGACCGCCGGACGGACTTCGTGCGGACGCACCTCCTCCCGGCGACGGCGGCCTCTCTTGATAGGGCGAATGCGGCCTTTGTCCTGCTAGAGCAGGAAGGCCGCGCCTGGCTGGAGCGCCAGGGAGTCCCCCCTGAGGATCGGGCCATCGAGCGCAGCATCGACATGCGGTATCACCGGCAGAACTACGAGCTGACGATCCCGGTGGCCGACCACCCGCTGCACGAGGCGGATCTGGCGGCGCTCCTCGACCGCTTTCACCGGCGGCATCAGCAGGTGTACGGGCTGTCGGCGCCCGGCGAGCCGGTCCAACTGGTGAGCTTCCGCGTCGTCGCACGGGGGCGCGCCCGACCGCTGGCGACTACTCCACCCCAGAGTCTCGGCGCTCGGAAGATGGCAGCACCCGTCGAGCAGCGACCGGTCTCCTTTGGGGAGGCCGGCGCGTTCGTCTCCTGCCCGGTCTACGACCGGGACCGACTGGAGCCGCATCAGCAGCTCGTGGGACCGGCCATCGTCGAGCAGATGGACTCGACGACGGTGATCCACCCCGGCCAGCGCCTCCTGGTGGACGAGCACCGCAACCTGATCATTTTCGTCGGCGGGGACGACGCCAGGCGCGAATCGGCGCCGCGGTCCTTTGCCACGACACGGGAGCACGTGCGATGATCCTGGACCCGATCACCACCGAGGTCATCGGCCACTATCTCCTGGCGGTTGCCGAGGAGATGGGGGTCGCCCTGGTGAAGTCGGCCTACTCGGTGAATATCAAGGAACGCGCCGACTGCTCGACGGTGATCTTCACGGCGAGCGGGGAGACCGCCGCCCAGGCCGCCTATCAGCCCATTCACCTGGGCTCGACGATGTTCCTCGTCGACGAGATCCGAAGGCGATACCCGGAGGAGGCGATCAGGCCGGGCGACATGTTCATCGCCAACGACCCGTACAGCGGCGGCGGCTCACATCTGATGGACCTGGCCGTTGCCGCGCCCGTGATCGTCGATGGCCGACTCATCGCCTGGGTCGGCACCATCGCCCACCACTCGGACGTCGGCGGCCGCGTGCCGGCCAGCCAGGCGCAGGACAACACGAGCATCTACCAGGAAGGGATACGCCTGCCGGCCGTGCGGATCTTCGAGCAGGGCCGCCTGTGTGAGGAGCTGCTGGCGGTCATTCTGCTGAACTCGCGCCTCCCGGAGGAGCGCGCCGGCGACCTGCGGGCGCAGTTCGCCGCCAACCTGCTCGCGGTGGAGAAGCTGACCGACCTGGTCCGGCGCTACGGCGGGGACGTCGTGTGCCGCGCGATGGTAGCGCTGCTCGACGCCAACGAGCGCGCCTTCCGTGCGGCCCTTTCCGCGCTGCCGCCGGGCTCGGCCACGTTCACCGAATACATGGACGACGACGGCATCGGCGAGGAGCCGGTCGCCATTCGGGTGCGGGTGACCCTCCGGGACGGCGAGGCGCATCTCGACTTTACAGGGAGCGATCCCCAGGGAAAGGGCGCCCGGAATCTCGTCCTCTCCGGGCTCTACCCGACCTGCTACTACACGCTCAAAGCCATCGCCGACCCGGATCTCAGCGCGAACGGCGGCTATTTCCGTGCTATCCGGATCACGGCGCCGGAGGGGACCATCGTCAACGCCCGCCCGCCGGCCGCGACGAGCTCACGGGTCCAGACGGCCCAGCGCGTCGTCGACGCGCTGCTCGGCGCCCTCGCGCAGATCGTCCCGGACCGGGTCGTGGCTGCCAGTCACGGCGGCGCGACGATCACCTTCTCCGGCATCGATCCCCGGACGGGCCGGCGCTATACGCACTATGAGGCCATCGGCGGCGGCTGTGGCGCCACCGTGGAGTCCGATGGCCTCGACGCCATCCAGGTGCATATCACCAACACGGGCAACGTGCCCATCGAGGTATTCGAGCTCGAGTTTCCGCTGCTCGTCGACCGGTACGAGCTGGTCCCCGATTCGGGCGGGGCGGGTCGGCGCCGCGGCGGGATGGGCGCGCGACGGGACATCGCCGTGCTGCGCGGCGAGCCCGTCCTGAACGCGATGGGCGACCGGCAGCGGATGGCGCCCTGGGGGTTTGCCGGCGGCGGGTCGGGATCGTACGGGCGGTTCTCCCTCTTCCGGAACGGGGAGCAGATCGCCCTGAAGGGGACGACGTCGAATCTGCTGCTCCAGCCTGGCGACGTCTTCAGCGCGCAGACCTCCGGCGGCGGTGGCTTCGGCGATCCGGCCGAGCGTGAGCCCGACCGCGTGGCCGACGACCTGGCCGACGAGAGGATCCTGAGCGCCGATCGATATCGGCGGCAGGTGCAGGATTGGTGATGCATCCGGCAGGTCCGCCGGGGACTGGCTGGCCCGTCCACTGTCATGCTGAGCCGCAGCGAAGCATCTCCCCCGCTCGAACCGGCAGCGGCCGGGAGATGCTTCGCTGCGGCTCAGCATGACAGACGGGGGTCGTCCGGCTCCGCGAATGACTTGCCGGAAGCACCAAATCAGGGAGGGAAAGCATGTGGAACCAGTTCAGGACTGACGCCTACGAGGCGATGCTGGCAGAAACCGTCATGATGAAGGGGCACAGGGACGACCTCGTCCACGCCTACTTCACGCGGCCCCAGGGGCCGGGCCCGTTTCCAGGGATCGTGCTGGTCCACCACCTGCCGGGGTGGGACGAGTTCTATCGGGAGACGGCTCGCCGGTTCACCCAGCACGGGTACGTGGTGATCTGCCCGAACCTGTACGAACGGTTCGGCCACGGAACGCCGGAGGAGGTCGCGGCCCGGGCGCGCGGGGCGGGCGGCGTGCCCGACGAGAGCGTCGTGGGCGACTGCGAAGCGGCGACGCGCCACCTGCGGTCGTTGCCCTACAGCAACGGGCGAGTGGGTATCATCGGCACGTGCTCGGGTGGGCGGCATACCTACCTGGTGGCGTGCCGGGTGACGGGCTTCGACGCCGCTGTGGATTGCTGGGGCGGGCGCGTGGTGATGACCGAGCAGGATCTGACGCCGTCACAGCCTGTCGCGCCCCTGCAGTACACCAGGGACCTGTCGTGCCCGCTGCTGGGTCTGTTCGGCAACGACGATCGGAGCCCATCGCCGGAACAGGTGAACCAGCACGAGGCGGAGCTGAAGCGACACGGGAAGGCGTACGAGTTCCACCGGTATGACGGTGCGGGCCACGGCTTCTGGTACTACGACCGGGCGGCCTACCGGCCGGAGCAGGCCATGGATGCGTGGCAGAAGGCGTTCGCCTTCTTTGGCCGACACCTGGCGACCTGAAGTCCTGAAGCGATGCCCGAAGCAATGCCCGAAGCAATGCCTGAAGCGATGCCTGAAGCGATGGATGAAGGGAGTTTCACGTGTCGTTCCTGAAGTTCCTCATCGACGACATGTGCGCCAAGTTCTCGCTGGAGTCGATGTGCGACCTGGTGAGGACCCGCGTTACACGGGGGGCTTGCACCGTCGAGGACGTCGCGCATGAGATCATCCAGCGGGACCACTCTCTGGACATCGTGAGCGCGCGGACACTCGCCCAGGCCGCCGTAGAAACCCTGGCGGAGAGCGGCGACGTCGCAATCCAGGGGGCTCACGTCTCCCCGGCGGGCCGGGTCTCCGGCGCGCTGAGGGGAACCGGATCAGGCTGAGACCGGCCCGGCTGTCATGCTGGGCCGCAGCGAACTCGTAGGAACTCGTAGGAACTCGTAGGAACTCAGGAGAGGGCTGGTGTGCTGAGCCGCAGCGAAGCATCTCCCGGCCGCTGCTCGCACGAGCCGGGGAGATGCTTCGCTGCGGCTCAGCATGACGATGGAGGAACCTCAGCATGACAATGCAGAGACCTCGCCCATCATCCGTCGCCCACCACGCATGACGCATGACGCATTCTGCACAGGGATCGACCAAACGACCAACCCACATTCTTGGCGTATTCCTTGGCGATCTTGGCGTCCTGGCGGTTCGTTGTCTCTCGAAATCGGCGTCAGTCCAGCACGCGCGCCACGTACCAGGCGCCGGACGCCTCATCCCGCCCGACGACCAGCACCGTCCCCGAACGCGTGAGCACTTTGAACATCTGGCGGCGCACCGGCTGCGACCACCAGCCGGCGTTTTCGGACCAGCGGTTGTGGACGCGCACCGGCTCCAGTCGCCCGCGCAGCTCGACGGCCTTGGGTTGGCCCTGCTCGTCGACCAGGACTCGGACTGGCTGCGGTTCCGCCGGCATACGGCTCACGCTTGTTCACCCATCAGTTGTCGTCGGTGTCCGCCTCCCACCGGAAGCGCCCCCACTCGTCGGCGACGCCCCGGCGGAGGCGATCGCCAAAGCGCCGCTCGATCCGGCCCAGCGCGCGCTCCAGGCGCGCTCGCCGTTGCGGAAGGTCCGGTCGGGTGTGCAGGAGCGGCAGTTGCCGGCCGATCTCGGCGCCAAGATCGCCAAGCGTGATGCGAACGCCGACGGGTGGGGAGAGCGGACCTAACCCCCCGGCCCGCTCCGCCAGCTCCATCACCGCCGCCACCAGATCGGCGGCGACCGCCGCCGGCGTCTTCAGCATCATCTCCTCTTCGACGGTCCGACCGTCCTCCAGCTCCAGGCAAAGGCGAACCGACCGGCACGCCTGGTGGCGCTCGTCCAGCGCCGCGACCAGATCGGCCAGGAGATGCTTGGCGACGGCCTGAATCTGATGGCGGGTTTCGATGGCCCCTTCGAGAGAAACCGCCGCCGTCAGCTCGGTTGGCGGTGCAGTCGGGCGGAGTGTCTCCTGGCGGCGGTCGGACAGCGCCCGGTGGATCTCGTAGGCATCCGGGCCGATGCGCTCCGATAGCGCATGGCCCGGCAGCCGAAGGAACTGGCCGGCGGTCCGGATGCCGAGCGCCGCCAGCCGCTGTCGGCTCAGCTCTCCCAGCGGGAGGAGTCCGACCGGCAACGGGGCCAGGAAACGGGAGACCTGCGTCGGTCCAACGATCGTCCAGCCGCCGTCGGCAGCGGTCCGCGCCGCCAGCGCGGCGACGAGCCGCGCCGGCGCGATGCCCAGACGGCCCGTCAGGCCAAGCTCCTGACGCACAGCCGCCAGGATGCCGCCGGCCAGAACGGGATGTGGCCCGAAGAGCACTTCGAGCCCGGCGGCGTCGAAGGCGGCGGCGCCGAGCCCAACCGGCTCGACGATCGGGCTGAACTGTCCGAGAACGGCCACCAGCCCTTCCTGCGCACACTGGACGGCGGCGGTGTCGTCGGGCAGGAAGGTCGCCTCTGGACAGAGATACTCGGCCTGGCGCAGCGTGAGACCGGCGCGCACACCCAACCGGCGGCACTCCGGGGAGGCGTCCAGGACGGTTTTCCGCTCAGTCGGCAATCCGCCGATGACAACCGGCTGCCCGAGCAGCTCTGACCGCCCAGCCAGCGTGACGGCCAGCCGAAAGTGGGGGATCCAGAGATGGCCGATCTTCATCCGTATCGCCGGTCAGATCGCCTCCGTAAACAGCGGATCCCATCCTGCCGCTGCGGCGACGAGCTCCTGCTTCTGGGCGTCGGTGATTTCGCGGTAGCGTTCGGCGGCCGAGAGGACCATCGGGACCAGGCGCCAGTCGCCGGCGCTGGCAAGCGACGTGATCGCCGGCTGGCTCAGGACGACGGCGATGGCCCGGTCAATTGTCGCCTGGTCGTCGAGCGGCTCGTACCAGGTGCGGTATTCCCGCGAGCGCTCGCCCCAGGGGCCGTGGCAGAGTGCCTTGATGACGAAGAGCCCGACGTCCCTGGCCCGGGCAACCTCGACCAGTCGCTCGTAGTCCCGGCGATAGGCCGGGTCGGCGTAGAGCTTGGCGTTGAACGGGAACAGGACCGAGTCGAAGTCGAATCGCTCCAGCGCCCTGGCAAAGGTCGAGGGCGCCCAGCGGCCGTGGCCGGTGATGCCCAGGTAGCGGGTGATCCCGCGCTCGCGGGCCTTCAGCAACGTCTCGATGGCGCCACCGGGCGCCAGGGACTTGTCGAGCTCGGCCGGGTCGGCGACTGAATGGAGCTGGTAGAGGTCGAAGCGGTCGGTGCGGAGCCGTTCGAGCGAGCGCTCCATCTCCGCGGTCGCCTCGGCACGCGTCCGCTTGCTCGTCTTGCAGCCGAGGAAGACCTGGTCGCGGTGCTGCTCCAGCCAGGGACCGAGTCGCACTTCGGCGTCGCCGTATGATGGCGCGATGTCGATGTGGTTGACCCCGTACTGGGAAACCAGCGCCAGGGTCGCGTCGGCCTGCTCCGGCGTTGTGCCGGACAGCGCCACACCCCCGAAGGTCACCACGGTGCTGAGGTGGCCCGTTCGTCCAAAGCGGCGTTTCTCTAGCATACGCTCCTCACGAGTTCACAGAATCAGCATCGCGTCGCCGAAGCTGTAGAAGCGATACTCCTGCCGGATGGCCTCGGCGTAGGCGCGGTCGATCAGCTCCTTGCCGGCGAAGGCGGCGACGAGCATGAGCAGCGTGGAGCGCGGCAGGTGAAAGTTGGTGATCAGCGCGTCCACGGCGCGGAACGAGAAGCCCGGCAGGACAAACAGGTCAGTCCAGCCTTCAAAGGGTGCCATCGGTTGGCGCGCTGCCGTTTCGATCGCCCGCACCGTCGTCGTTCCGACGGCGATCGCTCGCCGCCCGGCTGCCCTTGCTGCGCCGATCGCCGCGACGGTCTCGGCCGGCACGGCGGCGTACTCCTGATGGATTCGATGCTCGCGGGGATCGGCTTCGTCAACCGGCCGGAAGGTGTCCAGGCCGACGTGGAGCGTCAGGGTTGTGAAGCCGACGCCGCGCTCCCGGAGGCGATCGAGCAGCTCCGGCGTGAAGTGCAGCCCCGCCGTGGGCGCGGCGGCGCTGCCCTCGCCGATGCCGTAGACGGTCTGGTATCGCTCAGGATCGGCCAGCGGCGCCCGGATGTATGGCGGCAGTGGCGTCCGGCCGAGCGAAGCAAGCAGTCGCTCGTCGGAGAACCGGATGACCCGCGTCCCATCGTCGGCCGCCGCCACGACCACCGCCTCCAGAACGCCGTCATCCCTGTTGCAGGGCCGATCCCCGGCCCCCAACCCCCGATCGTCCGACAGGGAACCGGGCGCTGAAGCGCCAACTACGAACCCGTTGCAGGGCCGATCCCCGGCCCCCGACCCCCGACCCCCGGCCCCCGACCCCCGGCCCCCGAAGACC
>JACQGW010000308.1 GCA_016199325.1 Chloroflexota bacterium
ACCTGCCACCAGGCGCCCTGGTCGTTGTTGGTCGCGGTGACGCTGCAGTAGGTATAGTAGTCGCCGCTGATGTTGCCGTCCACCGCCCGGTTAGCCGGCACCTGGCACTTGGGGTCGATGAACGTGCTGGACTGGCTCGCGGGCTTGTTCAGGGCAACGTTCTGGCTACCCACGAACGCCTGGAACTCCGCCAGGGAGAGGTAGTTCTGGCCGCGGAGCTGGACCTTCACGAAACGAAGCGGCCCGGGCGATGGCGCCGTTACGACGGGCAGCCCGATCTCGAGCGTGCTGGGCGCCACCCCCGCCTGGTAGGAGACGATCGCCCAGGAAATGCCATCGCCCGAGGCCAGGACGTCGAAATTGCTCAGCCGCTCCGGGCAGCAGTCGGTCCGATTGAACAGCACGATGCGCTCGACGTTGTAGTTGAGTCCGAGGTCGACCTGCCACCAGGCGCTCTGGTCGTTGTTGGTCGCGGTGACGCCACATTGAGCATAGAAGTCGCCGCCGGTGTTGCCGTCTACCGCCCGGTTGGCCGTCGGCTGGCAACGGGGGTCGGCGAAGGTGCTGGACTGGCTGGCGGGCTTGTTGAGGGCGACGTTGGTGCCGCCCGAGTACACCTGGACCTCCGCCAGGGAGAGGTAGTTCTGGCCGCGAAGCTGGACTTTCACGTAGCGAAAGCCGGGCACGGTCACGGCAGACAGCCGGATCTCGAGCATGTTCGGAGCTGCCCCTGCCTGGGAATAGATGGTGGTCCAGGAAACGCCGTCGGCCGACACCTGGACGTCGAAGTCGCTCAGCCGCTCCGGGCAGCAGTCGGTCCGATTCCACAGCACGATCCGGCCGACCTGCTCGATCTTCAAGTTTCCCACGTCCACCTGCCACCAGGCGCCCTGGTCGTTGTTGGTGGCGGTGACGCTACAGTTGGCGTACATGTCCCCATTCATGTTGCCGTCCACCGCCCTGTCGGCCGTCGGCTGGCACTTGGGGTCGCTGAAGGTGGAGGACTGGGTTGCAGGCTGCTGGTAGGCGAAGTTGTAGAGGGGATCCTCTGCGGAGAACACCTGGACCTCTGCCAGGGAGAGGTAGTTCTGGCCGCGGAGCCGGACCTTTACGTAGCGGACTCCTTGACTCACCCCTGAGACCGCAGCGCCGGTGCCTCGCAGCGCATCGGGCGCCAGGATGCCGGTAGCGACGAGGACACTCACGACCCCGGCCAGCACCAGCACCCCGAGCAGGAGCGCCGCCAGCGGTTTCGCCCGTCCCAGCCGTGCCGCAACTCGATCCAACCCGCTCTTCATCTCGTGCCTCCTTTCGTGCCTCCTTTTCCTGCGCCCTACATGTTCGTAAGAGCAGTTTGCCTCATAGGGACGGGACCGCCATCGGACGAAAGTGCTATTTGGCAAACGGACCGGGTCCTATCGCGCGGGTAATACGCTCACATCAGCAGCCTCGCAAGGATCTCCGTCCATCGAGAAAAGACCAGCATGTGCCCCTCACCCGTGCAGAAGGTCGCGTGGCACTTCGGGATCGCCGCCGCCAGGTAGCGTCCCATCGACACGGGCACCATGACGTCCCGGTCTCCCTGCCAGAGGTGCACATCCATCGCGATCTCTTCCAGCCGGAACCCCCAGGGGCGCGCCACGACGAGCTGGTCCCAGACGGGCCCCTGGACGCCGGCCCGGAACGCTTCGCCGATGTCGTCAACCGTCCGGTCAAACGTCGCCATCACCGCCCGGTCGACTCCGGGTAGCGATGACAGCATGCTCTTGGAGAACGTCCCCGGACCACCGCTCATCATCAGCGCGATGAGTGTCCGGTGGAGCCAGGGCATCCGTCTGGCCAGGCCAAACATCAACCGGTTCGACGCCATCATTCCGTCGGTGGCGCCGGGGGCGTCGAGGGGAGCGAATCCGCTGACGATGCCTGCGGCGGTCAGGCGGGACGGAATCCTCAGCGCGCAGGCGGCGACGTACGGCCCGCCGCCGGAGTGACCGGCAACCGCGAAACGGTCGATCCCCAGCGCGTCCGCCAGCTCGACCACGTCGCCGGGCCAATCCAACAGCGTCCGACCGGGCTGGAAATCGGAGAGCCCGAAGCCGGGTCGGTCGGGGGCGATGATGCGCACGCCCGGCGACGCGGCGACCGAGGAAACCTGTCTCAGAAACAGGCGGGAAGCGGGCCAGCCGTGAAAGAAGAGGAGCGGTCTCCCCGCCGGGTCGCCCAAGTCGGCATATCCGAGCCTCCGCCCGTCGCGCAACTGGATCTGTCGGCTCAGCAAGGATGGCAGCGCGGATGCAGACATCGCTCAACTCCTGTCCACGAGTTTCATACCGACCAGGGAACGCCGATGCCGCCTGACGCTTGACTACAGAACGATGCGTGGGCCAACAAAGGGGGCGACGCCGGCCATGATCGAGTGGCCCGGCGAGCGCAGCCTTGTCTGGGAACGCAGGCGTCCCGCCTGCCCCGGCTCGCCCGCGCAGGCGTACCCTGGCCGGCGAGACGCCTGCGCTCCCAGACGGGTTCCACCGCCTGTCGGGCCAGAACCGGTGCCGATTGCACGAAGACCAGGGCTACGCCGATGCCGGCTCCGTCGTCGGGATGAGCCCGAGCTGCTGCATCAGGCCCATGATGTCCCACTCTTCCCAGTGCTCCACCATCTTGCCGCCGGCAAAACGGAGGATTTCGATCCCGGTGAACGTCACCTCTTTGCCGGTGGGAGCCGCGCCCATGAGCGGGCCGGTGTGGGTGGCGCGGAAGGTATAGCGGGCGATCACCTTATCGCCGTCGGCGAGCAGGTCGTCGATGGTGTCCTGAGGGTTGGAGAACGCTGCGCGCAGCATGGCGAACCCCTCCTTGACACCAGCGCCGGTTCCCGCAGGGTTGAAACGGCTGTGGTCGACGAAATCGGGCGAAAGATACTCGTCCACCGCGTCCAGGTTCCCCTTGTAGAAAACCTCGTCGACGAACTGACGATAGAGAGCCTTGTTGTCTGTTGTCACTGGTAGACCTCTCCCTTCTAACCAAACTCCCCAGATGTCCAATACCGACGAGCTCAAGAGCCCCTCCGGACGATGCCCCTTGATTCGGAGCGAGTCGGGCCAGCACCCTTACTGGTACATCCGGCAAGTCACTGGCTGATCTGGACGACTCTCCGTCTGTCATGCTGAGCCGCAGCGAAGCATCTCCCCGGCTCGAATCGGCAGCATCCGCGAGAAGCTTCGCTGCGGCTCAGCATGACAATACCCGGGCGAGCCAATCTGCCACAGAATTGCCGGATGCACCGCTTACCTGTGCGTCTCGAACCAGCGGCGCTCCCAGTCCTCCTGGGTCGGCGAGCGGCCCTTCTCTCTGGCGAACTGGAGCGACCACTCGCGGTCGGCCCGGTCCTGCGCGGTCGGCGCCCGGCCGTTGTTGGTCTGGAACGCCACTGCCCAGGGATCGGCCACGGCGGGAACGCCCCAGAGGTACTCGAACAGGCTGCCGATCTCGCCGTCCGTCAGTTGCGGGTTGGCCGGCATCTTCCCCGGGATACCCCGGCGGACCAGCGTCGGGAACTCTGCGGCGATCTGCGCTTTGGTCATGCCCATCTGCGGCGCCAGCTCCGCCACGCCGGCCAGCGGCGGGCCAACGGTGCCCTGGGCCTGCGATCCGTGGCAGAGCGCGCAGTTGGCGACGTAGAGGTTGCGGCCGCTGGTGGGCGGCAGGCTGAACAGATAGGCGCCGAGATTGCCGATGTCCGCATCGCTCAGGATCTCCGGCGGGAACGCCGGCATGTTCCCGGGGATCCCATCCCGCAGCATCTTGGTCATGGCCGGGCCAAGCTGTTCCAGCGGGACGCCAAGCTGCCTGACGTGCCCGGCAGCTCCGGCCAGGTTGGGGATGCCGAGGTTGCCCTGGCCCTCGCTGCCGTGGCAGGCGGCGCAGTTCTTCTCATACACCTGCTTGCCCGCTCCCACGTCCTGCGAATGGACCCGCATGGACGAGAACGCGAAAGTGCCGGCGAGCAGCGCCAGGGCGAAGACCAGGCTGAGCGTCAGTAACCGGAGTCGGTTCATCAATTCCCTCCCTGCTTCCTCCTTGCTTCCTCGTTACCACCTACCGACGGGATCAATCAGGTCATCCCACCTCCTTCTGAACTGCAAGCTCTGCCATGCTGAGCAGTTCTGGCATCACAAGTCCAGGGTCTCGCGCGCGCCCCAGCCCTGGCTTTCGTCGATCACGTCGAGCCGCTGGGGCGTCAGATGCACCGCCACGTACCGCTCCTCGGGTCGGACGTTGGACACCCCGTCGGGCAGCAGCCTGCTCCAATCGGGCGAGTCGACAATGCGGGCGGTGCCCCGGTATTGCAGCCACCACAAGCCGGTGGCCCGCAGGTCGCAGATGATCAGCACCACCTGGGGATCGACCTCCAGGTGGTAGACGACGTCCGCCCAGCGCGGCAGCAGACATTCGACGTCCAGCATCCGGCCACCGACGGTGGCCGGCACCGGCCGGTACCAGACCGGCATCGCCCAGGCGCCGGCCGATCCGCTCGTGCTGAGCACGCAGACCCGGTGCTTGAGCAGGTGGCTGACGATTCGGTCACGCAGCTCGCTCACCAATGGACGACTCCTGTCCCCGAGTCACACCGAATGTACCGCGAGACGGCTGGAGTGGCATCAGACGAAAGTGGTATTTGACCCGAAGGAGGAGGTACTACTTCGAGGGGGAGTCTCAGACGACCCGCAACTCGCGGGCGCGGGCGGCAGCCTGCGTGCGGGAGGAGACGTGGAGCTTGCCGAAGATGTTGGCGACGTGGACTTTGGCCGTATGCTCGCTGATCACCAGTTGCCGGGCGATCTCCCGATTCCCGGCGCCGGCGGCGATCAGGCGGAGGACCTGCAGCTCTCGGGGCGTCAGCGTCTCGCCGGTCTCGGGCACACGGAGGGGGCCGGGCCCGCCGGCACCCAGGAGATCGAGCAAGGACACGGCAATCGTCGGCGAGACGCCCCCCTCGACGGCCAGCCGCAGCAGCGGCACCACCACGGCCGCGCCCTCCTGAAGAATCCAGCCGGGCGTTCCATTCCGCTCGCACTCGGCCAGGATAGGGGCAAGCTCGGCCAGCGCGTCCCGCCGCCGGTTCCACTGCCAGAACAGGTGCGCCAGCAACAGGCGGGCGCTGCCAAAGATGATGCAGTGCCGCATGCGATCTTCGAGAGCCATCGCCGGGCGCAGCGTGCGCTCGGCATCGGCGTACCGCCGATCGCCGATCTCCAGCAGCGCGCGCAGCAGCGCCCGCGAGAAGGTGGCCTCGGGCAGCTCCTGCGGGTTCACGATGGCGCCCATCCGAGCAGAGGTTTGCCGTGCCGCCTCCAGATGGCCTTGCAGCCACTGCGCTCGTCCGAGCAGGTAGAGAATGGGGACCGTAAAGAAGCTTGCGGCGGGTGCTTGTTCGCACCAGCGCAGGTGGGCTTCCCAGAAACGCTCCGCCGCCGCGCAGTCGCCGCGGATGACCCGGCTGAAGCCCAGCACGAACGCCACCTCGCCGTCCAGATAGATGAAGCCGCCCAACTGCTCGCTGATCGCGCGGGCACGCTCCGCCTCCCGCACAGCCTCGTCCAGCCGCCCGCGCAGGTGGCTGATGTACCCCAGCAGCGAGTGAGCGCCTGCCTGCACCGGACCGGCGCCGTCGCCGAAGCGAGCCAGCACCTGGCGGCAGTAGCCCTCCAGACGCTCGGGCCCGTGGGGCAGCAGCGTGAAATCCAGGCGGAGAATCGAAGCCAGGATGTTGAACGCGCGTGGCTCGCCCGACTCCAGCGTGATCTGCATCGCCTGGTCGACGTCTACCTCCGCCTGCCTCCAATCGCCCTGATACTCCGACTGAAAGGCGCGTGCCATCAACACCTGGACCCGCCCGTGAGGTGGCAGGGGAAAGGCGAGCGCCTGCTGGACGAACATCGCCTGACGCTCGTAGTCGAACTGCTCGTTGGCGGCGCTCATGAGCTCGAGCAGACACTCGCCCTGGCCGGCCTGGTCGCCGGCGGCTTGAAAGGCGCAGCGGGCGCGTTCCAGCAGCGACGTCGCCGCCGCCAGCTCGCCGCGCTGGAGCGCGTAGATGCCCTGGCAGTAGCAGAGTCGGGGATGCGCATCTCGAACGGAGGCGGGCAAAGCCTCAATCCAGCCGTGGAGCGTGCCCAGCAAGCCGTCGCGGACGAGCTGCTCACCCACCTGTTCCACGGTCTTCGCCGCCGGCTCCCAGAGCCCTGCCGCCAGGTAGTGGCCAACGGCCCGCGCCGCGACGGTCTCCGCCTCGGCGGCCCGGCGGTGCAGCTCGGCGACCCGATCCGGTATCTCCCGCGCCAGCCGCCGGCGCAGGAACTCGGCAAACAGGTGGTGATAGCGGTAGACGGTGCCCACCTGATCCACCGCCACGAGGAACAGGCTTCGACGGTAGATCTCCTCCAGGAGGGCCGGGGCATCAGGCCGGCCCGTCACGGCCTGGCAGAGCGCCGGGGTCAGCTCGGGCAGGATCGACGTGTCCAACAGGAAGCCTTGCACAGCGGCGGGCTGGCGCGCCAGCACCTCATCGGCCAGGAAGTCAAAGACGTCGCGGCCGGTCTCGGCCAGGTGATCGATGAAGGTCTTCCGACCGGCCGGCGTCGGGATCTGATCGAGTGAATGGGCCAGGAGGCGCAGGCCAGCCGCCCAGCCTTCGGTGCGAGCGTGGAGGCTGGACAGATCATCGACCGAGAGACCCAACCGCAACCGATCGTTGAGGAAAACCACCACCTCGTCGAGGGTAAAGCGCAGGCTCGGCAGGCGCAGCTCGGCCAGCTCGCCCCGGGCGCGCAACCGGGCCAGCGCGAGAGGCGGGTCATGGCGTGCCGACACCACCAGGTGCATCTGGGCCGGCAGGTGCTCCAACAGGTAGTCCAGCAGACCATAGACGGCCGGCTCGGCGATCAGGTGCAGGTCGTCCAGGATCACGGCGAACGGACCGGGCAAGGTCTCCAGGACGTCGTTGATCAGCACGCCGACGACACGCCGCGCTTCGGCCGCGGGACTGGCGAGGCCGGCCAGGAGCACCTGCGCCGTGGCGCCGCAGGCAGGGTTCAGGCGCTGGAGGGCGGCGACCAGGGCAGCCAGGAAGCGGGCGGGGTCATCGTCTTCCTGGTCCAGCGAGAGCCAGGCGGCCGGCAGATCGGGCACGGCCTGGAGCAACGCGGCGAGCAGCGTGGTCTTGCCATAGCCGGCGGGCGCCGAGATGAGGGTGAGCGGATGGGCGACCACCGCCGCGTGGAGCGTCGCCAGGAGCGCCGGGCGCGGGATAACGTCCTCGCGCAGGCGAGGGGGGTACAGCCTGGTCTGCGTCAGCCAGCGTGCCTGATCCTCCATAGCGGTCCATTACTCGAAGATCGCGCGGATCAGCTTTGCACCGATTCTGCCATGAACGTGACCGCCCGGCACCATCTTGACGATGGCTCCTCTCACCAGCTCGACGTGCGCGTCCTCCTGCGGCATGAGCGCGAGCTCTTCGGCTGTCACCAGATGAGGTTCAGCAGCCATCAGGTCTCTCCAACAACATCGGCTACACCGCAACCGCCGCGGCCCCTCCTCCGTCATGCTGAGCCGCAGCGAAGCATCTCCCCGGCCGGACCACCAGGCGGTTACACCGCAACCGCCGCGGCCCCTCCTCCGTCATGCTGA
>JACQGW010000309.1 GCA_016199325.1 Chloroflexota bacterium
ACAACGACAAGATCCTGGTCGAGGTCCCCTTCTTCGTCGAGCGGAGCCTGGTCGGCGTCACGCCGACCCGCGTCAAAGCGGGCGAGAAGTTCAAGGTGCAGCTCAAGGGCGTCGGCTGGACCGAGATCGACAACGGCGTCGCCATCACCTACGACAACGCCTACATCGGCTACGCCTGCGGGTTCAACAGCAACGGCGACGTCACGGTCGATCTCGTGGCGACCGGTGGGCCAGGGACCCATCTCATCGACCTGTACCCGATGATTTACCAGGGCGGCCACGGCAAATACCCGTGGCAGTACAACATGCCGATGTTGACCTTCGCCCAGGACCATCCGGGCCTGGCCCTGGGCTACCGGCTCCCGACGTTCCGGCTGGCCATCGAGGTGGTAGAGTGAAAAAGGCCGAGCGGGGGTGAGCAGGCCCTCACCCCCGGCACCCCTCTCCCGCCGAGCGGGAGAGGGGTGCCGGGCGCAGCGAGGCGGGGAGAGGGTCTGCTCACTGCCAGCCCAACGATTTTGCTTACCGCTCCAGGATAGCGGACCAGGCAACCATACAGGGGCAGACGGGAAGCGATCGGCGATCATCATAGACGGTGCGCGACCGCACCCAGAAAGGGCGAACATGGTTGAGAGGAAACGGCGCACGCATCTGCGGCTGTTGGCCAGGATCCTTCGCGTGGGATTTGCGGGCTTTCTCATGGTTTCTCTGGTAGCTTGTGACACTGGCGCAGGCCAGCCGGCACAGCGCGCGCCCGGGGCCCCCGCGTCCGGCGGCGCACCCACCGCCGCGGCGACCGCTGTAGCGCCGACTGCGGCTCCTCCGATCGCCTCTGGCAGTGCGGCGAGCCAGGCGTTGAAGCCGCTGAAGACGGAGCCCGCGCGAGGCGTTGTGGGCGACAAGTTCACCGTGACGGTCGAGGGCCTTCCGGCTGGGCAGCAGGTTGACCTGCAGTGGACGGCCGTGGAAGGCTCCTACGTCACAGAGGTCAGCGCAGACAACGTCCAGTACATCGAGCGCGTGTACAAGCAGAAGCGCGCCCCTCTGGGCCGCGGCACGACCGGCACCGATGGCCGGTTGAGCGTTGCCGTCACCGCGCCGGAGGATCATGGCGAGACCCACGACATCTTCGCCGTGGTAAGTGGCAACGACGTCGCCAAGGGCGGCTTCCGGATTGTCCGGAGCGTCGCCGTCTCGACGACTGAGGGGCCCATCGGGACGCTCATTGCGATCATCGTCAAGGGCATGTCGTCCTCGTACTACCAGAGCACGATGGCCGTGCGGTGGGACAACGCCTACACGGGGTTTATCTCCACCGTCACGACGAAGGGCACGGGAGTGGCCCAGATCCGCGCCGCGGGTCCGCCAGGAGAGCACACCCTCCAGGTCTATCCGGCGAGCCATGCCCTCCCATACCTGAACTCCCATCAGGGGCCGAACTGGGACATCTTCGGCCACCTCCCGGACAAGTTCATCATCAAGGTGACCGGGGACAAGGGTGCGCCGCCGGCGGCGACGGAGTGGCCCGAGGCCGCCAGCGTGGCCAAGCTGGGCGCCAGCAGTCCGAGGACGACGGTGGAAGGCACTGCGCCGGCCATCCCATTGGTGGTGGAACCGGGGTCAGGTCCCATCCTTTCGGAGGCCACGCTGCGCGCGGACGGTCTGCCTGCGAACACCCCGGTGGACCTCCTGTGGGTGACGGCTCGGGGCAACCGTTCTCGCGCCAGTGGATGGAGCCTGGACGACGTGCCTGTTGGGAAGGCGGCGACAGGCAGTGACGGCTCCCTTCGGGCGAAGCTCCAGGTGCCGGACGACCTGGGAGGCTGGCACACGATCAAGGTGGTCGCGGGCGGGAAGATCCTCACGTCTGTCCCGTACTACGTGGAGCGAAGCCTCGTCGAGGTGACCCCGAAACGGGTGAAGGCGGGGGAGCAATTCAAGGTCCAGATGAAGGGGATCGGCTGGACGGAACTGGACAACGGTATTGCCGCGACCTATGACAATACCTTTGTGGGGTACGCCTGCGGGTTCAACAGCAACGGCGACATCACCCTGTACCTTACCGCCACGGGCGGCCCGGGGACGCATCTCATCGACGTGTACCCGATGATCTACGAGGGGCACCCGAACAAGCAGGTCTTCAACTTCGCGGTCCCCCAGCTCACGGCCCTGCAGGACAACCCGAGCCTGGCGATAGGCTATCGGCTTCCCATCTTCCGCGTGGCCATCGAAGTGACGGAGTAGGGTCGTCGGGAGAGGAGACAAGGTAATGCAGCGCGGCAGATCCCTGCGGCGCGTACTGGCAACCCTGCGGCATGGCAGGGCTATCCCGGCCCTGGGCATGCTGGCGGTTCTCGGCCTCGTTCTGGTGGCGGGCGCCGCATGGGCGGGCGCGGTGTTTTCCGCGGGGCAGGGGGAGCGCGCGCCGAGCCAGTCCGCCCCCAGGGCCGACCAGGCGGGGCAGTACTTCATCTACATGGAAACCCTCACCGCCGATCGGCCCAGCGTCTACGGCTACATTGCGCCGCGCGGGTGTCAGCTCACCGGAGCATTCAAGCGGGGAGAGCGGATGGTCTTCCGGTTCCAGGTCCTCGATATCCAGACTGGAAAGATGCTGACGCCGAACGAAGCGGCCGGTGTGAAGGTGCGGCTCCCGTTCGTGGGGGATATGGACGCCGAGTACAAGCAGCGGGGCGAGGGAAGCATTCCCGATGCCCCGTGGACGTGGGACTACTGCTGGGACGTCCCCCCGGACTATCCACTGGGCACCCTGGACTACAGCGTTGTCGTCAGCTCGAAGGACGGTCGCTCGGGCGTGTGGAAGCCACCGGCGCTGGTGGATCCCAGCCGCGGCATCGACAGCCGCCCGCAGGTCATGGAGTAACCGGGTACTTCCATCCGAGCCTGGCGCTGGACTATCGGCTGCCGGCGTTCCGGCTGGCCGTCGAGGTGATCGAGTAAGAACACCAAGCTAAACCAACCACAGAGACGCGGAGAACGAGGTCTGGGGTTTCTGGTTTCGGGTTTGGGGCTGCGTCGATGTCCCTCGAACCAGAAACCAGAAACCCCAAACCAGAAACTCGCCCGGTGCCTCTGCGGTTTTGTGAGGCGCTCGTAGCAGTGCGTCCGGTGCTCCAACCGCGAGAATGGAGGCCGCCGTGAACAATGTAGGGGCCGGGCCGCTCCGTATCGCCGTTATCGGCGGTGGGCCGGCAGGCAGTTTCTTTGCGCTGTACGCCCTCCTGTTCGCCCGCGGCGCCGGCCGTGAGGTCTCGGTCACGATCTACGAGGGCAAGGACTTCCGTTGCTTCGGCCAGCCCGGCTGCAACATGTGCGCCGGAATCATTCCGGTCTCGGTGCTGAGCCGATTCGACGAGCTGGGCCTCAAGATCCCGCCGGAGCTGGTGCTGAGCCGCATCAACACCTACTC
>JACQGW010000328.1 GCA_016199325.1 Chloroflexota bacterium
AGCAGGCCCTCACCCCCGGCTCCTCTCCCGCTCTCGGGAGAGGGGAGGCGGAAATGGGAGGAATCGTGACGACCGAACCGACGTCCAGTCCCGGTTCTCAGACGACGACAGCCCGGTCGGTTCTCCCGCGCAGCGAGCCGTTTCTCCGGTGGATCGAGGAATGGCACGCGGGCCTCCGACCGCTGAGCATGCAGCAGGAGATGGCCGATCGACAGCTCCGCCCGGAGGAGATCGCGGTCATCAGCGAGGACATGGTGCGGGGCTTCACCTACGAGGGGAAGCTGTCGAGCCCACGGATCCGTGCCATCATCCCGAACACGGTCCGCCTGCTACGCATCGCCCACGACCGGGGTGTCCGGCAGTTCATCCTGGCCCAGGATACCCACAGCCCCGACGCCCAGGAGTTCCAGGCGTATCCGCCCCACTGCATCGCCGGCACGCCCGAGTCGGAGATGATCCCGGAGTACCGCGCGCTGCCGTTCGCCCCGATCTTCGTGGTCATCCCCAAGAACTCGCTCAGCACGGACATCATGACGCCGTTTGGGAAGTGGATGGGCGAGCATCCGGAGCTGCGGGAGTTCATCGTCGTCGGCAACTGCACCGACCTCTGCGTCTATCAGACGGTCATGGATCTCCGGATGTGGGCGAATGCGCTGGAGATCGAGCGGCGGATCGTCGTGCCGGCCGATTGCGTCCAGACCTACGACGTGCCCGTCGAGCTGGCCCGCCAGATCGGCGCTCTGCCGCACGACGGCGACCTTCTGCATCTGATCTTCCTGTACCACATGGCGCTGAACGGCATCGAGGTGGTGCGCGAGATCTGTCCGTAAATGGGCGGACGAGCCCCTATTCCAGCCAGTTCTGGACGGCCAGCCCGGGGATCCGCTGGAAATGGCGCACGTTGCCGGTGACGACCGCAAGATCGTGGACGAGCGCGATCGCGGCGATTCGGAGATCGGCGTCGCCGATCAAGGTGCCTTGCCGCTCCAGGTGCGCCCGGATCTGGCCGCAGCGTCCGGCAGCAGCAACGTCGAACGGCAGCACAATCAGACTCGCCAGTCCTCGATCTCCACCGGCCGGCCTGTGTCCCGCTCACGTTCGCGGTAGATGTCAGCAACGACGGCATCCATCTCCGCGTCATCGAGGTCCCGGAGCAGACCCACCAGGGCAAGCGCGCCCAACGGCCGTGGCGACGGCGCCCGCTCTCTCTCCAGTCGATCCAGATCGTCCAGGCTCACCAGAGCGGCAAGCGGCTTGCCACGGCGTTCGATGATGTACTGCTCGCCGCCGTAAGCCACCCGAGCGACCAGGGCGGAAAACTGCGCCTTTGCTTGAGCCGTACTCACCGTCTTCGCCATCGCCACCTCCTTCGCCGCAGGGCGAGTTGGTCATCCTGACCAATTGTAGCGGCCTCAGTGGTGTCCGGCAAGGAGTACGTCCAACGCCGCACGAAGCCGCTCAAACTCCAGGCGGAGATGGGCCACCAGCAGCGCGGCCCCCGTCGTCGTCCCCGCTCGCCCAAGCTGCTCCACATCCGCGCTCACCGCCGCCATCGGCTCCGCCCCCAGGTTGGCGCACATCCCTTTGAGGAGATGGGCGCTTCGGCGGAGCTGCTCGGGATCGCCTTCAGCCACGGCCTGCTCAACGGCGGCCAGCGCCGACACGGCCTCGGCCAGAAAGAGGTCGACCAACTCCTTCAGCACCTCTCGCCCGCCTGAACCGGTCCCCAGCATGCTGACCAGGATCGACGGATCCAGCGCCGGGGCATCCGTGGGAGTCGGGAGTCGGGAGTCGAGAGTCGACAGTCCGTCCCCCGACCCGCGACTGCCGACTGCCAACTGCCAACTCTCGGACCCCGCCCCCCGACCGCCGGCGCTCGACTTCCGATCCCTGACCCACTGTCCCCAGCGTGGCAGGGCGGCCTGGAGCTCCTGGGCGCGGATCGGCTTGCTGAGGTAGTCGTGCATCCCGGCGGCCAGACAGGCTTCCCGGTCGCTCTGCATCGCGTTCGCCGTCATGGCGACGATGCGGGGTCGCACATCCTCCGGCCAGCGCGCACAGATCTGCCGAGACGCCTCCAGACCATCCATCTCCGGCATCTGCACAGCCATCAGCACCACATCGTACGGCTGGCGCTCCAGCGCCACCAGGGCTTCCAGGCCGTTGCCGGCAACATCGGCTCGATAGCCCATCCGCTCCAGGATGTGGAGCGCCACCTTCTGATTGACGGCGTTGTCCTCCGCCAGCAAGATGCGCAGCGGCAGCCGCTGGCCCAGCTCGGGGTCCAGCCCTGACGCTGGCTGCTCCGCCTGCGCACCCCGGCCGGCGGCCCGCGGGGCCGGGCTGAGCACGCCGACCAGTGCGTCGAAGAGCTGGGAGGCTTTGATGGGCTTGGTCAGGCGGGCGGCAAAGTGCTGCCAGCGCGGGTCGGCGTCGGGGAGGGCCAGGGAAGATAGCATGATCAGGGGGAGCTGCTCGGCATCGCGACACCGGCGGATCTCGTCGGCGAGCCGCAGGCCGTCCATCTCGGGCATGTGCATGCCGAGGATGGCCAGGTCGAGGGGCTCGCCGCGCTGGACGATGGAGAGCGCCTCGGCGCCGGAGGCCGCCAGGACGGGGACCATCCCCCAGGACTCGGCCTGCCGGCAGAGGATCAGGCGATTGGTCGCGTTGTCGTCGACGACCAGGAGCCGCTTGCCACGGAGTTCGGGTTGGTCCGCTGCGAGATAGGTAGGCTGGGCTCCGTCCACCGCCTGGGCGCGCAGCGTGAAGTGGAAGACCGAGCCTTTGCCGGGCTCGCTCTCGACCCACATGGTGCCGCCCATCAGCTCGGCCAGGCGCTTGCTGATGGCGAGGCCCAGGCCGGTGCCGCCGTACTTGCGGCTGGTCGAAGCGTCAACCTGACTGAACGACTGGAAAAGCCGGTCGATGCGGTCGGGCGGAATGCCGATGCCGGTGTCCCGGACGGCGAAGTGCAGCTCGTACCAGTCGGGCTGGTCGTCCTCGGGCTGGGGAACGCGGTCCAACGCGCGGGCGTCGAGGGAGACGAGGACCTCACCCTGGTGGGTGAACTTGACGGCGTTGCTGAGGAGGTTGAGGAGAATCTGACGCAGGCGAGTGGGGTCGGCGACCGTGGCCGCCTGGTGAAAGGTGGATACGTCCGCGCCAATCGCCACCCAGCCGAAGCCCATCGGCGGTTGGGATGATGTACCCCTCATCCGATGTGACGTAGGCGTAGTTGCCGGTCGCCGGGTCGGCGGCGACGGCGAATCGCTGCGCGGTGGGAACGATGTGAATGGTGAATTCCTGCACATGGCGGTTGTCCAGCGCCAGCACGACGACGCCGGCGAAGCGGCCGGTTTGGTCGAAGACGGGCATCGCGAACCGCACCACGCCGCGAAATCGCTTGCCGGCCTCGAACTCGGTCCGGTTGACGTAGGGGCCGGTCACGTGCGAGACAAGAACCTGGCCGGGCGCCACTTGGCGAGCCTCGCGGAAGTAGGTCTCGGACTTGAAGAGGGTGTTCGCCGGATCGCCGACGTTCCGGAGCTCGCCCGGGTCGGCGACGCGCCCGTCAGCGATCTTGACCGTCTCCTGGCCGTTGGCGTCCACGAAGGCGATCTCCAGATAGAGCGGCGTCTGTCGGCGGAGCTCCTGGCCGGCTTCCTTGAGCCACAGCTCGCCCTGATGGGCCTGAGGGAAACCCGACCACCTGCCACGCCGTCGTCATCATGCTCACCGGTCGGGGCGCTCCCGAGGACAAGCTGAGCGGAGTCGAGGCGGGGCCGACGGCTACATCACCAAGCCGATTCGCCCGGATCAACTGAAGGATGTGGTGAAGCGCCTCGTCGCAGCCCCTTGAGTAACACACAGTTACGGAATGCAGCGAAACCCCTGTTGGGCGAAATGGGCGTCGAGGGTGAAGGCGGTCTCGATGCCGAGCCTACGCATTGCCGCGAAACTGACACAGTCGACCAGGCTCAGATGCCGGTCACCCGCGGTAAGCAAAGCAGCGACGGCGCTCTCGTGCACGGCTTGGTCGACCCAGAAGATCTCGAGCACGGGCACGATCGTGTTCTGGAAAGCCCGCACGGCTTCGAAGCCCAGGCGCCGAGCGAGGACGGCGAAACTCTCGACCAGGATGTAGTTGGTGGCGAGCAGAGGCTCGTCTCCCGCAAGGAGCTCCGCCCAGCGGTCTGCCGCCGGCCGATGACCCGGATCCTGCGCGTTGAGGGTGGCGATGATCCCCGACGTGTCGACGAACACCGCCATTACTGGAAGTCCTCGGCGAGATATCGGTCGTGGTGAACTGAGAGATCGGCCGGCCCGGCGAACTTCCCCACCGCCTCAAGAGCGCGCCGTCGCTTCCCTTGCCGCTCGCTCTCGCCGAGGATGTGTTCGACTCCCTGTCGGATGAGCTCCGCCAGCGAAACTCCTCGCCGGGCCGCCAGCGCCTTGAGCGCGCGAGCCTGTTCCTCGGTCAACTGGATCTGGGTTCGGATCATGGTAGCCACCTCCCGCACGGCAAGAGCACGTCACGTCTCTTACACCAGATCGGCATTGCTCTATCATCATGATAGCATACAACGAGAGACGGCGCACGCACGTGCGCACGATGAACGACGGCGCCGGTTCGTAGTGCGCACGTGAGTGCGCTGCTCCGGTGATGGTGGAAATCCGCGCTCAGACGCCGTCCGGCTGAGATCTGCCGGCCAGCCGCTCGGCTGCCCAGTACAACGTCACGATGGACTTGGCGTCGCAGATCTCGCCGCGGCGTACCAGGGCGAGGGCTTCGGCAAGGGGGACCCGGAGGAGGGCGATCTGCTCGTCTTCTTCGACGGCGCTGGTGCCAGGCGTCAGACCGGTCGCCAGAAAGGCGTGGAGGTACTCGGTGCAGAAGCCGGGCGCCGCGTAGAAGCCGCCGAGGTGGTCCCAGTGATCGGCGCGATAGCCCGTTTCTTCGGCGAGCTCGCGCCGGGCGCAGGCCTCGGGCGGCTCGCCGGGATCGAGCGTCCCGGCCGGTAGCTCGCAGATCACCTGGCGGAGCGCGCCGCGGTACTGGCGCTCCAGCAGCACCGAGCCGTCGGCGTCGACGGCCGCGATGACGACGGCGCCGGGATGAACGACGACGTCCCGCCGGGTCGTCGCACCGTTGGGCAGTCGGACGGTGTCGACCCGCACGTCGTAGACGCGGCCGTGGAAGGCCCGCTCGCTGGCAAGGACGACCTCGACCATGGGCTCCTCGGACGGTTTTGCCATGACCTACTGCCGCTCCAGGCGATGGCCGCGGGTGAGGACCGGCAGGGTGATGACGCCGCCCGTCGACGGCGTGACGTTGTCGTAGAGCACCCGGACCATCGGGACCTCGCCGCAAATCGGGAACTTCGGGCAGCGGTAGCACTCGCCCCAGACCTTGCGGGGGAGCTGTTCGATGCCGGTCCGGACGAAGCCGAGCCGGCCGAAGACCTCCGGGCGGTAGGTCAGGCAGAAGATCGTCGTCAGGCCCAGCGAGCGGGCCTCCACCGCGGTCGCTTCGACCAGCACACGAGCCAGGCCGCGTCCCTGGTAGTCGGGGTGGACGGCGACCGAGCGGACCTCGGCCAGGTCCGCCCAGAGGAGGTGGAGCGCCGCACAGCCGACGACGCGCTCGCCGTCCCGGGCGACGTGGAAATCGCGCAGGTTCTCGTAGATCTCCGTCAGCGACCGGTGGAGCATATCGCCGCGGTCGGCGAACAGCTTAACGAGCCGGTGGATCTGCGGCACGTCGGCAACGGTGGCCTTCTCTGCCACGATGGCTTGTTGGGTCAACGTGGCCGGCTGGCCGACGCCGTTCGGGTTGGACATGGTTGCTCCTTCTCTCGCGCCGCGATCCAGGCGCGGGCGTGGTCCATCATCTCGGCGGCGCTCTGGCGGGTGCTGGCGGTGGCCGAGCCCAGCATCCGCGCAAGCTCCTCGACCCGTTCGACACCGTCGAGTCGCTCGACCACCGTCGACGTTCGCCCCTGGACGACGACCTTCCGGATGTGGAAATGGACGTCGGCGTAGCTGGCCGTCTGCGGCAGGTGGGTGACGCAGACCACCTGGTGGTTACCGGCGAGGCCGGCCAGCTTCTGGCCGACGACGAGCCCCGTCGGCCCGCCAATGCCGACGTCGATCTCGTCGAAGATCAGCATGGGAACGGCGTCCGACCGGCCGAGGATCGCCTTGAGCGCCAGCATCAGGCGTGACGTCTCGCCGCCGCTGGCGATCCGGGCCAGCGGCTTCAGCGGCTCGCCGGGGTTGGGCGCGATCAGGAACTCGATCCGGTCGACCCCGGTGGCGTCGAAGGCCAGCCGGCGGCTGCTCCCGTTCGGCGCCGCCACGGGCACGCCGTCCGGGTCTTCGGCGGCGCCGATCGCGACCTCGAAGCGCACCTGCGCCATGTTCAGGTCGCCCAGCTCGCGCTCGACTGAGCGGGCCAGGCCCTCGGCGGCTCGGCGCCGCTCGCGGGAGAGCCCGTCGGCGCGCTCGCCGATGGCCATGAGCAGCCGCTCCTCACGCGCCGTCAGCTCGGCGAGCCGTTCACTGCTCTGGGCAATGCCGTCCAGCTCCGCCTGCGCCTGGTCGCCAAAGGCGAGAATCTCGCGGATGCCGGCGCCGTACTTCCGCTTGAGGTTGTGGATGAGGTCGCGCCGCTCCTCGATCTGGGCGAGGCGGGCCGGGTTGTACTCGACGCCGTCGCGATAGCTTCGCAGCGTGCGGGCGAGGTCCTCGACGAGGTAGGTGGCACTTTCGGCCGCCTCGTGCGCCGACTGGAGCGCCGGGTCGAGCCGGCTCAGCTCGGCGAGCAGCGAGACGACCTGGCCGAGGTAGTCACGGACCGGGATGGTGCGGCCGCCCTCGGCGAGGAGCGCGTACGCCTGGCTGGAGAGCTGGGTCAGCCGCTCGGCGCTGCCGAGAATTCGGCGCTCCGCCTCCAGATCGTCCTCTTCGCCCGGGTGCAGTTGGGCAGCTTCGATCTCGCCGATCTGGAACTTGAGCAGGTCGACCCGGCGAGCCAGCTCGCGCTCATCGCGGACGAGCTCCTGGCGGGCCCGCCGGACCTGCCGCAGCTCGGCGACGAGGCCGGCCAGCTCGAGGCGCCGGGGCAACAGCTCGGCGAAGTGGTCGAGGATGTCGACGTGCTCGGCCGCGCGCAGGAGCGAGAGGTGCTCGGACTGGCCGTGGACGTCGACGAGCCGCTCGCCCAGCTCGCGCAGGACGGCCTGAGGCACCGCCCGTCCGTTCACCCGGGCCGTCGACCTGCCTGAACGGTGGATCTCGCGCGCGAGGATCAGATCGTCGTCGTCCTCGATGCCACATTCGAGCAGGGCGTGCCGGATCCGGTCGCGCGTGGGGCAGGTGCGCAGGTCAAAGATGCCCTCGACCCGGGCGCTCTCGGCGCCGGCCCGAACGAGCTCCGCGCCCACCTTTCCCCCCAGAATGGCGCCGACCGCGTCGATCAGAATACTCTTGCCGGCGCCGGTCTCGCCCGTCAACACGTTGAAGCCGGGGGCGGGCGCCAGCGTCAGCCGGTCGATGATGGCAAAGTTGGCGATGTTGAGCTCAACCAGCACGGCCGGACCTCCTGGCGCAGGCGCTGGGCAAGGGTGGCGAAGAAGTACGATCGTGAGCCAAGCCGGAGAAAGCGAGTGACGTGCGGGCTCTGCCGGACGACCACCCGATCGTTGTTGCGGAGCGCCAGATCGAGCTGCCCGTCGATCGATAGGGACGCCTGGTGATCGGTTCGCACGTCGAGGGTCACCTCGGCGTCGCCCGGCAGCTCGACGGAGCGGGAGAGCGAGAGATAGGGCGCGATGGGCGAGAGCAGGAACGCCCGTAGCTCCGGGTGGAGGATCGGGCCGCCGGCTGCCAGCGAGTAGCCCGTCGAGCCAGTCGGCGTCGCGACGACGAGCCCGTCGGCAGCGTACGTAGTGAACGGCTCGCCGTTGACGAATGCGTGGATATAGATGATGCGGGCGAGCGCGCCGCGGCCGACGACGACGTCGTTGAGCGCCTGGAAGGGCTCGAGCGTCAGCCCACCGGTGGCCGGCAAGAGCCGCGCCGAGAGCATCATCCGCTCCTCGATCCAGCCGGCGCCAGCCAGGACGCTCGGCAGCGCGCCGAGCACCTCGCCGGGCGCGACTTCGGCCAGGAAGCCGAGCTTGCCCATGTTGACGGCGAGAATCGGCACCTCGTGCGGCACGACGATGCGGGCCGCCCGAAGGATCGTCCCGTCGCCCCCCAGCGTGAGCACGAGGTCGGTCTCGGGGATGAGCGCGTGGGCCTCGGCCTCTTCCCAGGCCGACACGACCCAGTGGCGAGCGCCCAACCGGGTCAGATCCTCGGCGATGCGGTCGGCCAGGGCTCTGGACGCGGGAACCTTGGGATGGAACAGCACGCCTATGCGCTTGATCAATCTGACTGTCCGATGGCCGTTTCTATTGCCGCCGCCACGTCCACCCCGGGACCGGCTTGCCGCAGCCAGACCAGGAACTCCCGATTCCCGGCCGGCCCGAGGACCGGCGACGCGACGACACCGGTCGGAACCAGCCCGAGGCTTTCGGTGAACCGGAGGACCCTCGCCAGCACGGTCCCGTGAACTGCCGGATCGCGGACGACACCGCCTCGGCCCACCTGCGCCCGCCCGGCCTCGAACTGCGGCTTGACGAGCGCCACGATCTGTCCCGCCGGCGAGAGCCACCCCTTGACGACGGGCAGCACCTTCTCCAGCGAGATGAACGAGACGTCGATCGTCGCCAGGTCGATCGGCTCGGGCAGGCCGGCCAGGTAGCGGACGTTCGTCTTCTCCATGACGACCACCCGGGGGTCGGTCCGGAGGCGGTAGTCGAGCTGACCATACCCGACGTCGATCGCGTAGACGCGGGCGGCGCCGCGCTGAAGCAGGACGTCGGTGAACCCACCGGTCGACGCGCCCACGTCGGCGGCAACCGCGCCCGCCACGCCGATGCCGAACGCGTCCAGCGCGTGGGCAAGCTTGAAACCGCCACGACTGACGTAAGGCAGCGGACGCTCGACGGCGACGGCGGCATCGGCGGGCACCAGGTGCCCCGGCTTGTCGGCCACCCGATCGCCGATCCGCACCTGGCCGGCCATGATCAGCGCCCGGGCCTGCTCCCGGGTGGTCGCCAGCTCGCGCTCGACGAGCAGTTGGTCCAGCCGGCGCTTCGCTGCTGCCGCGCGTCTTCGTTCCATTGTTGACCGGTTGGCGGGCCGAATGCAACGGCGAAGCCGGTCGGCTTGCCACCGGCCGGCTCTACCGGCCATAAGCGTACCGACTTCGCCCCGAAAAGTCAAGGTTGACGGCGGCACGGCTTCCGGGCTATGATCCCCCACGCGCCGCGTTTGCCCGCCCGCGATGGGCAAGGAGACCGTGACGCGCCGCTGCAATCGTCTTGATTGCCGATCACCGGCCGGAGCATGCCGTTGGCGACGGACCCTCGCAATACCGCGATCGGCGGGACCCAACCGGCCCCACAGATCGGCCCCGGCACCCTGCGCGCGCTGTTCCAGAGCATGCGGCCGAAGCAGTGGACGAAGAACGGCGTCATCTTCCTGCCGCTGATCTTCACCGCCAACCTGTACTGGAAGCCGTTCGTCCTCCGAGACCTGGTGACGCTCATCGCCCTGGCCGGTCTGGCCTTCGTCCTTTTCTGCCTGATCTCGAGCGCCGTCTACCTGATCAACGACCTGGCCGACGTCGAGAAGGACCGCCAGCACCCCACCAAGCGCAACCGGCCGCTGGCGTCCGGCCGACTGCACCCGACGGTCGCCGTTGTTGCCGCCGCGGGCATCGTCGGCCTGGGGATGCCGCTGGCCTTCTTCCTGAGCACGGCCTTTGGCCTCGTCACGCTCGTCTATCTGCTGTCGTCGGTGCTCTACACGTTCGTCTTCAAGCACGTCGTCCTCATCGACGTCTTCGCGCTCGCCTCCGGATACCTCCTGCGGGCCATCGCCGGCGCCGTCGTCATCGGCGTGCCGATCTCGCCGTGGCTCTACGTCTGCACGACGCTCGGCGCGCTCTTTCTCGGTTTCACCAAGCGCCGGCAGGAGCTGATCCTGCTGAACAACCATGCCGGCAAGCACCGCGCCATTCTGCAGGAGTACTCGCCGCAGCTCCTCGACGAGATCCTCGCCGTCATCACGTCGTCGACCGTGATGGCCTACTCGCTCTACACGTTCACGGCGGAGAACCTGCCGAAGAACCACGCCATGATGGCGACGATCCCGTTCGTCCTCTACGGCGTCTTCCGCTACCTCTACCTCATCCACCAGAAGGGGCAGGGCGGCAGCCCGGAGGACGTGCTCCTCCGCGACAAGCCGCTCATCCTCGACATTCTCCTCTGGGTGGTCGCGGTCGCGGCGATCCTGATCGTCTATCGGTAGCCGAAGATGGCCGACCGTCCGCTGAACGCCTATCCGGCGTACCTGTTCGATCTCGACGGCACGCTCATCTACGGTCCGGCGCCGGTGCCGGGCGCGGCGGCTGCCGTGAGGGGCGTCCGCGCAGCCGGCCGGCGCGTCCTCGTCGTCACCAACAACTCGATGCTCTCCGTGCATGCGATCCAGCGGCGGCTGCTGGACCACGGCCTCGAGGTCGCACCGGACGAGATCGTGACGACGGTCGAGGCGACCGCCCGCTTCCTCGCCCGCGAGCATCCCGGCGCCGGGGTGTTCGTCTTCGGCTCACAGGCGCTAGAAGAGGCGTTGGCACGGCAGGGGTTGCGCCCGCTGCCCGACGAGCGCGGCGCCGAGGTCGTCGTCGTCGGCACCGACCGGCGGCTGTCGTACGGCCGACTCACCAGCGCCGTTCGGGCCGTCCTCGCCGGTGCCCGCTTTGTCGCCTCCAACGTCGACCGCATCATCATCGAGGACGGCGAGCGCTACCCCGGCGCGGCGGCGATGCTGGGCGCGATCGCCGGGGTCGCCGGCCGGGAGCCCGACGCGGTCGTCGGCAAGCCGTCGCCGATTCTGCCGACGGATGCGCTCGCCCGCCTCGACCTGCCGCCGGAGGAATGCCTCTTCGTCGGGGATTCGCTGATCACCGACCTCCCTGCCGCCCGAGCGGCCGGGATGCCGATGTTGCTCGTCCTCTCCGGCGTGACGAGCTCGGCCGACCTGGCCCGCGTCCCCCATCCGCCGGAGTATGTGCTGAACAGCGTCGCGCCGCTGGCCGAGCTCTTCGACCAGACTGGGAACTCGTAGGAACTCGGGGGAACTCGCAAGAACGGTTTGCACTATCGGTTCCGGTGATCGACGGCTCGATTTATGGTAGACTGGTGGGCAGCCGATGGGGGGCGAGCAGGCGATGAGATCGATGACACTCAGGGCGAGACGCCGATGAATCCGCATGAGGGAAGCACGCGCAGGACACCTGCATCGGCAGGGATTGCCGTTCTCGGGTTGATCCTCGCGCTGGTCTGGTCGGCCTGCGCCAGCGCCAGAGCGTCCGCACTGCTCCCTGGGCAACCGGAGGCGCCGATCCTGCGCGAAGCCACACCAACCGCCGGCCCGGACGAGGCGGCAACGGCAACGGAGACTCCGGCGGTCGGCGAGGCAGCACCGCAGACGGACGAGGAGACGGCAACCGCAGCTCCACCGGTCGCCGAGACCACGCCAACGGCGGACGACGAGGCGGCACCGGCGGACGGCGCCGGAGAAGCTGCGACGGCAACGGCGGCGCCGGCTGCTGAAACAGCTCAACCGCCCGGCGAGACGACGCCTCCGGCTTCGGCGGAGGTGTCCAGTCCCCCTCCTGCGGCGCGGGCGCCGGCACCGGGCGGTCCCCGGCCAGCGGCGAGGCAGACCGTTCCGCTTCATCCCTTCAGGCCGGCCGTGAATCGCGCCCGCGTGGTGGTGATCGACCCCGGCCACGGCGGACCGGAGGTGGGCGCAGCCGGCGCCGGCGTCGGCGAGAAGAACGTCAACCTGACGATTGCACTGAAGCTGCGCGGCCTGTTGGAGGAGGACGGTCTCCAGGTGGTCCTGACCAGAGACGGCGACCGCCGGGCGTTCGAGGGGCCACCGCCCGAGGGCTACAGCGCGACGCGGCTCGACCTTCAGACCCGGATCGACATCGCCAACGAGGCGCAGGGCGACGCGTTCGTCTCCATCCACAACAACGGCTCGGGCGATTCCGGACAGGTTGGCACCGAAGTCTGGTACGACGGCAAGCGGCCCTGGGCCGACTTCAATCGGGCGCTGGCCGAACAGGTGCTGCCGGCGCTCGTCGAGGCCATTCGGGGGGTCGGATACCCGGTGGTGAATCGGGGGCTCAAGGAGGACTCGGCGTTCCGCACGTTCCGCGGCCGCCAGTTCCCGATCTTCGTGCTCGGCCCGCCGCGGACCGGCACAATGACCACCCGAGCAACCCAGATGCCGGCCATCCTGGGTGAGACGCTCTTCCTCTCGAACGCCGCCGAGGCCCAGCTTCTGACGCGGGACGACGTCCTGGCGGCGATCGCCGAGGGGTACCGGGAGGGACTTCGGCGGTACTTCACGCTCGTCGACGAGGGAGCCCTGGCGATTCCGGAAGACGGGTTGCCATCGGAGCAGCCCAACCACGTCGACCTGCCGCCGGCCGCGCCACTCCCCGGAGCGGGGTCTTGACGGGGTTCGTTGTTCAGGGTTGGAGAGCGCCGCGTAGGCTTTGGACCTTGAACTACTGGAACACCACAGCAATAGGGATGGATAGCTCCCGTCGAGAGCTGACGGAATGACGCATGACGGAATGACGCATGAAATCGGCAAGCCGCACCCATCAACCTCGGTGTGGCGGGCCACTACCGTGATCGTCCAGCCCGGCCCATCCCTTCGGATAGGGAGGGCGAGACTACCCGAATCCCGCCCGTTCGGGTCGGGCAGCCCGCCGGCTGCGGGCTGTATTCTCATCGATGATGGGAGAGAAGACCTGGTGGGAGACTCGTGATGGAGGCGTGGCCCCCTCGGCCGGCACTGGAGCGACGAGCGGCGACCGCGCGGTCGCTGCTCGTCGCTCGCGGCGAGCACAGGACGACACCTGCGCCTGTCGCCCATTCCGTCACGCTGAGCCGCAGCGAAGCATCTCTCCCCCGCGGCGAGGGCGGGAGGGCGCTTGCGCCTGTCACCCATCCCGTTATGCTGAGCCACAGCGAAGCATCTCTCCCCCGCGGCGAGGGCGGGACGGCGCCTGCGTCTGTCGACCGGGCCGTGCTCGTGCTCGCGCACGGCGCCGCCGAGGAGATCGACGCCCTCGAAGCCTACTACGCCCACATCCTCCACGGCCGGAAGCCCTCGCCCGAGCGGCTCGCCGGCCTGCGCGATCGCTATCTCGCCATCGGCGGCCGTTCGCCGCTGAACTCGCTCATCCGCGCGCAGGCGGCCGGCCTGGCGACGCACCTGCGCCGGCTAGGACTGCCGCTGTCGGTCTACGTCGGATTCCAGCATACGCCCCCGTTCATCTCGGACACCGTGCAGGCGATGGCCGGCGACGGCATCCGGGAAGCCATCGTCCTCGTGATGACGCCCTACTACTCTCCGCTGGGCGTGGGACGCTACATCGCCGAGGTCGAACGGGCTGCAGGCAGCTCGGGGGCCGATCTCCGGATGGTTTCTGTCAAGAGCTGGTCGGACGAGCCCGGCTTCCTCGGCCTGCTGGAGTGCCGGCTCCGCTCGACCCTGGCGCCGTTTCGGGCCATTGCGCCGCGCCCGCTGCACGTCGTCTTCACGGCGCACAGCCTGCCAGCCCGCGCCCGCAGCGGGGATGACCCGTACGTCGCGCAGTACGGTGCCGTCACGCGGGAGCTGGCCGACCGGTTGAGGCTTGATCGATGGTCCGCCTGCTATCAGTCGGCGAGCGAGACGGGCGAGCCGTGGTTGGGGCCGGACATCCTGGAGGAGCTGGAGGCGGTCGCTCGGTCGGGCGCCCGCAGCGTCGTCGCCTGTCCCACGAGCTTCACGGCCGACAATCTGGAAGTCCTCTACGACCTGGGACTCGCCAGCGCCGAGCGCGCCCGTGTACTGGGTCTGGCCTACACCTCGGTTTCGCCGTTCAACCTGGAGCCGGCGTTCCCCCAGTTCCTGGCGACGCTGGTCGCACGCAGCCAGGCCAATCCCAATAGTCGGAAAGAAGGGCGGGGTCGGTAGACGATCATGGGAATCGCGCAGCACATTGCCATCGTCGGCGGCGGCATCACCGGACTTGCCGCGGCATTCCAGGCCGAGCAGTTGGCGGCCGAAAGCGGCCAGCCGGTACGATGCACGCTCGTCGAAGCGGCCGACCGCCTCGGCGGGAAGGTGCAGACCGAACGGATCGACGGGTTCCTCTTGGAGCAGGGACCGGACTCGCTGCTGGCGCGCAAGGTCGAGGCGCGACAGCTCAGCGCCGCCGTCGGCCTGGCCGACCAGATCGTCCCGAGCAACCCGGAGGCGCGCGGCACCTACGTGGTTCACCGCGGCCGGCTGGAGCCGCTGCCGGAGAGCATGATGCTCATCGCCCCCACCCGTCTCAAGCCGTACCTGACGACCCGGCTGCTATCTCCGCTCGGCAAGGCCCGCGCCGGACTCGACCTGTTGCTGCCGGCCCGCCCCGGCGACGAGGACGAGACGCTGACCGACTTCGTCTCGCGGCGGTTCGGCCGCGAGGTCGCCGAGCGGCTGGCGGTGCCGCTGCTGGCGGCCGTCTTTGGCGGCGGCAGCGGCGACCTCAGCCTGCTGGCGACCTTCCCGGACTTGCGCAGGCTTGAGCAGAAGCACCGCAGCCTCCTGCTGGGGCTGCGGGCGCTGGAGCGGCAGCGCGGCGGCAAGCAGGCCGGCCCTCCCTTCGTAACCCTTCGGGGCGGACTCTCCACCCTGGTCGAGCGCGTGAGCGGCGCCCTGCGCGCCACCGACGTCCTCTGTGGAAGCGAGGTGAGGCGCGTGGCGCCCAGCGCCCGCCACGGCGAACCCCCGTCCTACCGCCTGGAGCTCGCCGATGGACGGGAGATCGCCGCCGACGCGGTGGTTCTGGCCGCGCCGGCCGGCGCGACGAGTCGCATGATCGCGGGCTTCGCGCCCGAGGCCGCCGGCATCCTGGCCGGGATCACCTACTACCCCTCCCTGGTCGTCGTGGTGGCTTTTCCCAGGGCGCAGGTGGCCCACCCCATGCGCGGCACCGGGTTCCTGGTGCCGGCCGAGGAGCAGCGCCGGCTGATCGCCTGCACCTGGGTCACCCGCAAGTGGCCCCACGCCAGCGACCCGGACAAGATGCTCATGCGCTGTTATCTGGGCGGCCCGGACATCGTCGATCTCCTGAGGCGGGAGGACGCCGAGCTGGTCGCGATGGCCTGCGCCGACCTGGCCCAGCTCATGGGGGTCAGCGGACCGCCGATGCTGAGCCGGGTCTACCGCTGGCAGCAAGGCATCCCCCGCTACGCACCAGGGCACCTCGACCGGGTCCGCCGGGCCAGAGTCGCGCTCCAACCGTTCCCCGGCCTCGCCCTGGCCGGCGCCGCCTACAACGGCATCGGCGTGCCGGACTGCATTCGCCAGGGCCAGGAGGCCGTCCAGGCCGTCTTCGCCCCGGCGAGGCACGCTGTCCTGACGACTTGAACCGAGAGGAGATAGCGGTGACCGCAGCAGCCAACTTCGATCGTGCCCCCATGATGCTCTACTGGGAGGTGACGCGCGCGTGCGACCTCGCCTGCCGCCACTGTCGCGCTGAGGCGATCGCCCAGCGCGATCCGCGCGAGCTTTCGACGGCAGAGGGACGGCGCCTGCTCGACGCCATCAGCCGGTTCGGCGAGCCGCGGCCACACCTCGTCGTCACCGGCGGCGATCCCCTGCGCCGGCCCGACCTCTACGAGCTGATCCAGCACGCCGTCGGGCTTGGCCTGGTCGTCTCGGTAACGCCGAGCGGGACGCCCCTCGCCACGCAAGAGGCCATGGTCCGCATGAAGGAAGCGGGCGTTAGCTCGCTCGCGTTCAGCCTCGACGGCTCGTCGGCGGAGCGCCACGACGCGATCCGGGGGATCACCAGGACCTTTGATCGAACCGTCAGCGCCATCCAGGGGGCGCTGGCGACCGGCCTGCCGGTCCAGGTCAACACGCTGGCCGCCGCCGAGACGGTGGACGACCTGCCGGCGGTCTATCGCCTGGTCTGCGACATGGGCGTCCAGCGCTGGGCGGTCTTCTTCCTGATCGGCGTCGGCCGCGGCGCCGTCCTCAGCGAGATGAGCCCGGCGGAGGCCGAGCGGACCCTGGAGTGGCTCCACGAGCTGTCGCTGCGGCCGCGCCCGGTCCTCAAGACGACAGAGGCCCACCACTTCCGCCGGATCGCCGCCCAGCGGAAGCCCGGGGAGGACCGCGCTCAGACCGGCGGGACGCGGATCCGGACGAGCTGGGGCATCCGGGACGGCGCCGGCATCATGTTCATCTCGAACGTCGGCGACGTCTATCCCTCGGGCTTCCTGCCGATCACCGTCGGGAACGTCCGCCAGGACGACCCGGTGCAGCTCTACCGCGAGGCGCCGCTGTTCCGGCAGATGCGCGACCCTGACCAACTAAAGGGGAAGTGCGGGCGGTGCGAGTTCCGGGTCATCTGCGGCGGCTCCCGCGCCCGCGCCTACGCCGCTACGGGCGACCCGCTGGAGTCCGATCCCCTCTGCATCTACGAGCCCGCCGAACGCCGAACGCCGGTCGCCGCCGGCAGCCGGAGCGCGCCCGCGTAACCGCGACGCCGGACCAACGTGCGGAGAGGCCGAACCGCCAGGACGCCAAGAGCGCCAAGCACGAGCCGGGGAATGCCCTTCGCTTGGTGGTTGGCGCTCCGTTGTCTCGCTGAATTCAGGCCAGCAATCCTTGGACCGACCTCGTCGTGAGTACCGGGACGGCCATCCGCCACGGTAGCCTTCCTCGTGGTTGTCGGGTTCACGCTGGCAAGGCGAGGCGGCGCCGCGCGCTACCGACCACAGCGCGTAGCCGAGGTAGCTCGTCCCCCACATGGCAGGCGTGCCATCGCACCAGGGCTGGGCCGCGATCCAGTCGAGCGTCGCCCGCCCGTCCGCCGCTTCGTGGATGAACGGCAGGATCTTCCCCCTGCGCGTCGAACGGCCCCCGGGTGTCCTGGAGGAGAACGTGGTATCCACGCTCGGCGAAGCGGCGATAGGCGAAATCGTTGGTCGGGCGAGCCGGCCCCGTTCGTCCGTACGGCGTCCGGATCAGGATCGCCGGGAACGGTCCCCTCCCCCGCGGAGCATAGTGGTCGGCCGCGAGGGTGGCGCCATCGGGCATCGGCACCGGCACGTCCTGCTCGACGGTCGCGCCCTCGCGCGGCGGCGGCAGGCCGAGCCAGCGGCCGATCCAGGGAGAACGAAAGCGGTACAGGCCGAGACCGGATAATCCCAGAAGGCCAAGGGCGCCAAGGCCTACACGGAGACTGCTCATGGTCCGCTCCTCGGGGGTCAGGTAGATCTCCGACACGTCACCCACTGATGGACCCAACCCGGCGACGTCTGGGCGCTGACGACGAGTGCCCGAATGCATGGGCGCACATCTTCTACGTTCAGGCGAGCCAGCACACCGTACTCCTGGAGGCTCCGGGCGAAAGCTACTCCGTCAGGCAGCGCCCATGACCTGACTTCAGCGAAGCCGGCCTGGACCAGCAAGCCAGGGAACTCACTGGCGGCAAGTGACCGGTCCTCGCCCGCGTACTCCGCCCGCTCGACGTCTCCCAGGTGGCCCAGCTCAAGCTGTTGCCGAATCTGCTCGCAGACCAGCAATTGTTCCTCCGACAACTCGCCAGTGAAGCGCCGCGCTCGGTCGGCCACGTGCTCGTCTTCCGATCGCTCGGCGTCCCGGCAACGCCCGAGGGCAGCTAGCCGCCGGCCCGGCTCGGACTCGGGTTTCAGGTAGATGAAGTAAGACCGGCTGAATAGCCCGCTGCCCGCGCCATAGTGGAGGATAGGTGGCCCGCCGTCGATCAACCAGAGAATCCGCTCCCACGCCGGTCTGGCGGGATCGATCGGCCACTGCTCGAAGGCGAATGGGCCGCCATCCCGCAGCACCCGTCCGATCTCCCTCAGCATCGCCATCGGGTCGAAGCTGTAGGTGAAGACATTGCCGCCAAAGCAGACGCCGTCGAAGGTCTGGTCCGGGAACGGCAATTCCTCGATGTGAGCCACTGCGAAGTACACGTTGTCGAGCCCCATGAGCCTGGCCGTGTTCGTCGCCAGTGTCACGTGCTCTGGCGACAGGTCCAGCCCGACGACCTCGGGCAGGTAAGGAGCGAGGTAAAGGGAGGGCCAGCCCTCGCCGCAGCCCACGTCCAAGACCCGCTGGCAGTCGGACAGGGCATGTGCGAAGAACTCACCCCGGACGTGGGCGTGCAACTTGTGGCCCCAGTGGGAAGGGTTCTGAGCGTCGAGTCTCAGCGCGTAGTCCTCCGGATCTTGCCAAAGGCGCTGAGTCGACGTACGGGCCTTGACGTCGTAGAAGTGGGCCAGAGATACCTTGACGACCAGACCGGCATCGAAGAGCAGTCGCTCAAGCCGACTCGGCTCGGTCACCGGGTAGCATACCATCGTGCCCTCCTCTCCCAGTAGGAGTATCATGCCCCGCGGGCCATTCCGGGGAATGAACCTCTCCTGTGGGCCGCTGGGATCCAAGCCCGACGCGGCGGATGAAAGCGGGCGACACGCCAGCCGCCGACGGGGGGTGCATGCCAAAGGCGCGAACCTTAGCTGCGAACTCCGAATGCGTGACGGACGGAGTACCAACCCTGGCGGCGCAAGTCATGTACTGTCGCAGGTAGGGCTTTGGTCCAGCAGCCAGTCAAGGCGATCCGCTCGCGCTCCTGCCGGGCCGCCCGGTGTTGAACCTGTCGGTGGAGTTCGGCGTTGGCGGTGGCCGCCGCAGTCTGGCTTCCCCGGTCCCATCGTCCATCTCTGCCGGCAGCTCCGCTGCTCCGACAACCGCGCGTGCCTGTACAATAGTCCCGGCGGGGTCAGGTGTGAGTCTGGGCGCAGTTGGCGGTAAGTCAAGCGGCGCCCGAACAAGAGGAAAGCCCGAGAAACGTTTCCGCTCCTCGGGCTTCCGCCGGACGTGCGCCAAACTCCGCTTGGCCTTGGCGGCGTTTCAGCCGCTCCTCTCGAAGGAGGCCGGCGACCGGATCATCAGGTGGGATAACCCTTCCCGGTCTTTCGCTTGCGGCGTCCCGTCCGACGCTCATATCATACCACGTTCGATAGGGCGTGTCAAGCAGGCGGCCACACGGGCTTGCGCAGCGGTTGAGAGCGGGAAAGGAAGAAGGGCTGAGGGCATGGGGCGGTGGGATGGGTCGATGGAGGGGTTGGCATGGCTTTTTCTTGTCGGGTGGGGGGAGCCGTGGGAAAAAC
>JACQGW010000329.1 GCA_016199325.1 Chloroflexota bacterium
CAGGGGCCAGGGGTCAGGGGGCGGGGGGTGGGTCGCGCGTCCTCGTTCCCCGACCACCGTCCCCCGCCCCCTGACCCCTGCGCCAGAAGCCCGGCAATCGCCGTTCCCAGTCCCAGGACGGCGTAGTTCGCGGCTCCGGTCCAGGTGCCCGTCGCGACGGAACCCGCCGCCAGGCCGAGGAGGGCGGCGGCGGCGAACAGGTGTGTGGCGGCGGTCAACCAACGGTGGTGCATGAGGATGGCGGCGAGGAGGGCGCTGCCGGCGAGCAGGAAGGCGAAGCCCCACCATGGGAGATTGGGCTGAAGGAGGGCATACGTGCCCGCCCCGAACTGATGGGGCGCCACGAGCATCAGCGCGCCGGTCAGCAGGCAGAAAACGCCAACGGCCACGTCGAGCGTGTCAGGTCTTGGAGAGTGCATGATGACGACCCACGGGGCGGCCGGTCGTTCACGGACTTGCCGGGCATACTACTGAAGTATAGAGCGCGATAGCCGGAGCGTCAACAGCCGTGAGCATTCGGAAGGCGATCGTCTTCCGGCTGGCCGAGGTCTGCGACGTCGCCGTCGAGAACTTCCGCCCGGGCGCCATGGCGCGCCTGGGACTGGACTACTCCGCTCTGAGGGCGCGCCGGTGCGCCGCGCATCATGCTGCGCCACATCGCGCCCCAATGCATCGCGCCCTTCCTGGTCGTCAGCACCGCCAGCATCGGGGTCGCGATCACCACCGAGACGGCCCTGAGCTTCCTGGGTGTGGGCATCCCGCCGCCAGCGCCGACCTGGGGAAACATGTTGGGCGGCATCCTGGCGGAGACGTTCAAGCCCCGCTGGTGGCTGGTCGTCTTCCCCGGCCTGGCGCTGACGGTGACCGTCCTGGCGGCCAATCTCCTGGGGGACGCCCTGCGCGATTTCGTGGACCCCAGGCTCAGGGGACGGGTCCTCTAGCGCCATGCACGGAAAGACCGAACCGCGGTGGTCTCGGCGATCACCGCGGCGGGCGGCGACGCCTTCTTCCTGCCGACCGACGTGACGGTCGGCGGCCAGGTCAAGGCGCTTGTCGGCGCGGCGGTTAGCCGCTGGGGCGGACTGGACGTCGTCTTCAACAACGCTGGCATCAGTCTGACAAAGCCGATCGGGGAGGTGTCGGAGGAGGAGTTCGACCGGCTCTTCGCCATCAACGTGAAGGGCGTCTTCTTCGGCTGCAAGTTCGCCCTGCCCTATCTTCTGGAGCGCGGCGGCGGCTCGATCGTCAATATGTCCTCCAACGGCGGCCTGATCGGTCGGCCCGGCGACCCCCTCTACAACGCGTCCAAGCACGCCGTCATCGGGCTGACCAGGTCCCTCGCCGTCGCCTACGCCCACCGGAACATCCGCGTCAACGCCCTCTGTCCCGGGCCTATCGATACGCCGATGATGTGGGCCGGCGCGACGACCCCGGAAGAGCGACAGGCCGTGCTGCCGGCGCTGATCGCCACCTGCCCGGCCGCCCGCTACGGCTCGCCCGAGGACGTCGCCCAGGCCGCCGTCTTCCTGGCCTCCGATGAATCGCGTTTCATCTCCGGCGTCGGCCTGGCCATCGACGGCGCCAAAGCCGCCGGCGTAATGCCCCTCGACCGTTACCGGCTCGATTTCCCGATCAACGTGGTCCCATAGCGGGAGGCTCAGGACAAAACGAACCGCAGAGGCGCAGAGGACGCAGAGAACGAGGCTAGGGTTCATGGTTGCTCGTTTCCTGGTTTCTGGTATGGGGTAGTGAGGAATGGAGCTTGCAGACAGGGTCGCGCTGGTGACCGGGGGCGGCACCGGCCTGGGCCGTGCCATCTGTCTCGCGCTGGCCCAGCGTGGCTGTCACGTCGCGATCGACTACCTTCGGTCTGAAGCCGATGCTATGGCGACGGCCCGAGCCGCGACGGCGCTCGGAGTGCGGGCCCTCCCGATCCGGGCCGACGTGACGAACGCCAAACAGGTGGCGGCCATGGTCGGCGATATCCTCGCAACAATGGGCCACCTGGACATCCTGGTGAACAATGCTGGCACGACCATCGCCGTGCCGATGCGCGACCTGGCCGCCGTCACCGAGGAGGCGTGGGACCGCGTCATGGCGGTGAACCTCAAGGCAGCGCTGCTCTGCACCCAGGCCGTTGCCCCGGCCATGAAGCGGCAGGCCCACGGGAAGGTGATCAACATCTCGTCGAACGCGGGGCTGCGGCCGGGGGCGGCCAGCCTGCCGTACTCGGTCTCCAAGGCGGGGCTGCTTATGTTGACGAAATGCCTGGCGGTCGGATTGGCCCCGGAGATTCAGGTCAACGCGATTGCGCCGGGGCTCATGCTGACCCGGTGGTGGGCGGACGCCGAACCGGCGACCGTCGAGCGCATCGCCCAGACGGCGGCGACGCGTCGCCCCACCGAGCCCGGCGAAGTGGCCGGCGGCGTCCTCTTCCTCGCGCAGAACGACGCCATCACCGGCCAGACGCTGGTGATCGACGGGGGGACGTATATGCACTGATCGCGGCGTCGACGGCACCCGTGCGGTTTGCGTCTGGAGCCCGGCGACGACGTGCTTCCGGTCGCGGAGACCACCGGCAAAGGGCCGGGTGGGCAGGGGCCAAACAGATCCCTTGACAGGCGTGTATCGCGGTGTATACTGGTCCCATCTCAGATGCTAGGAAGCCCAACGCGAGTTGGCCCTGGTCGCCGAAGCGTTGGGTGGAGCGAATGGCGAAACCGGCTGAGCCTGTCAGGCGCGGCCGGTTTCTTTTTGGTGGTTGTGTGTAGCGGGGAGGGAGCCATGCAACGTCAGATCGCTCTGTCCTGGTTGGCCATTCTGCTCCTCAGTCTCCTGGCGGCAGTGCCGCTCCTGGCAGCGGGCACGCCGTACGACAGGCTCGACTGGGCGGCCTACAACCTGGTCTACCCCGCGACGGTGACGGTGTCGGGCACCGTCCGGGACAACGGCGGGGCGCCGGTCGCCGGCGCCACGGTGCAGGTCGTTGACCCCGGCACGCAGCAGGTCGTCGGAGCGGCTGTGACCGGCTCCAACGGTTCCTACACGATCGCCGTCCCGCCCGGCACCTACGACGTGAGAGTCGTCCCGCCGGCGGGAAGCGGGTTCCAGACGGCCGTCGCCCTGGGGCGGAGCATCACCGGCAACACCGTGCTCGACTTCGTCCTGGTCCCCGCCGGCGTGGCTACCTTGAGCGGCACGGTGCGGGACCGGTTCGGTGCCGGCCTGCCGGACCAGCGCATTAGGTTGACCCCGGCCGGCGGTGGGAGCGAACTCTGGGCGACCACCGACGTCTCGGGCACCTA
>JACQGW010000323.1 GCA_016199325.1 Chloroflexota bacterium
CCCCTCCATCGACCCATCCCACCGCCCCATGCCCTCAGCCCTTCTTCCTTTCCCGCTCTCAACCGCTGCGCAAGCCCCGGTAGCCTAGCTATTGACAGGTGCGTCCAGAGGATGTAAGGTGCTCCCCGACGAACGGCATCGGGGAGGCGCCATGCCCATCACCTTCGCCCAACTCGAAGAGGTCGCCTTCGAGCTGAACCGGCGGGCGGCGATCGCCGTGCCGGTCGACGCGCAGCAGGCCATCCGGCGGGCAGCCGAGCGGGAGACCAACCACCTGGCCGGGTACGTGCTGCGCTCCATCGTCGAAAACGGCGAGCTGGCGGTGGCCGACCAGCGCCCGATGTGCGGCGACACGGGCCTGCCCCGCTTCTACGTGAAGGCGGGCAACGACGCTCGGATCGAGGGCGGCTTCATCTCGCTCGAACAGGCGATTCGGACGGCGACAGCCCGCGCCACCCAGGACGTCAAGCTGCGGTCGAACCGGGTACACCCCCTGACCAGACGGAACCCCGGCAACAACGTAGGCGTCTTTGCGCCCAACATCGACTACCGGTTCGAGCCGGACGGCGACTGGATCGACCTCACGGCGGTCCACAAAGGCGGGCTCTTCGGCAGCGACTACCGGATGCTCTTCCCCGGCGACGGCGCGGCCGGGATCAAGCGATTCTTCGTCGACACCATCGCCTCATTTCATCATCGCGGCCTCTCCTGCCCGCCGGTCATCGTCGGCGTCGGCATCGGCGGGACGAAGGATCAGTGCTTCACGCTGAGCAAGGAGGCCGCCTGCCTCCGCCTCGTCGGCGCCCGGCACCCCGACCCCGTCGTCGCCCAACTGGAGGAGGAGCTCCTCGCGCTGGGGAATCGGACCATGCTGGGCGTCATGGGACTCCGCAGCGATACGCCCGTGCTGGACGTCCACTGTGAAGTTGCCTATACCCACACAGGCGGCACGCCGGTCGCTATCACCGAGCTCTGCCACGCCGTCCGGCGCGCCACCGCCCGCATCTTCGACGACGGGCGGGTCGAGTTCCGCGACGATCCCCAATGGTTCACCGCCTATGCCCGGCGGGAGGGGATCGATTGGACGCCGGCGGGCGCGCGAGCGGGCGCCGGATGAGGAGCGAGAACATGAACGAGACCGGGACTGCCACCGGCGTGCGCGAGCTCCACCTGACGACGCCGCTCGGCGACGCGGACGTCCGGCAGTTGCGAGCGGGCGACGTCGTCTACCTCTCCGGCTGCATCTTCACGGCTCGGGACGGCGTCTACGGGTACATGCTCGGCGAGGGGCACGAGCCGCCCATCGACATCGCCGGCGAGGTCAACGTCACCATCCAGTCCTCGCCGGCCGGCGTCGAGGTCGCGCCCGGCCGGTTCGTCGTCGCTTCGCTCCAGGCCACCGCCGGCTTCCGCTACGCCAGGTGGATGGAGCCGCTCTGCGCCCGGTACGGGGTGCGCGCCGTCATCGGCAAAGGCGGCATGCCCGAGGAGACCTACCGGACCGTCTTCAAACGGTACGGCGTCGTCTGCCTGTCGACGATGGGCTACGGCCTTGGCGCCATCTACGGGCGGGCGGTCAAGCGTGTGCGAGCGGTCCACTGGAAGGAGCAGCTCGGCATCTCGGAGGCGCTCTGGGTCCTCGAAGTCGAGCGGCTCGGGCCGTTCCTGGTCGAGGGGGACGCCGAGGCCAACAGCTTCTTCAGCCGGCAGGCGGCCTCGCTCGACGAGTCGCTCATGGCCGCCTACCAGGGGCTGCCGAAGCCGATCCTCAGCCGGCTCGGCGAGGTATCCGACCCGAGGAAGGAGCTGATCTAGCCGTGGTGCCGACGCTTCGGTGCGACGTTCTGATCCTGGGCTCGGGCGGCGCCGGCCTGCTGGCCGCGCTCCACGCCCACCGGGCGAGCCCACGCCTGCGGATCGTTCTCGCATCGAAGGGGCTCGTCGGCAAGAGCGGCTGCACCCGCATGGTCCAGGGCGGGTTCAACGCCGTGCTCGACCCGGCCGACTCGCTGGATCTCCACCTGGCGGATACGCTGAAGGGCGGAGGGTTCATCAACAACCAGGAGCTGGCCTTCACGCTGGTCCGGCACGCGCCGGAGATGATCCGCGAGCTGGAGACGCGCATCGGCTGCTTCTTCGACCGGCGCGCCGACGGTCGGATTCACCAGAAGCCGTTCGCCGGCCAGTCCTTCGACCGCACCGTCCACCGCGGGGATCTGACCGGCATCGAGATCGTCGGCCGGCTGCGGGACGCGCTCTTCGCCACGCCGGTCCAACTGCTCGAAGAGACGCGGGCGATCGACCTCGTCCGGTCGGTCGACGGCCGCCGAGTCGCCGGCGCCGTGCTCCTCGATCGTCGGCGCGGTCGGTTTCTCCGGGTCCAGGCGCGGGTGGTCGTGCTGGCGACCGGAGGCGGCGCCCGCATGTACCGCGTCGCGGCGCCCTCGCTCGAAAAGACGGGCGACGGCATGGCGATGGCGTGGCGGGCGGGCGCGACGATGGTCGACCTGGAGATGTTCCAATTCCATCCGACCGGCCTGCTGGCCGGCGCCAGCCTGATGACCGGCATGGTGCTGGAGGAAGGGCTGCGAGGAGCCGGCGGCACGCTGACGAACGGCCTGGGCGAGCGATTCATGGCGCGCTACGACTCGGCCCGATTGGAGCGGTCGACGCGCGACGTCGTGGCCCGGTCGAGCTTTCTGGAGATCACCGCGGGCCGCGGCACGCCGGCCGGCGGTGTCAGACTGGACGTCTCGCACCTGGGCGCCGACACGGTCCAGCGGATGTTCCCCGGCATGGTCGAGCGCTGCCTGGACTTCGGCTACGACCTCCGGACGGGCCCGGTGGAAGTGACGCCGACGGCGCACTTCCACATGGGCGGCGTCAAGATCGACCCCTGGTGCCGCTCGGACCTGCCGGGGCTGCTGGTCGCCGGCGAGGACGCGGGCGGCGTCCACGGCGCCAACCGCC
>JACQGW010000311.1 GCA_016199325.1 Chloroflexota bacterium
AGGTAGACGGTGCAACCAACCGTAGGGGCGTGATTCAATACGCCCAGGGCGCAATGAATTGCGCCCCTACGGATGGTATCCGGCGCCTGGAATACCCGATCAATTTCGAAACCCTCATAAACCGCCGGGGAGCGGAGAACGCTCACGACCACACAGGCTAACGGTCTTGCCCTCTCTTGGGATATAATGCTGTCAGCCGGTCAGGCAGAGCTTCGCTTCGAGGAGGTAGGCTTGCCTGCTGACCAAGGGGCCTGGGCGAACTCGTACACGCCGGGCGCGCTCGTTCGTGCTCGCGGGCGAGACTGGGTTGTCTTGCCCTCGGACGACCCCGACCTATTGACCCTACGCCCTTTGACCGGTGGCGACGACGTTGCCGGCATCTTCCTGCCGATCGAGCACAACGCGGTCGCGCCAACGGAGTTCAAGCCACCCGATCCAGCGCGGGCGGGCGATGCCGCCGGTGGCATGCTTCTGCGCGACGCTGCCCGGTTGCGGTTGCGCGATGGCGCAGCGCCGTTCCGATCGCTCGGACGGCTGTCGGTCGTCCCTCGCCCGTATCAGTTCGTGCCGCTGATCATGGCGCTCCGACTCGATCCCGTCCGGCTCCTTATCGCCGACGACGTCGGCGTCGGGAAGACGATCGAGGCCGCGATGATCGCGCGTGAGCTGCTCGACCGCGGCGTGGCGCGCCGGCTCGCCGTCATCTGCCCGGCGCATCTTTGCGACCAGTGGGAAGCCGAGCTTCGGGAGAAGTTCGTCCTCGACGCGACCGTCATCCAGCCATCGCGTATCGGGCGCCTGGAGCGGAACCTGCCGCGCGCCGATCTCAGCATCTATCAGTACTATCCCCACCTCGTCGTCAGCATCGACTTCGTAAAGTCCGACCGAAACCGCGATCGTTTCCTGCAAAACGCCCCGGACCTGATCATCGTCGACGAGGCACATATGGCGGCACGGCCCCGCGGTGACGCGGATCGCGTCCAGCACCAGCGGCACGAGTTCCTCCAGCAACTGGCCGCCGGCCGCGATCGCCACCTGATCCTGGTCACGGCCACGCCGCACAGCGGCGTCGAGGAGAGCTTCCGGTCGCTTCTGGGTCTGCTGAACCCCGCATTCGACGTTCAAGCGACCGGCGCGGAGCTCGACCGCCGTCAACTGCTGCCGCACATGGTCCAGCGGCGCCGCAGTGATCTCGTGAACTGGCTCGGCACCGCGACCCCCTTCCCGGAACGGATCTCCGAGGAGCGAACCTACCGCCTCTCTGAACCCTATCGGTCGCTCTTCGAGGATGTGCTGTCGTACTGTCGGGGGTCGCTCCGGGCGGCTGGCTCTCTTCGGGCACAACAACAGCGGGTCCGCCACTGGGCGGCCATCGCCCTCCTCCGGTGCGTGCTTTCCAGCCCGAACGCGGCAATCGCCGTTCTGACGGAGCGCGCGCGGCGGCAGGGCTTGGTGTCCGAAGCAGCGCCGACCGCCGAAGCAGTCGACGATGCCTACCGGCCACAGGTGCTTGATCCGCTTGAAGAAGAGACCATCGGCGACTACGTGCCCTCGGCTCCGGTCGAAGACGCCGACGCGCAATTGACGGATGGAGAGAAGCGCCGCCTTTCCCGCTTTCTCCAGCAGGCGCGCGATCTCGTCGGCCCCCTGAAGGACTCCAAGCTGGTCGAAGCGGCGACCGCCCTCGGCGAGATGCTCCGAGCCGGGTTTCGCCCGATCGTCTTCTGTCGCTTCATCGCCACGGCGAAGTACCTGGAATCGCAGATACGGGACCTGCTGGTTGGAGAGTTTTTCGACCTGCGCGTGACGGCCGTGACCGGCGAGATCGGCGATGAGGAGCGACGGGAGAAGGTCTTGGAGCTGGCGAGCGAGCCGCGCCGCATCCTCATCGCGACCGATTGCCTGAGCGAGGGCATCAACCTGCAGGACCATTTCGACGCGGTCGTCCACTACGACCTGCCCTGGAATCCGAATCGGCTAGAGCAACGGGAAGGGCGCGTCGATCGATTCGGCCAGCGGCGTCGGGAGGTGAAGGCGGCGATCCTCTACGGCGCCGACAACCCCGTCGACCTGACCGTGCTCGACGTCCTGATCCGGAAGGCGCGGACCATCCGCAACGATCTGGGCATTTCCGTGCCGGTGCCGGTCGAGTCGGAGCAGGTCATCCAGGCCGTGGTCAATACCGTGCTGCTGCGCGAATCCACGGCCGGCATCCAGCTTCGGATGGCCCTCACCGATCCAGAAGTGAGCACGTTCCACGCCCACTGGGACATGGCGGCTCAGCAGGAGAAGGAGCATCGCGCCTTCTTCTCCCAGCACGCCATCAAGCCGGACGAGGTGCGCAAGGAGATCGAGGCGACCGAGCCGATCCTCGGAGACCCTGATGCCGTCCAACGCTTCCTCGGCAACGCCGCACAGCGGTTTGGTGGCGAGCTGCGGCCGAGCCGCCGCGAGGGAGTTTTCGATCTGGATCCGGGTGACCTGCGGGAATTCCTTGCGGCTCGGCAGATTGGTCGCTCCGCGCTGTCGGTGACGTTCGACCGGCTCAAAGACGAGCGGGCGCTCTACCTCGGGCGAACCCACCCGCTCGTCGCGGCGTTCTGCGATGCCGTCCTCGGTGCCGCGCTCTCGCCGGAGGCCGACCCGCGATTCGCCCGTTGCGGTGCTGTTTTCACGTCCGAGGTCCAGATCCGGACCGCCGTTGTGCTCCTCCGGATGCGGTACATGCTTCGAGAGATGGGGCTCCCCCTTCCCCCGGCCCCTTCCCCCAGCCGCGGGGGAAGGGGAGAGACGTCCGGGACCCCGGCTCGTTTCGCCGAGGAGGTCGTGCTCGCGGCCTTCGTGCGGCGGGCGGGTGAGATCCATTGGATCGAGCCCTTCGATCGGGCGGCGCACTTGCTGCAGTCGGCCCGACCGGCGGCGAACATGTCGGCAACCGAGCGCAGCGACCACATCACCTGGGCACTGGACCTGCTGCGGGATCATGAGGGCTGGTTCGCGCCGGTCGTGGCCTGGCGCGTCCGGCAACTTCAGGAAGCGCACGGCCGCCTCCGCAAGCTGGTGAAGACACCCCGACTGGTCGTTCAGCCGCACACGCCGCCGGACATCCTCGGCTGCTACGTCCTCGTGCCGACGGGAGGTGGACGCTGATGGCCTACGGGACCATCGCCGTCGAGGGCGGCATCTTCCCCGGCGATCTCCTGGACCGGATCGGCACCGGTCAGGCCGTTGGCCAGCGCGCGGCCGACTTTGGCCTCGACGGCAGCCGGCGCCTGAGCGACGAGACCCAGGGGGCCTTCTCCGACGCCAGGTCGTACTGGGATGCCTTCCAGCGACGGCTTCAGCACTCTCGGGAAAGCCCGACGACCATCACGCGAGAGAGCTGGATCGTCCCGCTCCTGGAGCGGCTCGGCTTCGCGCTGGCCCTTCAGCGGAGCAGCGCCGTCGTCGGCGGCGAGAGCTATTTCCTCTCGCATCGGGCCGGCGCCGATCCCGACGCCCCGCCCGTGCATGTCGTCGCCATTGGCCAAGACCTTGACCGCCGGGCTGAGGCCACTCGCCGAAGCCCCCACGCGCTCGTTCAGGAATACCTGAATCGCTCAGACGCGCTGTGGGGCATCGTGACGAACGGCGAGGAGCTCCGCCTGCTGCGTGATTCCGCCCGCGTCGCCCACCCTGCCTACGTCGAGTTCAACCTGCGGGCGATGGTCGAGGGAAACGTCTACAGCGAGTTCGTCCTCCTCTACCGCTTGATCCACCGGTCGCGCCTCCCCGAAGGCGCCGCCGATGCCCACACCTGCCGGCTCGAGCAGTACTACCAGCAAGGTATCGAGGAGGGCGGTCGGGTTCGGGACCACCTGCGAGATGGCGTCGAAGCCGCCCTGCGCGAGCTCGGCGCTGCCCTGATCGAGCATCCGGCGAGCCACGCGCTTCGAGGTGCCCTGTCCGTCGGCCATCTGGACGCCATCGGCTATTACCGCCAGCTCCTGCGCCTCGTCTACCGGCTGCTGTTCCTCTTCGTCGCCGAGGAGCGGCGGCTGATCTTCCCGCCGGATGCGGCCCGCGCCGACCGGCAGTGGATCTACACGGTGCATTACTCGGCCAGTCGGCTGCGTGACCGCTGCGAACGATACTTCGCGGCCGATACCTACGCCGACCTGTGGGCCGGAATGATCGAAGCGCTCCGGCTTTTCCGTAACGAGAGGGCGACGCAAGTCGGCCTCGCGCCGCTCGACGGCGAGCTCTTCGGGGCCGGCGCCTGCCCGGACCTTGAAACCGCGTCCTGCGAGAACCACCGGCTCCTGAGGGCGATCTGGCACCTCTCGACGTTCGCCGACGGCAACGTCCGGCGGCGGGTGAACTACGCCTGGCTCGACGTCGAGGAGCTTGGCTCCGTCTACGAGAGCCTGCTGGACTACCGGCCGGAGATTTCCCTCTCCCCCCGGCCCCCTCTCCCAGCCGCGGGAGAGGGGGAGCGCGCGCTCCCTTCCCCCCCGAGTGGGGGAAGGGCCGGGGAAGGGGGGGCACTCTCGCGCTTCGACCTCGTCGCGGGCAGTGAGCGGCGGCAGACCGGCTCGTACTACACGCCGCCCCACTTCGTCCAGGAGTTGATCCAGCACGCGCTCGTGCCGGTGATGGACGAGCGGCTGGCAACGGCGAAGACCCCGATCGAAAAGGAGACCGCCCTCCTGGGCCTTCGTGTCTGCGACCCGGCCGCCGGCTCCGGGCACTTCCTCCTCGCAGCGGCGCGCCGCATCGGCCGCGATCTCGCCCGCGTCCGGACGGGCGAGGACGAGCCCACGCCTTCTGAATACCGTCGGGCGGTCCGGGACGTCATTCGCCAGTGCATCTACGCCGTCGACCGGAACCCGCTGGCCGTCGACCTCTGTAAGGTCGCGCTCTGGATCGAGAGCCACGCCGCCGGCCTGCCTCTGAGCTTCCTCGACCACCACGTCAAGTGCGGCGATAGTCTCGTCGGCGTGGGCGATCTCGGCGCCCTGGCGAAGGGCATTCCAGACGAGGCGTACACGGCCACCGCGGGCGATGACCGGCGGGCGGCGACCTACTACAAGCGGCGGAACAAGGAAGAGCGCACGCAGCACAGCCTGGATGCCTTCGGCGTCGTGCCGGAATCCCCGTCGACGCTGGCTCCGGACTTTCGCGAGCTGGCATCGCTGGATGAGCGAACGCCGGCCGACGTCGCCGCGAAGAAAGAGCTGTACGAGTCGCTCCGGGCACAGGGGACGAAGTGGTACACGGACAAGATCGCCTGTGATCTCTGGACGGCGGCATTCTTCACGCCGCTCCACCTGCCGGAAGGCTTTGCCCCTGACGTCGTGCCGACGACGGATACGGTCCGCCGCTACCTGGCGCAGCCGGCCGCCGCCCACGGCCAGCTCGTCGGGCAGGCAGTAGCCATTGCAACGCAGCACCCGTTCTTCCACTGGCCGCTTGAGTTCGCCGACGTCTTTGCCCAGGGCGGGTTTGACGCGGTGCTGGGGAATCCACCGTTCATGGGCGGAAAGAACATCAGCCCCAATCTGGGCGAGGACTACTTCAACTACCTGACAGCCGTCTTTGAACCGGCCGGGGGTCTTTCTGACCTCTGCGCCTATGTCTTCCGGCGCGCATTCGATGTACTCCGCCCTAATGGCCACATGGGTATGGTGGCAACCAAGACGATCAGTCAGGGAGACAGTCGCGAAGGCAGTCTGGCTGTCATTCTGGATCAGGCCGGCTCTATTATCAGTGCTCGTCGTTTCATCAAATGGCCGGGTGTAGCCAACGTAGAGGTGAATCTGGTAGGCATCCGTAAGGGCGCGTGGCTTGGGCCGCGGCGCTTGGATGGCAAATCCGTCTCGTTCATTTCAAGCCGCTTGGATGAGGAGCCCGAGGCGGAACCCAAGGTCCTACGCCAGAATAGCGGCTTGTCCTATCAGGGTTCCATCATCTGGGGTATAGGCTTCGTGCTGGAGCCGCAAGAAGCCGAGCACCTAATGGCCAGAGACGCTCGTAACCGTGACTGTCTTTTTCCATACCTGACGGGTGAGGATCTCAACTCGCGCCCTGACCAGTCGCCCAGTCGCTGGGTCATCAACTTCTTTGACTGGGGTCTGGACCGGGCAGAGACATATCCGGATCTGATGAACATCGTGCTCGACAGGGTAAAGCCGGGGCGCGACAAGGTCAAACGCGACCGCAACCGGATGAACTGGTGGCTTTATGGCGAAAACCGTCCGGGCATGCACAGGGCCATCGCCCCATTGCGACGAGTGCTCGTGCGCAGCGAAGTCAGCGAGTTACACATGCTCAGCTTCGTGCCCAAGGACATGGTGTATTCGCACATGCTCGTGGTTTTCGCCTTCGACGACGGCTACCATTGCGCCCTGCTCCAGAGCAACGTGCACGAGGCGTGGGTACGGCGCAACGCCTCCACTATGCGGACGGATATCCGCTACACGCCGACGGCCTGCTTCGAGACCTTCCCGTTTCCGCAGGCGCCGGCCGAGGAACACGTGAACTGGGCGGGCTACCTTGGGGACACCTACCACGAGCGGCGACGGCGAATCATGCTGGCGCGCAACCTGGGACTGACGAAGACGTACAACCTGTTCCACAAGCCGGAGTGCCGGGACGATGACATCCAGGAGTTGCGCGGGCTGCATGCCGACATGGACCGGGCGATCCTGGCCTGCTATGGCTGGGATGATCTCGGAGCCGGCCACGGCTTTCACGCGAACGAGCGTGGCCAGACACGGTACACGGTCTCGCCGGAAGCGCGGCGGGAGATCCTGCGGCGGCTGCTGGAGTTGAATCTTTCGGTTGCCGCAGCTGAGAGAGCCGCTATCTCCCGATAGCCACGAGGAAGGTGCTTGCTACCATGGGGCGTGTGCAAAGGCTCAGGATCGAGAACTATCGGTCTATTCAGGGTGCCATCGAGATCGCTTTCCCGTCGAAGGCGCCTCTCGTCCTTATTGGCGAGAACAATGCCGGTAAGTCGAACATCGTCCGGGCGCTGGATTTGGTGCTGGGAGAGATGTGGCCTGGCTCCTACGAGCCAGATGATCATGAGTTCTTCGGGCGTGACAGGAACGAGGCGACAATTGGCATCACCATTGACTTGGATGGCGTGCACCACACAGACTACAACAGAACACACATCGTCTCGCAGCTTGCCTGGCAGTTCCCTACCGTCGGTGGTAGGGCGCTTCGGATGGTGTACGCCGGGGGTGGAGGATCCTCCTATGTCAGCAACGAAGTTCGGGGACAGTGCACGTGTATCTTGATTGGCGCGGACCGTCGCCTTTCTTACCAGCTTAGCTACACGTCGAAATACACTTTTCTGTCGAAGCTCATGAAACGGTTCCACGAGCGGTTGACTGCGGATCCCGAGCGCATGGCACAACTTCAGGGCTACTTCGCAGCGGTCAAGACACTCTTTGAAGGGGTAAGTGAATTCGCCGCGTTTCAGGACGAACTGCGGCAACAGGTCGCAGAGCTGTCGGGCAACCTCGCCTACAGCCTCGGGATCGATTTCTCCGCCTACGACCCCTCGAATTACTTTCACGCCCTTCAAGTCTACCCGCAGGAGAACAAACAGGTCCGGACGTTCGATGAGCTTGGCACGGGTCAGGAACAGATACTGGCCGTGAGTTTCGCCCAAGCGTACGCCAGGGCGTTCCGCGATGCCGGTGGCCTGGTCCTGGTGATCGAGGAGCCCGAGGCTCACCTTCACCCGCTCGCTCAGGAATGGATGGGACAGAAGATCTTCGAACTGGCTGAACAGGGCGTACAGGTCGTGGTGACGACGCACAGCCCAGCCTTCCTCGACGTCATGCACCTCGAAGGGTTTGTCCTGGTCCGAAAGGAAGGCGCTGCCACCAGCGTCGTTCAGCTCACCAGAAGCCAACTGGCCGAGCACTGTCAGAAAACTGGTGCACCCAAGACCACGTCAGGCACGGTCCTCCCCTTCTACGCGGCGGTGTCCACCGCTGAGATTCTCGCGGGATTTTTTGCCCGAAAGATCGTCCTGGTCGAAGGGCCTACGGAGGCACTGGCACTGCCCACGTATCTTGCCCATGTCGGGTTGGACCCGACGCGAGAGGGAATAGCCATCATCCCGGTTCATGGAGTCGGGAACCTCGCCAAGTGGTATCGGCTGTTCTCGGCCTATGGCATTCCCACGTACGTCATCTTCGACAACGACGCGAAAGATGACAAGGTTGGAACCAAGCGCCGAGACATCTTGCAGACGCTCGGCGTCGACCCTGCAGAATACAGCCGACTGCTCTCTACCGATGAGTGGGTCGTGACCGATCAGTATTGCGTTTTCGGGACAGACTACGAGAAGACCATGCGGACATACTTTCCGGACGCGTATTCTGCACTTGAGGCGGAGGCCCACGACCAGTTCGGGCTGAGCGCAGATCAATCGAAACCTCTGGTCGCACGGCACGTAGCGGAGCGCCTCGCTTTGGCGGGATACCCGGTGGGCCTCAAGCAACTCAAGCAAGTGGCCTGGTCTATCTGTCACCTTGGCGAGCCAGATGAGTTACCATTCTGAGAGGGGGTTGAGCTATGAGCCACGAGCTGCACATTGAGAATGGCAGAGCGTCTATGTTCTACGTCGACGAGGTGCCGTGGCACAAGCTGGGCACGAGGCTGAAACGGCCGCCGACGAGCGAACAGGCAATCCGGGCCGCGAACTTGAGCTGGGATGTGGTCAAGTTGCCCCTCTACGCGGCCATGGGTGGTGCCGTCCACCCGGTCCCGGATCGCTTTGCCGTGACCCGAGCCGATCGTTGGGGACGAGAGCCGGGCACAGCGAAAGAGTGGGCAAAGAATTGACGCAGCCGGGCGACTTCAAAAGAACGAACAATTGTGCTAGAATAGGGATAGCCTTCCGGCACCGCGAGGCAGCGCAGTGAAGTCGTATGAGGTTCGCGACCCCATTCATGGCTTTATCAGCTTCGACGAATGGGAACGCGATATTATCAACCACCCGATCGTGCAGCGATTGCGGCGCATCCGCCAGCTCGCTTTCACCGAGTTTGTCTATCCGGGCGCCTGCCATACACGGTTCGAGCACTCACTCGGGGTGATGCACGTCGCGAGCCAGTTGTTCGATGCGGTTTGCCGGAAGGGCCAAGGACTGTTGAGGGAGCGTTTCCTGGACGACACCGCATTGGGATGACTGGCGGGTGGTCGGCATGATTGCCGATGGGCTCGGCGGCGATCATGGCAGGATACTCGTGGATCGCAGGCACCACCGGTACGTCTTTGAGACGACTGAGGTGCCCTCGCTGGCTGACATCGAGCAGTTCAACCAGATCGTGGAAGCGCTTGGCGATCTTGTCAGCTTCCCTGACTCCGCAGAGAAATCGTGGTACAAGCTGGATGACAAAGAGGTGAACATCACTCGCGAGACGGGACCGCGGATCGGCAGCATTGATCCGCTCTCACATCTTTCAACGGTCGTTCGAGGGCTACGTGAGACGAAGCAACTGCGCGTGTACGTGCGCCCGGACGATCGCGATGCCGCCAGGGAGATCGTTAGCAAGAGACTTGGCTCGGAGGAATCACGATGAGCTCATCCGCATCTGTTCCCTGGAACCGGATCGGGTTGATAAGCTACCTTGCAGACCGAATGAAAGGAACCAGCCCGCAGTTCGGTAAGACTGCGCTCGTGAAGGTGGTCTACATCCTTCAGGAGCACAAGGGGGTCCCCTGCGATTACCAGTTTTCGCTGTACAACCACGGGCCGTTCTCCTCACAGATACTGAGCGATCTCGACTATGCCGATTTCATCGGCGTCGTCGACGTCGTGTACCGTGAATCCGGCTACGGCGGGTATGTTATCGAACCCGGCGAAGAGGCCAGTGTCGCTCAGGGAAGAGCGAGGGCCTTTCTGGAACAGCACCGAGAAGCGATTAGCAGTGTAACCGATCAGTTTGGTCGCTGCTCCGCGAAAGAGCTTGAGCTACGAGCTACTACTCTGTACGTCCAGAAGGACGCTTCCCAGAGGAACGCCCCGCTCACCCTGGAACAGCTCGCACGACAGGTTCGCCTGATCAAGCCACAGTTCTCGGACCGCGAGGTTCTTGCTGCTATTGGCAAGCTGGAGGATCTGCAGCTCCTTGCGGTAGCATCCTGATAGGAGTGTTCCAGGTCCCCCGAGGAGGAGACCATGCTCGACATCTTTGCGCTGCGTGACCGCGTCGTCGGCGAGTACCGCGACTACTTCGAGAGCTTCGTCAACATCCTCGATCCACAGATCGAGGGTTTCGTGCGGGACGAGCTGGCCGCTGGGAAGCTCTGGCCGGAAGCAGTCCTCCAGCTCAACCCGGCATACGAGCGCGGGCCGACGCTGGGCGACCTCGCCAGGCAGGGCGTCATCAGGGTGGAGACGGCCCGGTTCTTCGGTCCGACCCTCAAGCTCCATCAACACCAGCACGAGGCGTTGCTGTGCGCGCAGCGCGACGAGCCATACGTCGTCACGACCGGCACCGGGTCCGGCAAAAGCCTGACCTACCTCATCCCTATCTTCGACCGCATCATCCGAGAGGGTCCCGCACACGCCGCAGTGCGCGCCATCATCGTCTACCCGATGAACGCGCTGACGAACAGCCAACTGACGGCTCTGGAGCGGTTCCGGGATCGGAACTGGCCCGAATGCCCGGTGCGTTTTCGCCGCTACACCGGTCAGGAGCGAAACGAGCAGCGCGAGGAGATCCTCGCGAACCCGCCGCACATCCTGCTGACGAACTACGTCATGCTCGAATACGTCCTCGTTCGCCCGTACGAGCGCACGCTCGTCAAACAGGCGACCCGAGACCTCCGGTTCCTGGTAATGGACGAGCTCCACGTCTATCGGGGTCGCCAGGGAGCCGACGTCGGGATGCTCATGCGCCGCGTGCGCGAGCGGTCCGGCAATCAGCACCTCCAGTTCGTCGGCACCTCGGCAACGCTGGCGACCGAAGGAAACCGCGACCGGCGCCGGGCGCGGATTGCCGAGGTCGCGTCGACGCTGTTCGGCGTGCCGGTCCCACCGACGAACGTCGTCGACGAGACGCTGCGCCGGGTCGCGACCGTGCCGGCGCCGTACGATCGGGCCGGGCTGAACGCCGCCGTCGAGCTTCCGCCGCCGGCCTCCACGCTCGAATCGGTCACCGCCCACCCACTCGCGGCGTGGTCAGAGGAGACCTTTGGCCTTCAGGTTGAAGAAGGACGGCTCGTCCGGCGAGCCCCGATCGCCTTTGCCGAAGGGCTGGATAGGCTGATCGAGACGTCTGGGCTCTCCCGGGAGTTATGTACGCAGCGACTCAAGGCCGTCCTCGAGGCCGGAAACGCCGCGCCGACGATGACAGGAGACCCGGTCCTCGCCTTCCGCCTCCACCAGTTCCTCTCATCCGGTGGTAGCGTATTCGCGACGATCGAGCATGCCGCGGATCGCCTTCTGACCATGGAGGGCACGTACGTCGCTCCCAGCGGCGACGGAGCGGCCCGGCGTCTGCTGTACCCGCTGGCGTTTTGCCGCGAGTGCGGCCAGGAGTACTACATGGTGTCGTGCCTCGACGGTCAGCCGACGCAGCTCGTCCCGCGGTCGCCACTCCTCAATGCCCCGGACGACGACACTCCGGGAACGCTGGGCTTCTTTGCACCGGAGCGGGACGATCTCTGGTCGCAGAACGAAGACCTGCCTGAGTTCTGGACGGAGGAGCGAAAGTCGGGTCCACGGGTGAAGGAGCGCTATCGCCCGGACGTCCCGGTGCATTGCTGGGTCCGGCCGGATGGGATGGTGAGTGATCAGGCGATCGAGAACGCCGTCGAGGGATGGCTCCAACCCCGGCCGCTGATGCTCTGCTTGCGCTGCCGGGCCGCGTACGATCTCCGTGAGCGGAGCGACTTCCAGAAGCTGGCCACGCTCAGCCAGACCGGGCGCTCGACGGCCACGACGCTCCTGAGCAGCACGGCCGTCGTCGAGATGCGCCAGGCCGCGTCCGCTGAGGAGCAACAAGCCTGCAAAGTTCTGAGCTTCACCGACAACCGTCAGGATGCCTCGCTGCAGGCCGGCCATCTAAATGACTTCGTCCAGGTCGCCCTTCTGCGCGGGGCGCTCGTCCGGGCGATCGGCCAGGCCGGGGCGCTCACTTTCGATCAGCTCGGGACGGCTGCGTTCCGGGCGCTCGACATCCAGCCCGAGCAGTTCATGAAGCAGCCGGTAGCAGGTGGGCCAGGGTACGAGAGCAGCCGCTCGGCAATGGTCGGCCTGCTCGAGTACCGCGCGTTCGAGGATCTGCGACGCGCCTGGCGCGTCGCCCAGCCGAGCCTGGAGCAATGCGGCCTCCTCCGAATCGACTACGGAGGGCTGGCCCTGCTCGCCGCGGACGGCGCGCGCTGGGCCGGGTTGCCGGCCATTGCCGGCGCGCCTGCCGAACGTCGGGAGGCGGTGCTGCGGGCCGTGCTGGATCATCTGCGTGGCCAGCTTGTGCTCGACGCCGAGTGCATGCGGCACGACCGGCTTCGCCAGCTCGTGCAGCGCGCGAACCAGTGGCTGCGCGATCCCTGGGCAATTGACGAGAACGAGCGGCTACGGCAGTCGCGCATCGCGCTCCTTCCCGGCACCATCCAGGATCCTCATGAGGACGTGGAGACCGTCGGGCTGGGCTATCGTTCGGCGATCGGCCGGTATCTCCGGTCGCAGCGTACGTGGGGCATCGACCACGATCTGCCGGCTGCAGATGTCGATCGTCTGGTTCTGGGCATCGCCGTCGCGCTTCAGGGCCACATCCTGGCCGTCGTCAGGCGCCGGGGCACTGACTACGGCGTCCAGATTCTGAGCGGCGCGCTCCGCTGGGCGCCCGGTGATGCCCGTGCGCCAGGTCCCGACCCGGTCCGGGCTCGCTCACTCCATCTCCGCCGGACCGACGTGATCCGCACCGAGCCAAACCCCTACTTCCGCCGGCTGTATGCCGAGCGAGCGGCTCACCTCCTCGCGGTGACCGGTCGCGAGCACAACGCTGCCGTCGACGTGCAGGACCGGATCGACCGGGAAAACGCGTTTCGTGAGGGCCGGCTCGCGGCGCTCTTCTGCTCGCCGACGATGGAGCTGGGCATCGACATCGCCGATCTATCCGTCGTCCACCTGCGGAACGTGCCGCCGGCGCCCGCCAACTACGCGCAACGGAGCGGGCGTGCCGGCCGCAACGGCAAGCCGGCGCTCGTCCTCGCCTTCAGCAGCCAGGGCAATGCGCACGATCAGTACTTCTTCCGCCGGAAGGGACAGATGATCGCCGGCGCTGTGACTCCGGCCCGCATGGACCTGGCGAACCGCGACCTCGTCGAAGCGCATCTCCACTCGGTCTGGTTGGCGGCGACGGGGGCCTCACTCGGGAAGTCGATGGCTGACGTCCTCGATCTCGAGACGGCCAGCTACCCGATTCAGGCCGACAAAGCCGCCGACCTTCAGCTCTCGCCGACTAGACAGCAGTCCGTCGTGCGGGCCTTCCGCGCTGCGCTTCGGGCAGACGAGGATCTGCTCGCGACGGCCGGCTGGTATCGGGAGCAGTGGATCGAGCAGACCGTGAGAGAGGCTCCAGCAGCATTCGACGAGGCCATGAATCGCTGGCGTGAGCTGTATCGCGCGGCCATCGAGCAACGCGACGCGGCCCGCCGCCAGATCGACCGCCCCCGAGCGTCGCGAGCCGATCGGGAAGCGGCCGAGCAGCGCGAGCGCGAGGCGAAGCGCGAGATCGACCTGCTGTTGAACCAGGCCGACCGGACCGAGACCGATTTCTATCCGTACCGCTACCTCGCGACGGAGGGGTTCCTACCGGGGTACAACTTCCCGCGGCTTCCCCTGCGGGCCCTGGTCCCTGGCACGGATCGGGCCCAGGCGATCGACCGCGCTCGGTTTCTTGGCCTGGCCGAGTTCGGACCGCAGAACGTCATCTACCACGAAGGTCGCAAGCATCGCGTCGTCGCCTGTATTCTTCCGGCCGGGGGACTGGAGTCGCGTCTCACCAGAGCCAAGCTCTGTCTCGCCTGCGGCTATGCCCATCCCGGTGAAGCCTCAGACCGGGATCGTTGCGAGCACTGTGGCACGAATCTGGATGCGTCGACGGATCGGTTCCCTCAGCGGCTCTTTGATCAGCCGACGGTCCGAGCCACCCACTTCGCCCGCATCTCCTCTGATGAAGAGGAACGGGCGCGTGAGGGCTACGAGATCACGACGCACTACCGGTTCGCACCCGCGATCGGCGTCCAGCGCGCCGAGGCTCGGACCCAGGACGGCGTGACGGTGCTTGAGCTGACCTCGGCCCCGCAGGCAGTGATCTGGCGGATCAACCACGGATGGCGGCGCTCCCCCAATCGCAACGGCTTCACGATCGACGGCGAGACCGGCCGCTGGCGTCGCAAGGACGACGACGACGTCGACGACCACGTTACGCCTGATCCCGGCGCCAGAGTCCCCCTATCGGGCGTCAAGCCGTACGTGACCGACAGCCGCAACCTCTTCCTACTGCGCCCGGTCGCGCCACCCGTCGATCGTCGGGTATTCCTGACGACGCTCGGCTACGCGCTGCAACGCGGGATTCAATCCGTCTTTCAGGTCGAAGAGCAAGAAGTCGCCGTCGAGCTGATCGGCGAGGGGGCGCACCAGCGGCTATTGCTCTGGGAGGCGGCAGAGGGCGGGACCGGCGTCTGGGCTCGTTTGGTCACCGAACGGAGGGCATTCGCCGACATCGCTTGCGAGGCGCTCCGGATCTGCCACTTCGATCCAGAGACCGGCGCCGACGAATCGGGCTGGACCGAGCGATGCGCGGCCGGCTGTTACGATTGTCTCCTCAGCTACTCGAACCAGCTCCACCATCGCGAGATCAATCGTTACGCGATCCAGGACTACCTCCTGGCGCTGTCGCGTTCGGAGACGTTGCTGATCACTGCGCGCCGCTCGTACGACGAGCAGTACCGCTGGCTGGTGGATCGAACGGATCCCAACTCCGATCTCGAACGCCAGTTCCTGCGATACCTGTTCGAGCATCGCCTGCGGCTGCCTGACCACGCCCAGTATCGCCCCATCGACGATCTTGCGGTACAGCCGGACTTCTACTATGAACGAGAAGGCATCCGGGGGATCTGCGTCTTCGTCGACGGGCCACATCATGATGTGCCCACCCAGGTGACGCAGGATCGGGCTCTGCGAGCAGAGCTCGAGGACAGAGGCTGCCGGGTCGTCGTGATCCGGTACGATCAACCGATTGCCGAGGAAATCGGTCGGAACGGCGATATCTTCGGCTCGGTCGTGTAGAACCGCTTCGCGCGGCGTGCGTGGTCTCATCATGATGCCCGACTGGACCAGATCGACATTCACCGCTCTACCGATGCGCGGTCCATGGACGGCAATACCTCCTCGTCGACTCGAAGCGAGCACTGTTCCGGATGGCTCGGCGGCACAGACGGAGCTCACAGCTCTGCTCCTGGGTCTCGACAGGAAGTTCGATCTGCCTTGCCTCGCGGGAGAGTCGAGCATTCACCTGTTGCCCTATCGGTCAGTATCCTGGCGGTTCGTCCTTGAGCTAAGAAACCGCTATCTGCTCAAGGAGACGAGCGCCCCGGCGCCGTCTCGGGAGGCGCGAGGCCGAAGGGATAGACGATCTTGAAGCTCGCGCTGGCGGTGGCGCCGCTCTCCTGGCCGACGGCGACGAAGGTGACGCTGGCGGCGGTATCGGCCGGGACGGAGACGGCGCCGCCGGCGCGGAGCCAGCCGTAGTCGTCGGCCTGACCCTCGCCGACGGCCGGCGCCCCGGCGCTGCCGACGTGGAAGCTGACGCGCTCGCCGGCCGCCCAGCCGCCGCCGCTGAAGCCGACCGGCGTCCCAGGCGGCCCCCACCACATCGTCAGCTCCAGCCAGGGTTTGGGGGCCAGCACCTTGAACTCCAGCGTGGCGAAGGCGCGGCTGTCTTCGCCGATGAGCGTGACGGTCAACGGGCCGGAGCCGGCGGCGTAGGGCACAGGGGCGGGGCCGGCCCCCCAGAAGTTGCCGTGCTGGTCGGCATCGAGAGTCACGGCCTCACGCGGGTCCGTGCCGAAATAGACTCGGACCCGTTCACCCGGCGCGAACCCCTGCGCGTTCATCTGGACCTTCGTGCCGGGCGGGCCGGCCCACGGGCTGAGCTCGACACTGGGCCGGACCGGGTTGACCGTGACGTCTCGCCTCAGTTCCTGCCCGCCGGATTCGCCGCGTGCGACCAGCACGTAGGTTCCGAAGTCGGCGCGGGGCACGATCAGCTCGCTCCAGGCGGTGTTCCCGGCCGGGTCGGTCGAGAGCGCGCCCAGCTCCACCGGCCCGGCAGGCTCGGCCGACGACCGTGACGCCTGCTCGCCCTCTTCCTGCTTCGGCTCCAGGGAGACAACCACCCGCTCGCCCGGCTTGAACCCGCCGGCGACGAGCCCCAGGCGCTCAAACGGCTTCACTTCAGCCGTGCCCAGCGTGATCCAGGGCTCCCTGGCGCGGACGTACAGGACGGCGGTGCTCCGCCGCCGGCTGAGCTGCCCGACTGCCTCCAGCAGGTGAGTGCCGGAGGTGAGGTCTGCCGGCAGAGCCAGGTCGGTCGGCTCCAGGAGGCCCCGCAGGTTGGCCTGCGACTGGCGGAGATCGACCGTCCGCCGGCCGGCAGTCGCCTGGCCGGCGTGAAGCTCGATGGACTCGCCGGGGAAGAACCCCCGGCCGGCCACGCGCAGCCGCCCGCCCTGCTGAACCGGAACGGGGTCCAGGACGAGGGGCGGACCGGCGGCGCCCCACGTCAGCGGGCTCGGCACAAAGAGGCCCGAAAAGAGCAGCCCGGCCAGCGCCAGGACGGCGAGCCCCATCCACCGAAGGAACCTGATTGCCCATTTCATGCTACTTGCGGCGGGGGCAAGGGCCGTACCATCGCTTTCAAGAATCTGTCGACAAGGTGCTCGCCGTCCTGGAAGCATTCTCACCGGAGGTCCGTGAGTGCAGATCGACCCGGGTGCGGCTATATCGAGTATTATCGTGTGACGAACGGGATCACGGTCTCGGCGTAGACAGAGACGACATACAGCAAGCGAGGAGGATACATCGATGCTGCCACTGGAGGGGATCACCGTCCTGGATCTGACCCGGGTGCTGGCCGGGCCGTACTGTACGATGATGCTCGGCGACATGGGCGCCGATATCGTCAAGGTCGAGCCGGCGGGCACCGGCGACGAGTCCCGCCAGTTCGGTCCGCCCTTCCTGAATGGCGAAAGCACCTACTTCATGTCGCTCAACCGGAACAAGCGGAGCATCGCCATCAACCTGAAGACGCCGGAGGGCGCCGAGGTGCTACGCCGCCTGATCGTCCGCGCCGACGTGCTCCTGGAGAACTTCCGCCCCGGCGCCCTCGCGAGGCTCGGCTTCAGCTACGAGGCCGTCCAGACCATCCGGCCGGACATCGTCTACTGCTCGGTCTCGGGCTTCGGGCAGACCGGCCCGCTCGCCCACCTGCCGGCGTATGACCACATCTTGCAGGGGATGGGCGGCGTGATGAGCCTGACCGGGCCCGAAGAGGGGCCGCCGTCGAAGGTCGGCGTGCCGGTCGCCGACCTGACGGCCGGGATGCTCGCCGCCTACGCCGTCGTGACGGCGTTGTTCCACCGCCAGCGAACGGGCGAGGGTCAGCAGGTTGACACGTCGCTGCTCGACGGGCAGATCGGCCTGCTAACCTTCCAGGCCGCCAGCTACTTTGCGACGGGCCGGAACCCCCGCCGGATGGCCAACCGTCATCCGAGTATCGCGCCGTACGAAACCCTCCCGACCGCCGACGGATTCGTCAACATCGCCGTCGGCAACGACGCGCTCTGGGCGAAGTTCTGCCAGGCGCTGGGCCTCGAGGCGTACCAGCACGACCCGCGCTTTCGGACGAACGCCGACCGCGTCCAGAACCGGCCGGCGCTCATCCCCATCGTCGAAGCGCGGTTCCGCACGTTCTCGACGGCGGATCTGCTGCGTCTCCTCGAAGAGGCCGGCATTCCGTGCGGCGTCATCGCGTCGCTGGACGAGGTCTTCGCGAACCCGCAGGTGCGCCATCTCGGCCACCTCCAGAAGGTGCCGCATCCGAAGGCGGGCACGGTCACGCTGACGGCGCCGCCCTACCGGCTCCGCCGGACGCCGCCGAGCATCCGCCGGGCGCCGCCGACGCTCGGCCAGCATACCCACGAAATCCTGGCCGAGGTCGGCTACGACGAGGCCGCCGTCGCGGCGCTGCGGGAGCGGGGAGCCGTCCAGTAAGCCTCGTACACGTAAGCGGAAATAGGCCAGTAGTTCATGCGGTCGCTGACGGCCACCGCCTACCGGAGAACTACCGGCTCATCTACGCCGGTCTGTACTAGAGCGGTGTGCACAACGATTGGGCCATCCTCCGTAGGGGCGTGATTCATCACGCCCGACCTGGACGCAATGAATTGCGCCCCTACGCACGCTACACACGCCCGTTCGGCGGCTCAACATCTCTGCGAACCGCTCTAGTCGCGTGGCACCCAGACGAACGGTTCGTCCGCTCGGATGAAGTAGCCCCGGGTCTCCTCGACGCGGAAGTTGTTCAGCCCGTAGCCGGCCACATGCCCCTCGTATCCGCCGTAGACCCAGCGGTCCACCTCGGCGATGCGCGGGCGCACCGTCCCGCTCAGCATGCCGGCCGCCGCCACCACGTCTGCCGCCTGAAGGTCGCGCGGGTAGGGCACGCCCAGAAGGTTCCAGGCGGCCTGAAGCGTGACCGATACCGGCCCGGCGTGCTCGCGCCCGGCCAGCGACCACTCTGCCCAACTGGTGAAGCGCAGGAAATACCCCTCACCCGGCCGCAGGGCGAAGTCGTCCACGACCTCGGTGCCGCTCACAACGGTTCCGAACCATTGACCGCTCTCGTAGCGATAGACCTGCATCAGCCGGGTTTCGCCCCCGGCGTTGACCGCCTGGGCGATCGCCGATACGGTGGGCGGCTGGTTCTCGTCGAGCGGCAACAGCGGCAGGGCAATCAGGTTCCACCCGGGACCGAAGTGGAATGTGCGGGTCGAGATCGGATAGACGACCAGGTCGATGGGGGGCGCCTCCCCGGCGGTCACCGTGCGCCCTCCCCGTCCCCAGGGCGGCGCCTCCGCTCGCAGTCGCAGCCGGTCGGTCGAGGTGTAGATGAAGGGCGTTGCGAGGTCCGCCGTCCGCGCCCGGCCCAGGTCGATGTACCACCTACCCTCCTGGTCTGTCCGCGCCGAGAGCAGGCTGGACTGCTCGCTGCGGTCCTCCCGTTTCAGCGTCAGGTAGACCAGCACATTCCCCAATGGCTGCCCGCCGGTTGCACTCACCCGGCCCCAGCGACCATCGGAGGTGCGGACAGCCAGCGTCGGGGGCGTGCGCACCGTACCGGTGGCGTAGGGCGCCGGGTAGCCGTCCAGCAGCAGTTCGTACCAGTAGGTCGTGGAGGGGATCAGGTTGTGGATATCGGAGGGCCCGCCCGAAGCCGGGTCCACCCCGCCCACCACCACGTGGTGAGTCAGGCCGTAGTACTCCGGCCCCCAGGTGTCGCCGACGAGGCCGAGCGTCTGGGTGAGGCCGTTGGTGTTGGTGATGCCGTAGCGCACCTGACCCCGGACCGGATAGTTGGTAGCCCAGGACAGCACGAAGGACACGTCGCTCAGGTTGCTCACCGTCAGGGCGTCGACACGCACCTGATCGGGGGCCGGCGGCTGCCTGATCGTGAAGGCGCCGGGCAGTTCTGCCGACTCGCCGTTCGGGTTGGTTACGGCCAGCGTGTACAGGTGCCACCCCAGCCCGGCCGGCACCCTGACCGAGAGGACGCTCTCGCTCTCCCAGTGAGACTCGCTCAGGACGGTTTCGGTTTCGGCCAGGCGAACGATCGCGCCGGCGGCAAAGCCCTGGCCGGTGATCCGCACCCACTGGGTCTGGTTGGCAGGCATCTGGTTTGGGAAGACGGCTCGCAGGGCAAAGCTCCAGGGCCCGCCGTAGGCCCCCATGTCGTTGCGCGTGCCGTTCACATCGTCGAAAGCCGGGTCGGGGTTGCCGGCGTCGGCGGCGGGGGAGCCCGGCCGGAGATGGTAGTCCCCGCGAGCCGCATCGGCGTAGAGCGGGTCGCGCGAGATGTTTCCGGCTCCCGCAGGACACCCGGAGTAATCTGACGGGTTGCCCCACGCATCGTTGTAGCGGAGCACGGAATACCGGGCCGACTTGCAGGCGATGCCACCCTTGTTGTTGCCGGTCACGACGTTGTTCTCGATGGTCGGCTCGACCGTCCCATCCCTCTCCCACCAGATGCCGTACCCCCGGTTGCCGTCAAGCGTATTGTTGGAGACGAACGGTCCCCCACCCCGCGACGAGAGTCCGAAGCGGATGCCGTTGCCGTTGTGATGGATCCGGTTGTTGCGGATCATCGGCCAGGAGTAGCCTTCCACCAGCAGGCCGTCGGCGTCGTTGTTCCGGATCTCGTTGCGCGCAACCAACGGCGACGAATCGGCGATGCGGATGCCCGGCCAGTCGCTCTTGCCATTGCCATTGCCCCGCAGGCTGTTGCCGGAGATCGCCGCCTGCTGGAGGGAGCCGCCCGCCAGCTCCAGGTCGAGGTAGTTTCCCCCCTTCCCGCTGTCCTGCATCTCGACGGCGATGAGGTTGGGGCCGGGGGCGAGCGTGACCGGAATGTAGGGGGTCCACTGCGAGCCGCCGCCCCGCGTATCGGTAAAGACGGCCACGCCGTTCACCCAGACGGTCGCCATATCATCCCGGCTCACCCGCAGGTAATACGCGGTCGTTGGAGGAGCGGTCGGGGTGATCACCTTGCGGGCGTACATCGTGCCGCCCTCCAGCTCGAGGTAGGTCTTCTGCCCGCCATCGCCGATGGGGGTGAGGCCCAGGCTCCAGGTCGAGTCGTCAAACGCCAGGTCGCTCTGCCAGCCCGGGCCGGGGGCGCTGAAGGCCCGATAGCGCCACCAGACGTCCGCCTGCTCACCGGCCGGGATGGGGACGTCGCCGGCGGCCAGATAGGCGGAGCCCATGAGGATGCCGCCGTCGTTGTGCCAGATGGTGTTGTCGGCGATGACCGGCAGCGAGTCCCGCGCCGCCCAGACCCCGTACCCCGCATTCCGCTGGATGAGGCTCTGCCTGATCTGCGGTGCGCCGCGGTAGACAAGCACGCCGGCCGAATACTCGCCGCCGAGCTTGCCGTGCTTCTGCCCGGCGTAGGACACCGTGGCATACTCCAGGCGGCCGGTCGCGCTGTTCGCCTGGTCGCCAAAGACGATGCCCTTCCAGGCGCCCGGGGTCGGGCCGGCGCTGTTCGCCGTAAACAGCACGTGGGCGTCGGCGCGCCCCTGGGCGTTGAGTGTGCCCTGGACGAACAGCCCGCTGCCGCCGTCAAAGCGCACCTGGGTCCCGGGCTCTATCGTGAGCACCACCCCGGGGTTGACGGTCAGATCGCCGCGCACCAGATAGGGGCCGGCGCAGGCCGTCCAGGTCGTGTGCGTGGCGATGCTCCCGCCGGGGATCTCCGTCGGGCCGCTCGCGGCCACGCTCACGTAGGCCCACCCTCGGGCGTCGCCGGCCTGGGCCTGAATCTCGGCGAGGGCGCAGGCGGAGCCGGCGGTGAAGGTGGTTGTGGCGACCCCTCGCAGCGTGGTGACGCTGGTCGGGCCGACCGTTCCTGCCGCACCCCCGGTGGCAGGCGATCCGGCCAGGGCGACGACCGTGCCGTCGACCACGGGGACGCCACTGCGGTCGGTGACCGTGGCCGTGACCACCGCGGTGCCGCCGCTGCCGACCTGGTAGGGCAGGGCGGCGAGGTCGACGCGGTGCGGCGGCCCGGGGGCAAAGGTTTGCACCTGGGCTGCCGCCACGATGGCCGGGTCGTGGGCGGCCGTGCCGCGCACCGTCGCCAGATCGGCGGCGCCGACGGTCGCCGTGGGCGGGATCTGCACGCGCACGGTCAGGTCCGCCCAGCCACCGTCCAGCAGCGGGCCGACGCTGGCGATGGCGTTTCCGGCGCTATCCACGAAGGACGTGGGCCAGGCGTTGCCGTCCGCCGAGAGCTGATAGGTCGTCTCCTGCCCGCTGCGATTGACCAGGCGGAAGGGGTAGCTCACGACGGTGCCGGGGAACGCCACCTGGGAGCGGAAGGACGGCTGGAACCACGCCGCCGGCCGGGCGTTCGCCGCCCAGACCAGGGCGTTCTCGACCAGCGCGCGCGCCTCGGGGTCGGTCCGGTCGCCGCCGTGATAGTTGGTGCCCACGACGACGATCCGGCCGGCGCCCTCCAGCCCATCGCGGGTCTGGACGACCGCCCCGCCGGTGCCCGCCACGACCGTCTGGCCGCCGAGGATGCCGACGTAGTACTGGTTCTGCCCCGCCGGGATACCCGTGATGGGCCAGTTGTCGTTGGGCGTGTGAGCGATGGGGTGGCCGGGGTCGGCCCAGGCGAGCTCGCCGGGAGTCCAGCCTTCGCCCACGTTGCCGTCGTTGCTCACCCCCAGCAGGGTGCGGATGTAGGAGTCGTTGCCATCGTTCCACATATTGGAGCCGAGCATGGCGACGTAGCCGCGGCCGTTCTGGAACCAGGTCTGGAGATTGGTCAGCGTGCCGCCGCCGGTGGTGTGGATGGCCAGGATGGCGTCGTACTCGCCGAAGCGCGCCCAGACGTCGACGTCGCCCACGCCATCGTGGGAGTAGGTCACGGAGTGGCCGCGCGCCTCCAGGTACTCTCGCAGCGAGCCGCTGTAGCCGTCTTCCTCATAGTCGTCGTAGACGAAGATACGCAGAGGGCGCGGCGCCAGGCCGCCAAACTCCGACGTATTGCCGGCCGTATCGGTGGCCGTCGCGGTGACTTTCGGCCCTGCCAGGGGAGCGCCCTTCTGGAGCACGAAGACCCCGGCCGCAGTCGCGACGGTGCTGCCCTCATAGACGCGCCCCTCCTCGGCGGCGTCGGAGAAGACCTCGACGGTGCAGCTCACACAGGCCGTGCCGCCGACCACGCCGCCGGGGAGGTCTGCCTTCAGGATGCGCGGTGGAGCCAGGTTGCTGTTTCCGCCGTCGATGGTGTCGATGCCCAGGTCGGTGTTGCTGTAGATGCTGTTGGCGGTGATGGTGTTGCGCAAAGAGTCGCCTTGCGACACCGACACGCCCTTCCAGCCATTGTAGGCGATGGCGTTGCCGGGGCCGATCCGGTTCTTGTTCGCTCCGTTGCGGATGGTCACGCCTTCCCGGGTGTTGCTGATGGGCAGGGTGCCGCTGACGTTCGTGCCGATGGAGTTGCCGGCGATGGTGTTGCCGAACGACGTGGAGTCAGAAATGGAGACTCCAGCGCCGCGATTCCCGCTGATCAGGTTGTTGGCGACGTCGTTCTCGGCGGCGCCGTAGAGGGAAACGCCGTCTCCCCGATTCCAGAGAGCGGCCAGGCCGAGCGCGTCGGTGCCGATGAAGTTGCCGCTGACGATGTTGTTGCGAGAGGCACTCTCGACGGCGACGCCGGTCCCGTCGTTGCCACTGATGACGTTTCGCTCGCCTGGCAGCGTTCCGCCGATGCGGTTCCGTTGCGCGCCATTCCGAATCCAGACGCCGGAGTAGCCGTTGTCCCGCAGGGCGACGGTGCCGGTGGCATCGGTGCCGATGTAGTTGCCGATGACGACGTTGTCGGTGGTGAGGTCGCCCAGCTCGACCCCACGGTGGCCGTTGGCGCTGATGACGTTCCTTTCCCCGGCAGTGGCCCCACCGATCACGTTTCCATGCGCGGAATCCACCATCTCGACGCCGCTCATGCCGTTGCCCAGGGTTCCGGCGCCGGTAACGTCCGTGCCGACGTAGTTGCCGATGACGGTGTTGCTGACCGTGTCACTGCCCGAGATGGAAACGCCATCACGGCCATTGTTGCTGATGACGTTTCGAGCACCGGGCTGGCTGCCGCCGACGACATTCCCTTGAGCGCCGTCTCGGATGACCACGCCGTTTTCAGAGTTTCCTCGTTCAGTCAAACTGGAGAGGTGCTGCCAGGTGCTGGCGCCGTCTACGGACTTGAAGACGCCGTCGACCCGGCTGCCGACGAAGACGGTCCGGTCGCTCGCGAAGCTCGGCGACACGCCGATGGCCCAGTCCTGGTGGCCGCTCAGCGTGCGCGCCCAGGTCGTTCCGCCATCCGTCGAGCGATAGAACCCGCTCCACTCGTCGCCGACGAAAAGGGTCTGGTCGGCCGCGTAGGTGGGTGAGACGGCCAGGGCCCGGATCACGCACCAGGCGGGGCTGCCGCCCACCGGCTGCCAGCTCCCGCCCCCATCGGTGGACTTGAACAGCGTGCTGCAACCGGGATCACCCCAGGAGGCGGCGGCGAACAGCGTGCCGTCGCCGGCGTAGCCGGGGGAGATGGCGAGGGCAAGCACGCTCCTTTGTGCCCAGCTCCCGCTGACCTGCATCCAGGTGCTGCCCCGGTCGACCGACTTGAAGACCCTGGCCTTGTCTGTCCCGACGAACACGGTCTGATCGACGCCGTAGTTGGGTGAGATGGCCAGAGCATTGACCGTCAGGTTCGTCAGACCGTTCTTTCGCCCCTCCCAGGTGGTGCCGCCGTCGAACGATACGTAGACGCCGATCGCGGTCCCGGCAAAGACCGTCCGGTCGCCGGCATAGTTGGGCGAAAGGGCCAGGCTGCTGACCGATGCGATGAAGTCGCTGCCGACCATGGTCCAACCGGCGCCGCCGTCGGTCGACTTGAAGACGTCGCCGCGAGCCGTGCCGGCAAAGAGCGTCTGATCGGTGGCGTAGTTGGGTGAGACGGCCAGGGAGAGCACGTTGGAAACCACCAGCCCGCTGCGCACGGCTGCCCAGGTGCTCCCGCCGTCGGTCGTCTTCCAGACGCCGTGAAACCGCGTGCCCAGAAAGAGGGTCTGGTCGCCGGCGAAGGCCGGAGAGATGGCCATCGCCTGCACCCGGATGTCCGGCGTGCCGTCTCGGTCCAGTCCGATGAGGTTGCCCGCCACGGTGTTGCTCATCGTGCCGGCCCCCATGATCGAGACGCCATTCCCCCCGTTTCTGGTGATGAGGTTGCCCTGCCCGGTCGGCCCAACGCCGACTGTGCGGTCGCCGCCGATCGTGTTGCGCTGAGCGCCGCCGGAGATCTGCACGCCGTCGCCGGGGAAACGGACGATCTGCAAGCCTCTGACGGCATTGCCGCTGGAGAGCAGCCGAAGGCCGGCCGTGCTCGTCGGTGTGGCGCTGCCGTCCAGCACCACCCCTGCGTCACTCGCGTCGATGGTCAGGCTGCCCTGAGTGACCTCCGGCAATGGAGCGGTCAGAACGATGGTCACCGGGCTGGTCGGCGGGAAGACGGCCGGGTCGAACGTGATGGTGTCGCCGGTCTGGGCGACGGAGAGGCACTGGCGCAGGGTGCCGGGGCCGCCGTCAAGCGTGCTGGTGACGGTGCAGGTGGCCGACAGCGTCGCCGGAGCGGCCAGGGTGATGCCGGAGCGGGATCCGGTCGAAAGGCCGTCTGTCAGGACGAACAGCATCCAGAGCAGGCTCAACAGGATGAACGAACAGACCACGGACCGGGTGATCCATGTCGGCCTTCTCACGGGGCATCTCCTTCTCTCCGTCATGCTGAGCCGCAGCGACTCCTTGTCCGTCATGCTGAGCCGCAGCGATCTCCTTGTCCGTCATGCTGAGCCGCAGCGAAGCATCTCCCCGACTCCAACCGGCAGCGACCGGGAGATGCTTCGCTGCGGCTCAGCATGACAATGGTCAGCTCAGCATGACAATGGTCAGGCTCAGCATGACAAAGGGCAGGCTGACCAGTCTCTAACGGGCTTGCCAGATGTACCGATTAGAGCGGTTCGCAGAGATTCTTCTGCGAACCGCTCTAAGTACCTATCAGAAAGTTCCTTGCACCCAAAAGCGGCCCTGTGCAGGCCAAAAGTGCAAGCCACTTTCTGCTACCTACTTAGCTCTCAGCAGCCAGGCGCCAATGATAGCAGCCGTAGGTTAACATCCAGGTAAACGAGGGCACGGTCGAGGCGCTCTGGCCTCATCGTGCCAGGCCCAATCTCGCTTGCTTCTGCTCCATCGGCATGAAGAAGACGTAGTAGAGCACGGCAGGCACCAGGAAGATGGCGGAGGCCGTCGCGAAGGACGGCAGGAAGTTGCCCCCGACCATCAGGAGCCCGGCGAACCCCGCCCCGAAGGACCCGCCGAGGTCGAAGACCATGTGCGTCAAGCCTGCGGTCGTCGCGCGCTCCCGGGAGACGATGAACTCCATCGAGAGCTGGTTCCGCAGGGGCATCGAGATGCCGTAGAGGGCCCCCCTGAAAATAAAGAGGGTCGCGGCCAGCGACAGCCCTGGGACGGCGGCCATCAGGAGGAGGAAGGGAATCGAGCTCGCCTGGGAGAAGAGGATGCTGCGCACCTTCCCCCACCGCCTCGTCATGGCCGGCGAGAGGAGGATGGATATCGCTGCGCCCAGGGAGCCGATGGCCATGACGAGGCCCACCTGGTCGTCGCTGGCACGATGGGCCTCGGCGAAGAACACGTTGAAGAAGCGCGTACTCAGGCCAAAGGCGAGGCCGATCAGGCTGCTGCAGACCACGAGCTTGACGATGACGCCGTGGCTGACGATGTTCCGCAGGGTGAACAGATCGGCGAAGCTCTCGACCAGATCGACCGCCTTCTCCCGCATGACGGCCAGGGGCGTCAGAGCGATGAAGGTCAGCGGCAGCGAGGTAACCAGCGCCAGCCGGGCCGCCAGGGGGTCCAGTTGTTGCAGCCCGAGCCCGCCGGCCCACAGGAGCGGCAGGAAGCCGCCCGAAAGGGCGCCGACGAAGCTCGAGAGCATGCCGAAGGAGGAATCCAGGCTGAAGAGCAGCGGACGCTCCTCCGGCTCGCTGTTCTCCATCATGAACGGTGCCCCGGCGACGGCGTGGAAGCCCTCGCCGGCCCCGGCGATGGCCGCCAGGATGAGCAGCATGGTCGGGTCCAGGGTGAACAGGAGCGCCCCCCGCGCCAGGATGTTGATCATCGTCGCCAGGATGAAGGTCTTGCGCCGGCCGATCTTGTCGCCGATCAGGCCGGCCGGGAAGGCGAAGAGACCATGAAAGAGCATGTCCACCAGCCAGAACGTTCCGATGAACGTCACGTCGAAGCCGATCCGCAGCAGATAGAGGTTGAACATCACGTTCCAGATGCCCGACCCGAGACCGGCCAGCAGGGAGTACGTCAGGTAGAGGCGCGCGTTCCGACTGAACCGTTTGATGCTGGCAACGTAGAATCCCAGACCCTGTGGCTCGCTACTGGTCGCCATGTGGTTCCTCCTCTCCATCCTTTGAGCTCCGAACGGCATGCGTATCCGCGGCTACTTCTTCCTTCCCATCCTTCCCATCCTCGCGGCGCTTGCGTTGCTGCGACGAGTAGGAGACCGCCCAGCCCGTGAACAGCATCACGAAGACGAGGGCCAGGCCTCCCCCGCTGATCCAGGCCACCACCGGCGGGATGCCGATGTGGATGCCGCCGATGTGCAGGTCGTTGCCGTTCGCCAGGGCCGGCGGCGCACCCATGGTCACGAAAGCGCCGAGCGCGGCGAGCCAGAGGAACCGCAGAAGCGCGGGAACCCGTCTCATAACCCCCTCCTCCTATTCTCCATTCTATGCTCACATTGCCGTCCGCCCGTGCATGGGCAGGCTCAAGAGCCAGAGGTTGACCAGCGAGAAGATCAGGGTGCCGGCAACGATCGGGCCGAGGCCGCGCAGCGCGGCCCGGGCTTCGTCGAAGAGATGGCAAGGGTGCTTGAGCGCCGCCTTCACCCAGGGGATCTGCAGCAGGTCCCATCGCCAGTACCTGGACGAGTCGTGCGTTCCGGCGTGCCGCTGGAGCCAGAAGGCGGTGGCTACCGAGATGAGGGGCAAAGCGGCTGCCGCAGTCCCAAACAGCCATCCCGAGAAGCCAGCCATCGTAGCCATTTCGTTTCCGCTCCTGCTTGGAGCATGACGGTGACCCACACCGGCATGCTCATAGGGCATCTCCTCTTGCGGGGAATGATCGCTCAGCAGCCGGGCCGATGATAGCAGCCGTAGGTTAACAAGCAGGTAAACGCGAGTTGCAGAAATACCGAGAGATGCTATGATGGTGCGTATACTGGAGCCAGGGCGGTGTCCCGTCCACCTGAGCTTCGGGTTAGCATACATCACCTCTGAAGGGAGCACGCCAGCCATGATCACCGAAAGACCGCCGATGCCGGCGCTCGACTTTACGCGGATCGGCCCGGCGGTGGGCAGCCGCTTTCCCGACGTCGTCTTGCCCGACCAGCACGGCCGGCCGATTGACCTGCACGCCGTTCGGGGTGGACGGCGTGCGGTCGTCGTCTTTCACCGCAGCGCGAGCTGGTGACCGTTCTGCAAGACGCAGCTCGTCGAGCTGCAAGACAGCCTGTCGGATTTCGATCGGGTAGGTGTGGCCGCCTTCGCGGTCAGCTACGATCCCGTCAGCGTCCTCGCCGCGTTCGCCGAGAAGCGCGGCGTTACGTATCCCCTGCTCTCCGACGAAGGCAGCCATGCCATTCGGGCACTCGGATTGCTGAACACCCATCTGGACCAGCAGCACGCCCACTACGGCGGCCAGACCCGGGACTACCACCACGGCGTACCGTACCCCGGCACGTTCGTCCTGGACGAGGACGGGATCGTCGTCGAGAAGCACTTCGAGCAGAGCTACCGGGTGCGCCCGACGGCCGCCGCGCTGGTGGAGACGAGCTTCGGCGGCGAGAGTACCCGCTCGGCCGCCAGGGCGCAGGCTGAGACGGAGGATCTCCGGATCACGGTCTGGTCCGGCTCGGCCACCTACCGCCCCTACCAGAAGCTGCGACTGGATCTGGACATCGAGATCGCGCCGGGCCTGCACGTCTACGGCCAACCTGTCCCCGACGGCTATACGCCCTTGACCGTCGCGATCGACCCGCTCGAAGCCCTCGAGGCCGGCCCGGTAGAGCTCCCGGCACCGCGGCCGTTCCAGGTGGAGGGTTTGGACGAGCAGTTCCTCGTCTACGAAGGCACGGTTCGTGGCAGCATACCGGTGGTCCTGTTTCAGAACCTTGGCGACGTCACGCTGACCCTCCGGGTGCGATACCAGGCGTGCAGCGAGAGCCTCTGCTATCCACCGACCGAGGTAACCTTGCCCTTGCTGCTGACGGGGTTGGAGAACATCCGGGACTGAGCGATCTGCTCCGTCAGAAACGGTACATCCAAGCGGCGAAGTAGGCGGCGAGACAAATAAGGATCGCCGCCGTTACCGCCTGGTCCACCCGGCGATACTCGATCGTGCGCAGGAAAGTACGCTCTGGACGATAGCCGTACCCTCGTAACTCCATCGCCAGCGCCACTTCGTTGGCCCGACGGAGCGTCCGCAAGCAGAACGGCACGACGATCGGCACGAAAGCTCGGGCCCGTCGCACGGAGCCCCGCAGGTCCAACCCACGCGCTTCCTGAGCTTCGTAGATGGCTGCCAACTCCTGCTCGAAGACGGGGAAGAAGCGAAGGGTGAGTCCCAGCAGCATCGCATACTTGTAGGGCACCTTCGCCTTCACCAACACAAGGGACACATCCGTTGGGTGAGTCCACATGAGAAACTGCAGGAAAAGCAGGATGATGCAGTACAGCCGGAGGATCACCTGAACGGCCAGCCAGAGTCCCCCGGCGTAGAAGTCCACGGGGCCAAGACGGAAAAGGATCTCCCCCTCAGCGTGGAAAATGGTCTGGACGAGAATCACGCCAATGGAAAAGAAACTGACCATTCTGGTCACCGGCAGGAAGCTCCTAAGGTCGAGCCTGGCTGTCCAGGACAGGCCGAGAACGAAGACGACGAGCCCCAGCAGCAACAGAATCCGGCTCGTCGCGAAGCAGAGGACCAGCATCGCAACGAGCCAGACGAGCTTGGTGCGCGGATCGAGCCGATGGAAGAAGGTATCTCGGAACGCGTAGGCGGTCAGTAACGGCACATGACCCTTCGGCAGAAGAACTAATCCAGCAGGCCCGACCTGGCCACCGTCTCCGCGACAACCTTGGTCACCACGGTCCCGCCGATGATGCTCGCGACCATGGTCACGCCGCTCGAGACCAGGATGACGCCGACCGGCAGTTGGAGAATGGCGAACAGCCCGACCGCGACCAGCGCGTTGCCGACGAGATTCCCGGCCACCTGGGCGAGCAGATGGTGGCCCCAGCTACTCATCGGTAGTTTCCAGGCAACCAGGGAATACGCCAGCGATCCGGCCGCGTTGACGATGGGGAACGTTACAGCCAGCGGCGAAATGCCGGCAGCGATGGCGACGATCCCTTCCATGAGGCCGGCGATCACCCCGCCGGGTTGCCGGCAAAGGAGGGTCGAAATGCCCATGATCGTGGCCCAACTGATCCCGCCAAAGATCAGGAAGGCTCCGCCGGTCAGTGCCGTGTCTGCCCTGTCACCTGCTCCCACCAGGAGCACCATGACGATACCGAAAAAGACTCCGCCCACCAGTGCCTTGCTGTCGAGCCGCCAGAAGCCCATCGATGGGTACAGACTGGTGCCGATGGATGCCCTCGCGCTGCCTCTCTCCACAGTATCCTCCTTGAAATCTCGGTTGCGGTGCTTGGTTCCGACGGTGCATGAACGAAACACTAGGTGCAGCTCTTGACGATCAGTCGTGCCACCTCCTCCACGCGAGAGTACGCTGACGGAAGGCCGAGCGCCTGGGCGAGCTGGTGGAGGTCGGGGATCTGGATTGCTGCCTGCGTCAAGACATCAGCCGAGGCCGCCAGCTCAGCCGTAGCCGTGTCGAGCAAGACACTGCCTCCGGCCATGACGATCGTCCTTTTGGCGTAACGAACGACCAGCTCCATGTCGTGGGTGATCATGAGGACGGTTCCGCCCTCCTCACGGAACTCGGTCAGCAGGTCCATCACCTGGACGGTCTCCTGATCGTCCAAACCTGTCGAAGGCTCGTCGACCACGAGCACCCTGGGCCGGTGAACCAGCGCCGAGGCCAGGGCAAGGCGCTGCCGTTGCCCCCGACTCAGCCGGTACGGATGGCTCTCTCTCACATCGAGAAGTCCGATCTTGTGGAGCGCGTTCTCCACCAGCTCCGCGATCTGGTTCGATGGCATCCGCCGGATCTTCAAGCTGAAGGCGACCTCGTCGAAAACGGAGTCGCAGAAGATCTGGTAGTCGGGGTCCTGAAAGAGGTAGCCAACGGTGTCGGAAAGTCGGGCCGTGGCGGTCCCGCGGCTATCCTGCCCGTTGACAAACACCTGTCCCCTCGTCGGTCTCAGGAGCCCCGCAAAGTGTTTGGCGAGCGTCGTTTTCCCTGCGCCATTCGCGCCGATGATGGCCGTGAGCTCACCGCGCTGGAAAGCGAGGCTGATCTCTTTCAGCGCCCACCTGTCCGATCGTGGGTAGCGGAAGCTGAGCGCGCGTGCTTCCACGACGGGCGGGCCGGAGCGGCGATCGTCGTGCTTGCCGGCTCCATTCGTGCCGGCGGAGGATATCGGGGCGCGTGCCAAGTCGAGCTTTGTCATGTCCATCAAGGGCTTCAAGTGGTCCGCCAGCCTGCCGGGAGTGAGCAACACTCGCTCCGGTGCCAGCGAACGCCGCTTGAGCAAGTGGTGCAGCTTGATGCCGTCAGGTATCCGCAGGCCGTGGGTGAGGACGTCCTCGTCGTCGAAGAACTCCTCGGGCGAAGCGTCCTTGACGATGCGTCCTTCGGTCATCAGGAGGACGCGGGAAGCCAGGGGTAACACGTCGCTCAAGCGATCCTCGATGAGGAGGATGGTCTTCCCGGCCTCCCGGTTGAGCCGGGCAATGCTCTCGTAGACCTGCTTCCGGCCGAGCGGGTCAAGCTCGGCGGCGGGCCGATCCAGGATGAAGAGATCAGGGTCTGTCGCCAGCACGCTGCTCAAGACGACGCGCTGGGTTTCGCCGCCCGAAAGACTGTCAGACGCCCGCTTGGTGAAATCCTGCATTCCCACCAGGGCCAGGCTGCTGAGTAACCGATGGCGAATCTCGTCCGGATCCTTGCAGAGGTTCTCGGGGCCAAAAGCGACGTCTTCCTCTACCGTGAGGTTGAACAGTTGGTTCTCCGGCCGCTCCAGCACCAGGCCGACGAGGGCAGCAATTTCCGGCAGCCTCAGATCGGCGAGGCTCTGGCCCGCCATCCTGACGACGCCCCTGTAGATGCCGCCGACGAAATGGGGGATGACTCCGGCAAGACAATAGCAGAGGGTTGTCTTGCCCGCACCGGACGGCCCGGTGAGGACGACGAATTCACCCTTGCTCACCCTGAAGTCGATGGAGCTGATGGCCGGCTGCGGCTGCCGCCAATAGCGAAACTCCTCTATGCTGGCTTCCAGGACAAAACCCACGCGACACCCCTGCGAATCGACCTCTCTGTGGTCCTGCGTTGACGGATTCGCCAATGGCCAGGTGGGGATCGGCCGTCGCTATGGGGTATCGGGGGCAGAAAAGGACAAGCCCCCGACCAACACCATGGCTAGTCGAGGGCTTTTGCAAAGACTCCGGAACGAACCCTACGCCTGACCGCGAGCGTGTGGTCAAATGATTCTGGGCAGGTCTCCTGGCTTGTGGCTCATCGCTCCCCCACGCCTTCCCACCTGACGGCGGTGGCATCCTGTAGGGTCACTCCCCACTTACAGTGGCGGGCCCGCGCCGGTCTTGCACCGGCTTCCCTATTCTCCCCTCACGGGGCACCCAGAGCCTATTCTCTTTTCCGGCTGGAGTGTAGCACATGGCGGGGGTGCTGTCAAGCGTTTCCCTACGCCTTCAGGCTGACCTCCCGCATGCCGTCCGCGAAGAGATTCAGGCCGATGACCAGCGTCGTGATGGCGATGGAGGGGAACAGGACGATCCAGGGCGCGATCAGGATCCAGCTCCGGCCTTCGGCGACCATCCCGCCCCAGTCGGGCAGCGGTGGCGGCGGACCAAGGCCAAGGAATCCCAGGCCGCCAATGGCAAAGGCGGCGAAGCCGACCCGGATGGCGGCGTCGACGACGATGGGCCCCATGGCGTTCGGGAGGATCTCGACGAGCGTGATGTAGAGGCTGGACTCGCCCCGAATCCGCGCCGCCGCGACGTACTCCCGCGTCTTGACGTCGAGGACCAGGCTCCGCACGATGCGGGCGATCCCCGGCGTCGAGCCCAGCGTGATGGCCAGGACGACGTTGAGCGCCGATGGCCCGATCGCCGCGATGATGATCAGATAGAGCAGGAGGGAAGGGAACGCCATCTTGGCGTCGAGCAGCCGCATGATGATTTCGTCGAGCAGGCCGCCGAAGTAGCCCGCGGAGATGCCCAGCGTCATGCCGATGACGGTCGCCGTCAGGACCGAGGCCGGCGCCAGCGTCAGGATCACCTGGCTGCCGAAAATGAGCCGGCTCAGCAGATCTCGCCCGACGTGGTCCGTGCCCAGCGGGAACTCGGCGCTCGGCGGCATCCGGGGCTCGCCGATGAGCTCATACGGGGAGTACGGCGAGATGATGGGAGCGAACAGCGCCACCAGCACCCAGAAGGCGACCAGGCAGAAGCCGACGGTGCCGGTCGTCGACTCCAGGAGAAAGCGAGCCGCGGCGACGAATCCGTTGGCGAGTGAAGCTCGTGCGCTGCCCTCCTCGCCCTGCGGCGCAGCTTCTTCCTGTCCGGGCAGGACGGCGGTGGGTTCAACGATCTTCACTTGCTCTTGAGCCATCGCTCAGTTGCTCCCGTTCCAGACAGGCAGATACTCCTGCCCACACATTCCGCGACCGGATCGATTCGTCAGAGTTGATCAGCGCCCGGTTCCTCACCTACGGCCTACGGTTTGCTACGATTGGGCGCCATCCGTCCAACCGACGGCCGAACAGCGGACGGTGCCGCCGAAAGCGTCGGGCCGCTCGCCCCAGGCGCGGAGCTCGACGGCCATCGCGTCGAGCGTCGTCTCGTCGACCCAGCCCTGGCCGAGCACCGTGTTTCGGAAGTGCGGGTCGCTCCGCAGCCGCTCGTACATGGCGACCAGGCGCCGGGTGCCCTCGACGTTCCCCGCTGCGTTGATGGCGGCGGAGCCCTCGCTCCGGCTGAACCCGGCCTCCAGCAGCAGCCGGCGCTGATGCCGGGCGTAGTAGATGCTGGCGCCGTTGTGCTCGTAGTACCGGAGGAAGAGCGCCCAGTGCTGCTCGACCAGCGGCGTCGACGGCGCCCAGAACCGCGTCGCCGAGTCCGGGTCGCTCACGCCGACGATCCCGCCGGGCCGCAGCACCCGCCGCATCTCCTTCAGTGCCGCCAGCGGGTCGCGCAGGTGGCCGAGGAGGCCGTTCGCGAAGACGGCATCGAACGAGGCGTCTGGAAACGGCAGCGCGTAGGCGTCGCCGACCTCGAAGCGAACGTTCGAGATCTGCTGTCCCGTTGCCAGCCGCTGCGCGGCCTCGATCTGGCTCGGCTCCAGGTCAAGGCCGACAACCTCGCCCGGAGCAACCGCGCTGGCCAATCCGAGCGTAATCGTCCCGGGACCGCAGCCTGCGTCCAGGAGTCGCATGCCTGGACGTAGGTACGGGAGGAAGAAGGCGGCGGCGTCGGCGGCGGTCCGACTCGCCAGCCATTGCTGGGTCGCTGCGCTGTAGCCCAACGTGTAGACCTCGCGGGTCATCGTGCCTCCTACGGGCAAGCATTCAGCGGTCAGCGATCAGCTTTCGGCGATTGCGCCACTGTCGACCCTGACGAGTCATCCTGCTGAGGGCTGGCCGCCGATCGCTGAACGCTAACGACACGACCAGTATAGGCCCGATCAGCGTGAAGTCAAGCGACCGGTTGGGAGGGGTACACGCGATGACCTTCCTGCATACTGCTCCAGAGGTCATGCACCATTGGAGCGGTTTGCACAGAGATTGACCAAACGACCAATCGACATTCCTGGCGTCTTCCTTGGCGATCTTGGCGTCTTGGCGGTTCG